>NZ_JBHYRN010000010.1:0-131593 GCF_042749305.1 Nocardia sp. NPDC058705 | reverse complement strand
ACCCATACCGGGTAGCGGCGCCGTTCTTGCCCCGACCACCGGGCAGCTGAACCACCGCAAGATTCGGCCGCCGACGACGTGCCGTCCCGCCGGGACGTCCCCAGCTAAGCCTCAGTCGGCGTATCCGACAACAACCGCCGCACGATCGCGTGAGCCGCCTCCACGCGGGCCGAATCACCAGTCTGATAGGCGATATTGGCCGCACTCACGATTGCGTCGAGTTCGAATACCAACAGGTCAGCCTCGGAATCGGCGAGTTCGCCCATCGCTTGCGCCTTGCGGACCTCCCCCGCGAGGAAGGTCAGCCAGCCGTCGTGGTCGGCAACGACGGCGTCGCGCACGGGGCCCGGCTTGCTGCTGAATTCGGTGAGGGTAGCGACCCGGAAGCAACCGCCGGGGAAGGGCGGATTCTCGATATGGGCGAACCAGCCGTCGACCATCGCGCGAACCCGGGTGCCGCCGCGTGGAACGCGCAGGCCGGGGGCGATCACTCGTTCGATGAAGATATCGCGGCCCGCTTGGACGGCGGCGAGCTGCAGGGCCTCCTTCGTACCGAACAGGGTGGCGATGCCGCTCTTGCTGATACCGAGGTCGGTGGCGAGTCGGCCGATACTCAGACCGTCGAGACCTTCGACGGAGGCGAGTTCGGCGGCGCGACGGGCGATGGTGGCGCGGGCACGGGCACCCTTGGCCAACCGTTGGTCGCTCGGTTCCGTCAGCTGGGTCATGTGAATCATTGTTCCACCTCCGGGTTGCCAAGGCGAACGATCGGTCGTACTTTAATTTACGAACGATCGTACGTTCTTATTTCTGCTCCCGAAGGAACCTCGCATGACCGATGTGTCAGCTCGGCCCGAAGATCCACTCAGCACAGCCGACTCCGGCGCCGCGGGTCGCACCCTCGCGGTGGCCGCGGGCGCGGCATTCATCGCCTTCCTCGACCTCTCCGTCGTCAATATCGCGTTCCCGACGATCGCCGAGAGCTATCCCGGCACCGCCACCGGCACCCTGACCTGGATCGTCAGCGGCTACGCCATCGCGTTCGCGGCCCTGCTCACCCCGGCCGGGCGCATCGCCGACGCCTGGGGACGTCGTCGTCTGTTCGCCGTGGCGCTGGCCGGATTCGCCGTCACCTCACTGCTGTGCGGGCTCGCACCCAGCGCGGACTGGCTCATCGCGGGACGTGTCCTGCAGGGCATCGCGGCGGCGTTCATGGTGCCCGCGGCGCTCGGTTTGGTGCTGGCGGCCACACCACGGGCAAAAATCGGTGCCGCCGTCGGCGCCTGGTCCGCGGCCGGCGGGTTCGCGGCGGTGGTCGGCCCGGCGCTGGGCGGGGCGCTGGTCGAGGCGTTCGGCTGGCGGGCGGTATTCCTGATCAATGTGCCGATCGCGGTGGCGCTGATCGTGCCGGGCCTGCGGCTGCCCGGCGGCGACAAGGCCACCGGTGACACCGCACTACCCGATCCGCTCGGCACGCTGGCTGTCGCGATCGGCCTCGGGGCGATCGTCGCCGCCGTCACCGAAGGTCAGTCCTGGGGTTGGACCGCGCCCGGCACGCTCGTCGCGTTGTTCGGCGGCATCGCGCTGACGGTGTTCGCGCTGGTTCGCTCGCGACGGCACGCCAACCCGGCGGTCGCGGTCTCGCTGTGGCGTGAACGGCAATTCGCGCTCGCGAACGCAGGGTCTTTCCTGTTCGGTGCGTCGATGTTCGCGTGGCTGCTGGCCGGGCCGCTGTTCCTGAACGCGATCTGGGACTACTCCGTGCTCGAGTCGGCGGCGGCGTTGACCGTCGGCGCGGTGGCGTCGATGGTGACCGCCGTTGTCGCCGGCCGGATCACGACACCGAACGGGCAACGGTGGGTGGGCGTGCTCGGTGGACTGATGTCGACCGCGGCCCTGGTTTGGATGAGTACCGATGCCTTCGGTCCCGAACCCGCACTGTGGACCGCGTGGGTTCCCGCCGGCGTGCTCGGCGGTGGCGGGATCGGCATCATCGTCACCGTCCTCGGCACCGCGGCGGCGAGTTCTGTTCCACCGCAACAGTTCGCGGCGGGCATCGGCATGAACCTCACCGCCCGACAGGTGGGTGGCGCACTCGGCATCGCCGTGCTGGCGGCGCTGTTCTCCGCGATCTCCGACGACCCGCTGCGCGCCTTTCACACCCTGTTCGCCGTATGCGCGGTGATCAATATCGCCGTCACCCTGCTGCTCGCACTGCCCACCCCGGCCCGCTCGACCGACTGAATCAGGAGTTCGACATGTCGTCCAGCACACCACTGTCCGTGGCCTTCCCGACGGAAGCCGACGATCCGCTGGTACTGCCACCGGAGCAGATCACCGCACTGCTCACCGGGGCACCGTGGCGGCGTTTCGCCGTGCTCGGTGATTCCATCGCCGCGGGCACCGGCGATCCGAGTCCCGGCTACGCCCCGACCGGCTGGGCCGACCGCGTCGCGACGAGCCTGCGCTCGGTGAATCCCACACTCTCCTACCGCAATACGGGCCGGATCGGCGCGACCAGCGCGCAGGTGATCGACCGGCAGCTCGCCGAAATCCTGGAATTCGAACCGGATCTCGTGCACGTCAGCTGCGGTGGCAACGACCTGTTCACGGCGGGCGGTGATATCGATCGACTCCACGCGAATCTGTCGACCATCCTCACCGCCCTGACCGCCACCGGAGCACAGCTGTCGATTTTCACGATGGCCGACGTGTGGTCCGTCGAACGGATGGCGCCGATGCGGGCCATGCGACCGCGGATGATCGAACTCAACGAGGTGCTGCGGGCGGTCGCCACCGAGTTCGATGCGGCACTCACCGAGCTCTGGGACCACCCGCTGCAGTCGCGACGCGAGTTGATGAGCACGGACCTCATCCACTTCACCACGAGCGGACAGGCGGTGCTGGCCGGCGAGGTGATCCGGACGCTGGCCGCGCTGATCGACAGGTCGTAGTGGACGCGGGGCGGTCGAAGGGGGATCGCCCCGCACTCACCTGTTATTACGCACCAGGACGGTGCCGAGTGCTACCAATTCGGATCTGACCTCGGCGGGGCCGACGACCTCGACGTCAGCGCCCCAGCCCGCCAGTTGCCTGGCGAGCATCCTCGCGGTGTCGGCGGTGATCTGTGCGTGCACCCGGCCGTCCGGGGACGGGCCGAGCAGGGTGCAGTTGCGGCCCTGTTGGCCGGCCAGGATGGGGGCCAGTTGCGGGGAGACCAGGACCGTTGCGGCGATGGCGGCGCGGCGGCCCTCCATCTGCTCGACGATCTGCGACCACTCGGCGTGGAGGTCGAAATCTGTTGGTCTGGCGAATGTTTCATTCAGGGTTTCGATATCTACGATGCGGTCGAGGCGGAAGGTTCGCTGGCCTCGGTCGGTTCCCGCGATGAGATACCAGACCGTTTCCTTTTCGACCAGGCCCCATGGATCGATCGTGCGAACGGTGCGGGCACCCTTGCTCGAATAGTCGATGCGGACGCGGCGGCGATCCACTACCGCTTGCTGGACTGCCTCGAGTACCGCGGGTGCTTGTGGGTCCGGGCGGCCCCAGCGGGCCGGATCGACGACGACGGCGTCAGCCGCGGCGGTTGCGTCCGCGCGGAAGGTGTGCGGCAGGGCCCGAACCAGTTTGCGGAGCGCGGATTTCAGTTCGGGGGCGGCCTGGGCGGCGGGGCCCGCGAGTAGGAACAGCGCCCTGGTTTCCCCTGCGGTGAGGCCGGAGAGGTCAGTGCGGGCGCCGCCGATCAGCGACCATCCGCCGCCACGACCCGACTGTGGGTAGACCGGGATGCCCGCGGCCGACAATGCCTCCAGGTCACGGCGGGCCGTCGCCACCGACACCTCGAGTTCGGCGGCGACCTGGGCGGCGGTCACGCGCCCGCGCGCCTGCATCAACAACAGGGTGGCTACCAATCTGTCCGCTCGCATACTCGGTGATTCTGCCGAACAAAGTGCTCATTCGGTGAGCACTTTGGCTGGCATCGTTGTTCTCGACAGCACCCAACACGAACTTCAGGAGCCGACATGCTGCGCGGAATGGCCACCACCACCTACTACGCCGACGATCTGACCGCCGCCAAGGACTGGTACAGCGAATTTCTCGGCATCGCACCGTATTACGAGGTGCCGGGCGGCTACTACGAGTTCCGGGTCGGTCCGATGCAGGCCGAGCTGGGGATCATCAACCGCGCCTATGCCCCGGCGGGTGCGCGCAATGCGCCTGGTGGGGGCGGGGTGGTGTTCTGGCAGGTCGAGGATCTGGCGGCGACGTTCGCCCGGTTGCTCGAGCTGGGCGCCACGGAGTACGAGCCGATCACCGAACGCGGGGAGGGTGCGGGTTTCACGACGGCGGCGGTGCTGGATCCGTTCGGCAATGTGCTCGGGATCATGTCGAACCCGCATTTCGTGGCGATGACGGCGCGGGTATCGGCCTAGGCGTTCTGCGCGGTCCAGGGTGTCGGCACCGGCGAGGCGACGGTGAGCGGCGTTGGGGTCTAGGCGAACCAGCGTTCGAGGACGGTGGCGACGCCGTCCTCGCTGACATGGCCGGTCACCTCGTCGGCCAGTGCGAGGACGTCTTCGGGCGAGCCTGCCATGGCGACCGAATGTGCTGCCCAGCGCAACATTTCGCGGTCGTTGAAGCCGTCGCCGATGGCCAGGGTCGACTCGGGTTCGACGCCGAGCAGGAGCCGGAGTTGTTCCAGCGCCCAGCCTTTGGAGACGCCGCGGCGGGAGACGGTGAGCCAGGGGCCGTACTCGCCGTGCACCCAGGAGGCATCGGGGACATCGAAAGTTTCGAGCAGACGCAGCATTTCCTCAGCACTGCCAGCGGGCCACCAGCCATTGAGGCGCGGGGTGGGCAGGCTGCTCAGCATCCGATGGTCGACGAGCCGGAAGTCGCCGATCGAGTACTCCCCCGGCCCGTGCCCGGTCGCCCAGATCCCGACGCCGACCTGTTCCGCGGCGAAGACCATCTCCGGGAACAGCGCGCGCAGGGCGAGCACGGCCGGTCCCGGATCGAACGACTGGATCGCGACCGGTTCGCCGCGCGCCACATCGACGTGCACGGCACCGTTGGAACACAACGCGTGCCCCTCCGACAGCCCGAGCTCGCGCAACACCGGGCGCGTGGTGAGCACCGTGCGCCCGGTGGTCACGACCACGTGCGCCCCCGCCGACACGGCCGCCTTCACCGCCGCACCTACCCGTGCGCTGATTCCGACCCCGGTCGACAGCAGGGTCCCGTCCACATCCAGCGCAATCAGTTTCGGCGCGCCCCCAACTAAAGCCACCGCCCCATTCTGCCCGCTCCCACCGACACCCACCTCGATTTCCCCGTGCGACGTCGCCGAACAGGGCTGCTCAACAGCAGCATTCGGATCCCTCAGCTACTACGCACGGACGTCGTCCAGACGGAACGCACAGCACTCGGCACTGATCAGCACCGAGTGTTGGTGGCATTGCGCACTTACCTGCCGATCCGACGGCGGCGGGACCTGCGACAGCTTCCTCAGCGACGGCTGTCGACAGCGGGTTGGCATGGACACTCGGATAGTGTGACGAAACATATTGGCAGCTGCCATGTTTCGCGATACGGGGGGTCGTCGTTCTGGTCGGTCAACGCACTGCCGCCTGCGGGCCTTCCACTGCGGAGCCGATGTCGCGGTTGCGGCCGAACCGCCTCGCCCCGCCCGCATGCGCGGCGACGCTGGGTGAGCCTGGTGCCCGACCTGCGACAGCATTTGCCCGCGGCCTCGTCCGGTCGCGGCGAAAGCCGCCTTGCCACCGTCGCCGGTCCCCCGCAGATGCGACGGCGCCTGGTGAGGATGGCGATCGGTCAGCGACCGGTTCCACCACCGCCGCCACCGCTTCCGCCGCTACCGCCGCTGCCACCGCTACCGCCGCTGGCGGAGCCGCCCGATGACCCGCCTGAGGAGCCGCCGCTGTCCGATCCTCCGGAGGACGTGCCGCCGCCGGACGTCGCGCCGCCGGAGGAGGTGCCGCCCGATGACGTACCACCACCTGAGGTACCACCGCTCGATGCACCACCACCGGAGCCACCACTGGACGTACCGCCGCCCGATGTCCCCCCGCCCGATGCACCGCCATCGCTGCCGCCGCTCGATGCACCCCCGCCTGACGCACCGCCGTCACTACCACCGCCTGACGCACCCCCGCCCGACGCACCACCGTCACTACCGCCGCTCGATGCACCACCATCAGAGTCACCACCGCCGGAAGTGCCGCCACCAGTAGCTCCGCCGGATGTGTCCGTGCCGCCGGTCGAACCTCCGGTGGCACCGCCGCTCGTGCCACCGGTCGGTGTCCCACCCGAGGTGCCGCCCGACCCACCGGTCGACGTACTCGTATCGGAAGGCGTTGTACCCGTGGTGGTTCCACCTGTCGGAGCCGATCCTCCGATGTCGATCGAGATGCCACCGGTACTCGGCGCCGACGTACCGTCGGTCGGCGCCGTGCCGGGTGCGGGAGCGGTATCGGGCGTGGGAGCAGTACCCGCGGCGGGCAGAGTGCCTGGCGCGGTGGCGCCGGGCGAGGTGGGAGTGCCCGGCGCTTCGGGGGTTCCGGGAACCGGGCCGGGGGCCGAGATCGGGCCGCCGCTCGGGAGTTCGGGGGCGCCGGGGTTGGTCGGCGTGTTCTGGGGTTGGCCGACCTGTAGGTCGAAGGGTAAGGGGTTGATGAAGCGGGCCGGGTCGCCGTAGTCGGTGCGGGCGAGGACCGGGGACTTGCAGTCGTTGCGAACGTCTTGATGGCCGGGGCCACCGCGGTCGGCACCGGCACCGGCGTAACCGCCGACGCGAGATTTGGGGCCGGGAGTGCTCGCCGGAGCGATGAAGTTCTCGTAGGCACTGCGGGCCGCGGCCACGCCTGCCACCTGGATGCGGCCGGTGATGGGGTCCACATCGGCGATCAGGCCCGCGTTCCTGGCGGCGAGCAGGTCGGCGCTCATGTCGTAGAGGAGTGCGTCGACGGGGGCGCCGAGGGCGGGGAAACGGTCGAGGACCGGCATCAGACCGGGGTCGAAGGGACTGCCGAAGACCGTCATCGCCGACATGGCGAGTGCGGAAACCACGGCCGCGCTGGAGAACACCGCGACGTGCGGCACCGTGCCACCGCTCTGCTGCTCGGGCGCGAACGTGCGCGCGGCAAGTCCGGCCGCACCGGCGGCGATCACCTGACCGGGGTCGGCGACGGTGACGAGCGGAACGCCGAGTTCGGCGAGGGTACGGGCCACTTCGGGCGGACGCGAGGCACCGCCGACGACGAGGATGCGCGACAGGTCGGCCAGCCGCAGGCCCGCCGCGGCCACACTCTTGCTGACCAGGGGGAAGGTGTCGCGGATGTGCTCGGCGCGCAACGCGTCGATGTTCACCATGGAGGTGAGGGTCTGGGTCGCGCGGCCCTGACCCGGCTCGCCCGCGTACCGGGCGACCATCTCGCCGAGCGGCTTGCCACCGAAATCGCTGGACCGCGTGGGGGTTCCGATCATCGGGTGGTGCGGCCAGTCGGGGCCGACGCGCAGCACGGTCAGGTCGAGGCTGGTGGCGCCGAGGTCGTAGACGAGCACGAAGCCCGATTCCAGTGGGCCGCTGTCGATCTCCAACCATTCCGCGGCGGCGACCGGCTCGGGTACCAGCAGCACCTCGCCTGCGCCCGCGAGGTGCAGGGCCTGGCCGAGGAGCGAGACCTGTTTGTCGGAATAGACCGCGGGATAGGTCAACACGATCCCGGCCGGTGGTTCGGCCAATTCGATCAGACCGGTGACCACCGCGGCGATCAGGTTGGTCGCCGAATAGAACCGTCCACCCATCACCATCGGTTCCGTTTCGCGGGTGAGGTCCGCGAAATCCGTGATCGCCGAGGCGAACTCGTTGATGGCGCCGATGCGGGGCCTGCCCGCGTCGTCGAATGTCAGTGCGGTGCGCCGTGTGCGCACCGTCGGCTTGGCCGGATCTTCGGCGACCACCGCCGAAATCGCATTGACCGCACCGATACTCAAGCCCAGACCTCTGGTCATGTTTTTGCTATCCCGTCAACGCACCGTGACCACGTCCAGCACGCGAGCGCACCATGTGGCCGCGGTCGTCTTCCAAACAGCTCGCCTAGATTAACTGGCACGTCCGCGAATTGCTGCCCGATTGATACGAAAAGCGCAACCACGCGTCACCACAAGACCATTCGCGCAGGTGACATGGTTGAAGGTTAAATATCCACCCCCCTGAACGTCGCATTAGGGGATCACAGACTCCGAGAGGCAGCTACCTGCGAGTAATCGAACGCGGCTGCCTCTGAATACATTCTTGGAGTTTGTTATTGCGGCCAATAGATCACTTACCGACCGGTAACCAATTCATTTACTACCGACGCGATTTCACTGATGGCGAATTGCGTTCCTGCGTATCGAAGTAGACCCGCTTTTGATGACGCATCAACGCAGTGACCGATTCCCGCCAGCACGGCCGAGTGCCCGCCGGTTGACTGAAAGGGCGGAGAGACACCGACTCCGATCTCGCGAAACATCCAGGGAAAGAAGGCACTACGCATGTCCACTCGATTTGCCGACCAGGTCGTTCTCATCACCGGCGCGAGCTCCGGCATGGGCAAGGCTGTCGCGCTCCGGGTCGCGTCCGAAGGCGCCGCCGTGGTGCTCGGCGCTCGCGGCAAAGATCAGGGCGAGCAGGTCGCCGAGCAGATCCGAGCGGCGGGCGGGCGGGCGCTGTTCGTCGCGACAGATGTCACGATCGATGCCGATGTCGAGCGACTCACCCAGGCCGCGCTCACCGAGTACGGCCGCCTCGACGCGGCATTCAACAACGCCGGCGCGGTCAACGCCTTCGGCCCGATCGCCGGGATCACCGACGACGACTGGCGCGCCGACCTGGATCTCAACCTCAACGGCGTCTTCTACGGTCTGCGCCACCAGGTCCCGGCCATCACCGCCGCCGGCGGCGGCGCGATCCTGAACAACGCCTCCAACCTCGGCGTGGTCGGGATGGCGCAGGTGGCGCCGTATGTGGCGGCCAAGCACGCTGTCATCGGGCTGACCAAGTCGGTGGCGCTGGAGACCGCGGCGGTGGGCGTACGGGTCAACGCGCTGGTCTCCGGCGCGGTCGATACGCCGGCGTTCCGCGCGTCGATGGGTGCGACGCCCGAGGGCGAGGCGGCCATCGCGGCACTGCACCCGATGGGCCGGATCTCCCAGCCCGACGAGGTCGCCGCGGTGTGCGCGTTCCTGCTCAGCCGGGAGGCATCGTTCGTCACGGGGGCCGCCATCGCCGCGGACGGCGGCTTCACCGCCCAGTAACGAGCAAGGCCCGCAACGTCTCCCAGTGACGTTGCGGGCCTTGTCCGTTGTGTTCTGCTAGGCACAGCCGCGAAGCGTTCCTCAGCTGCGCACGGCCCGGAGCGAAGGCGGAGGTACGCCTAGCCGCGAGAGAACAGGCTCTTGAACGTGCGTTCGTGCTGCGGCGCGGCGGCACCACCGGCAACAGCCTGCGGACGACGCGAACGTACGAGCCGGTCGAACTCGGACGCATCGCGAGCAGGCGCACGCAGCTTGCCGCCGTTGAAATCATCGGCGAGCTGCTGCACGGTTTCCTGCGCACACGACTTGTTGGTCCCGATGAAACCGGTCGGGCCACGCTTGATCCAGCCGGTCACATACGTGCCGGGGAAGATCTCGCCACCGGGCGCGGTGAGCACCCGGCCCGCCTCGTTCGGAATCACCGCACGGGCGTCGTCGAACGGCAGATCCGCGGTCGGCACCCCTCGGTAGCCGACCGAGGTGAGCACGACGCCTGCCTCGAGCAACGCGGTGTCGCCGGTCGGCGTGGCAACCACGCGACCTTCGGCATCGGCGACGAGTTCGTTGCGCTCCACCCGCACCCCGGTCACCGTGTCGGTGCCGACGATCTCCACCGGCGAGGACAGGTAGCGGAACACGATGCGCTTGCGCGCACCGAAGGGGCGATTCGCGACGCTGTGCAGCAGGCGCAGCTTCTGCTCGACCTTGTACGGCAGGTCGGGCGTGACCGCGGGCAGTTCACCCTCGATCGCGATGTCGATATCGGCGGCCAGCAGACCGACGAACTCGGGCACCGTGAACGCCGACTCGGCCGGACCACGACGGCCGAGGATGACGACCTCTTCGATCTTGCTCTCGCGCAAGGCCTTCAGCGCGTAGGGCGCGATGTCGGTGTCGGCGAGCAGGGCCGGGTCCACGGTCAGGATCCGAGCCACATCGAGGGCGACGTTGCCGTTGCCGACGATGACGACCCGCTTCTGGTCCAGATCGAAGGTGTCGTCGGCGTGGTCGGGATGGCCGTTGTACCAGGCGACGAAGTCGGTGGCCGACACATTGCCCGCCAGACCCTCACCCGGGATGTTCAGCTTGCGATCCGAGGACGCGCCGACGGCGTAGATCACGCCGTGGAAGTGCTCGAGCAGCTCGGCATGGCTGATGTGCTTGCCGATCTCGACATCGAGGTAGGTGCCGAAATCGTCCTGCTTCGACATGATGTCGAACAGATCGGCGACCTTGCGCGTGTGCTTGTGATCGGGCGCGACACCGAGCCGGGCCAGACCGTAGGCCTGCGGCAGCCGGTCGAACATCGTGACCGCGACGCCGGGCTGGGTGAGCAGCTCGTCGGCGGCGTACATCGCCGACGGGCCCGAACCCACGATCGCGACGCGCAGCGGGGAACGCTGCGTGTCGATCGCGGGCGGCATCACCGGTGCGGCCAGCGTCGGCCGGTCGCGTTGGACCCGGTAGAAATCAGCGTTGATCTCAATGAACGGCTTCTGCTCTTCGGTCAGCTTCTTGGAGGAAGTGATCGCGTCGACAGGGCATGCGGTGGCGCAGGCGCCACAGTCCACGCAGGCGGCCGGATCGACGTACAGCATTTCTGCGGTACGGAAATCCGGCTCGTCCGGCGTCGGATGAATGCAGTTGACCGGGCATGCGTAGACGCACGAGGCGTCACTACAGCATGACTGGGTGACAACGTATGGCATCTATCTATCGTCTCAGGCAGCGTGCTTCGCAGAGCGCTTGGGCTCCGAGCGGTACCGGCTGGACGGGCCGTCGATTCCGAGCAGCTTCCACACCTTGCGGGCGACCGGGTTCATCAGACCGATCTCCTCGGCCAGCGCGCGCACGTCGACGTAGTAGTCGGCGAAGGTCCGCTTGGCCTCGGCGGAACCGTAGAACAGGTCCTTGCGGACTTCCTTCGGCATGTCGAACTGCTTGAAGAAGGTCTTCGGCGGGGTCGCGATCGCGCGGCCGAGGATGAACATCACGATCGGCATGGCGATCGAGAGCACAGCCTTGTTGAACGCGGGCTGGGCCGGAACGTTCTTCTTCAGGAACTCGTGGGCGAAGGAGATGTGGCGAGCTTCCTCGGCCACGTGGATCGCCATCACGCCGCGCATGATCGGGTGGATGTCGTCACCCGAGCGCAGGATGTCCTTCTGGATGTGGTCGATCGGCTCTTCGCCGGCGAGCACGGCCATGAAGAACAGGTTCGGCATGAGCGCGCCGACCGGGGCGGCCAGGTGGCGCAGTCGACGCACGGCGGGGTTCATGCCGGGCACGTCGGCGACGCGGTTGACCATCTCCTGGAACATCAGGGTGTGGTTGTGCTCTTCGATCATCTCGTGCGAGCAGTACCGGAACTCCGGGTCGTTGTTCTTCAGGTTGAAGATGTGCTGCATCATGCCGATGATCAGGATGGCCTCGAACTGCAGGCCGACCTTGGCGACGTTGGCCTGGCGGACCTTGCCGATGGCGATCTTCTGATCCTGCGGCAGTGCCTGGTACCAGGGGTGGCGACCGATCGGGTCGGCCGAGGTCACCAGGATCCAGCGCTCGGGCTTGCAGTCGGGATCGAAGTCGGGGGCGTCCCAGTCGATGTCCTCGAACGGGTCGAAGTGGCGATCGACCGATGCCTCGGACAGCATCAGCAACTTCTCGGCGTACGCCTGAGCCTCTGCGACTACAGGATCGACGTCAGGGGTGGTGGGCGCAGACATCGTCGTCACTGCCTCTCCTCTAGGGACGTTTACTGTTTCCAATGGTTACACCTACGACGGGTCACGTCAACTCCGTGAATTGCCGGATTTCGCGTGTCCGGCGCGTCAAAAGTGCAGTTGAGAAAGCTACTGGCCAGTAATAGTGGCTCTACCTGTGACACTGCGTCATGCACAGTTGCCGCGCGGCGGCGGTGAGACACCGAAATTCGTCTCGATTCGAGCGCGTCGCGGCGGTCCGCGAACCGCCGGTACCGGTTAACCTGCGCCGATATCCTCACCCGACGCCGACGCGCTGTCGGGAGCCGACGACAACGGGGCCCGTCGACAATGTGTCGACGGGCCCCGTTCGGTGGAGCGAGATCAGTCCTGCGGCAGGTCCGGGATGCGCGTGGCGCGGGCGTAGACGGTCTCGCCCTCCGCCAGGCGCAGGGCCGCAGCATCACCGCGAGTTACCTGCGCGGCGAACTGGTCGCCGGTGGCGGCGTTGCGCAACTCGAGGCGCACTTCGAAGCCGAGACGCACGATTCGTTCAACCGTGGCCCTGGTGACGCCCGCCGACTCGGCGGTGCCCTCGTGCTCGGCCATCGCCATGGACGGATCGCGGCCCACGCGGATGTCGTGCGGGCGGACCAGGTGACCGTTGAGCCGGGCGACCGCGCCGAGGAACGACATCACGAACTCGTTGGCCGGCCGGTCGTACACCTCCTCGGGCGAACCGACCTGCTCGATGCGGCCCTTGTTCATCACCGCGATCCGGTCGGCGACGTCGAGGGCCTCTTCCTGGTCGTGGGTGACCAGGACGGTGGTCACGTGAACCTCGTCGTGCAGCCTGCGCAGCCACTGGCGTAGATCGGTGCGCACCTTGGCGTCCAGGGCGCCGAACGGCTCGTCCAGCAGCAGCACCTGCGGGTCGACGGCCAGCGCGCGAGCCAGTGCCATGCGCTGTCGCTGACCACCGGAGAGCTGTGCCGGGTAGCGGTGCTGGAAGCCGTCGAGGCCGACGATGCCGAGCAGTTCGTCGACGCGCTTCTCGATTTCCTTCTTCGGCCGCTTACGGATGGTGAGGCCGAAGGCGACGTTGTCGCGCACGGTCATGTGCTTGAACGCGGCGTAGTGCTGGAAGACGAAACCGATATCGCGCTTCTGCGGCGACACGTGGGTCACGTCGTTGCCCGCGATCATCACCACGCCGGAGTCGAGCGATTCCAGCCCGGCGATCGAGCGCAGCAGCGTCGACTTGCCCGACCCGGACGGCCCGAGCAGTGCGGTGAGCTCGCCGGAGGGGATGTCGATGCTGACATCGTCGAGAGCGGCGAAGGAACCGTAGTTCTTGCGCGCGTTGGTCACGGTGATCATTCGGGGCCCCGTTTGCGTTCGAGAAGAGTCATCAGGAGGAGGACGATCAGGGCCATACCCATCAGCAGGGTGGCCGCGCTGTAGGCGCCGAAGGTGTTGTGGTCGTTGATGTAGCGGCCGTGCACCAGCAGGGTCAGTGTCTGTGACTGGCCCGGCAGCGCGGTCGACACCATGATCACCGCGCCGAACTCGCCCAGTGATCGAGCCACGGTGAGCACGACGCCGTAGGTGAGGCCCCAGCGGATCGCGGGCAGCGTGATCCGCCAGAACGTCTGCCAGCGGTTGGCGCCCAGCGTCGCCGCGGCCATCTCCTGGTCCTCGCCGATCTCGTGCAGCACCGGCTCGACCTCGCGCACGACGAACGGCAGCGTGACGAAGATCGTCGCGATCACCATGCCCGGCAAACTGAAGATCACCTTGAAGCCGATGTTCTCGAGTGCGCCGAACCATCCACCCGCGCCCCAGAGCAGGATCAGCGAGACACCGACCACAACCGGCGAGGTCGCGATCGGCAAGTCGACCAGGCCCTGGACCAGATTGCGTCCGGGGAACTTGCTGCGCACCAGGGCGAGCGCGGTGATGACGCCGAAGACCACGTTCAGCGGTACGACGATCGCCACGATGATCATCGACAGCTGGAACGCCGAGATCGCCGCGGGCGTGGTGATCGAGTCGAGGAACGCGCCGATCCCCCGCTCGAAGGTGCGGTACAGAATGATGCCGAGCGGCAGCACCAGCAGCACGAAGAGATAGCCCAGCGCTACGGTCCGCAGCGAGAGTCGAGTGAACACGGAAAGCCTCATTCGGCCGCCTTCTCCCTTCGGGACGCGCGCTCGGCCAGCAGCCGCAGCACGAACAGGGTGGCGAAGGAGATCACCAGCAGCACCACCGAGACCGCGGCGGCGTTCACCGGCCGGTCGACCTCGATCTGCTGCTGGATGTATTGCGAGGTCACCTGCGTCTCACGTGGGATGTTGCCACCGATCAGCACCACCGAGCCGAACTCACCGATCGCCCTGGCGAAGGCGAGCCCGCCGCCCGAGATGATCGCCGGCGTCAGGGTGGGCAGCACGATCCGGCGGAACGTTGTCCAGTTGCTGGCTCCGAGAGAGAGCGCGGCCTGTTCGACTTCCTTGTCGACCTCGATCAGCACCGGCTGCACCGCGCGCACCACGAACGGCAGCGTGACGAAGGCCAGTGCCACCACCAGACCGGGCTGGGTGGCGTTGAGGTGGATGTCGAACGGGCTGTTCGGGCCGTAGAGCGCCAGCAGCACGATCGAGGCGACGATCGTGGGCAGCGCGAACGGCAGGTCGATCAGCGCGTTGACGATGCCCTTGCCGGGGAATTCGTCGCGCACAAGCACCCAGGCGATCAGGGTGCCCATCAAGACGTTGATCACCGCGACGATCACCGAGACGCCGATCGTCACCTTCAGCGAGTCGAGTGCCGAGGGTGCGGTGACCGCGTCCCAGAAGCCGGACCAGCCGTCTTCGAAGGAGCTGACGGTGAGCGCCGCCAGCGGCAGCAGCACGATGACGCTGAGCCACATCACAGCGACGCCGATGCCGAGCGGCCCTACCGAGCCGCTGACGCGCAGCCATGATCGGCGTCGGCCTGCGGGCTTGCGTTTTTCAGGTTTGCCGGAGCCGCCGGGATCGGAAGTTTCTCCGGTCCCGGCGGGCCCACTGCTGTCAGTCACAGTTGTCCAGTATCGCGTGTGAGCCGGGTCACCGACTACTTGGTGGCCTGGTCGTAGATGACGGCGACCTTGCCGGTGCCCTGGGCGAACAGTTCCTTGTCGACGGCCTTCCAGCCGCCGAGGTCGTCGATCGTCCACAGCTTGGCCGGGGTCGGGAAGTCACTGGCGAACTCGGCGGCGACCTTCGGGTCGACCGGGCGGAAGCCGGCCTGCGCCCACGCCTTCTGACCTTCGGGGGTGAAGAGGAAGTCGCGGAACGCGGTGGCCTTGGCCAGGTTCTTGGAGTTCTTCAGCACCGCGACCGGGTTCTCGATCTTGAACGTGGTCGGCGGGTTGATGTGCTCGATCGGGTCGCCGTTGCGCTCGGAGAAGATGGCCTCGTTCTCGTAGCTCAGCAGCACGTCGCCGGTGCCCTGCAGGAAGGTTTCGGTGGCTTCGCGGCCGGACTTGGGCTGCACCTTCACGTGCTCGGGCGAGATGAGCTGCGTCAGGTAGTCCAGGCCCGCCTGCGGGTTCTTGCCGCCGTCGCTCTTGGCGGCGTAGGGGGCGAGCAGGTTCCACTTGGCCGAGCCCGAACTGAACGGGTTCGGGGTGACGACCTCGATACCCGGCTTGAGCAGGTCGTCCCAGTCCTTGATGCCCTTGGGGTTGTCCTTGCGGACGACCAAGGTGACGACCGAGCCGAAGGGGATGCCCTTGGTGGCGTCGGCGTTCCAGCTCTCGTCGACCAGGCCGGCGTCGACCAGGCGGGTGATGTCGGGCTCGACGGAGAAGTTCACGACGTCGGCCTCGGCGCCGTCCTTGACCTTGCGCGACTGGTCGCCCGAGGCGCCGTACGAGGCCTGAACCTGCACGCCCTTGCCCGCGTCGGTCTTGTTGAACTCGGGCACGACCTTGTCGAAGCCCGGCTTCGGGACTGCGTAGGCGTAGAGGTTGAGGGTGCCCCCGCTGCCGTCGGCCACGCCTGCGCCGCCGTCGGTCGAGTCGCTGGCGCCACCGCCGCAGGCGGTCAGCGCGACCGCGGCGACAGCAGTGACGGCGATGGCGGCGGCGCGGCGGCGCGAGCCGATCCAGGTGTTGCGAGACATCGGGATGAACCTTTCGGGAAAGGACCTGCGGCACAACGGCTTTCGTGGCGGCAGGGACTGCTCGTGTCGATCGGTAGACCTGTCGTGTGAGGATGCACGACAGTTGGCGCGACTCGGGCTCGATGGCCCCCGGAGTTACGGACTACGACTGCGAAAGGAAAGCGCGCGCCAGTCTACTGGGCAGAAACGCACAGACGAGCCCGGTGGCCGATCATCGACAGAGGATGTCTGCGACCGCGAGGTTGCCGACAGCGATCAACGCCAACTCATGGCGGATCTGCGGGGCGACACTCGACGACACAAGGCAGACTGTAGCAGATCGGTACATGATGATCGCAATCAACGAGAGTTCCACAACCAGGGGGGATTTCATCCTATGACCATGGCTCCAGACCGGGTCCGCACGCGTTTTCCGGAGATCAGCACACGCGCTTGGGAACACCCGGCTGACCGCACCGCGCTGGTGGCACTGCGCTCGCTCAGCGGGTTCGACACGGTACTCAAGGCGCTGTCGGGATTGCTGCGGGAACGCCAGCACCGGCTGATGTATCTGGCGACCGCCGTGCGGGTCGATGATCGGCAGTTCCGCACCCTGCACCAGCTGCGCGCGGATTGCGTCGGCGTGCTCGACGCCCCATCCACGCCGGAGATGTTCGTGCTGCAGGACCCGTCGGTGAACGCCTTCACCATCGGCATGGACAAGCCGTTCATCGTGCTCACCACCGGCCTGCTCGAACTGATGGACACCGAGGAACTGCGCTTCGTCGTCGGCCACGAACTCGGCCACGCCCTGTCCGGGCACGCGGTGTATCGCACGATGCTCATGCACCTGATGCGCCTGTCGGCCTCGGTCGGCTGGATGCCCGTCGGCGGCTGGGCCCTGCGCGCGATCGTGGCCGCCCTGATGGAATGGAGCCGCAAGTCGGAGCTGTCCGGCGACCGCGCCGGCCTGCTGTGCAGCCAAGACGTAGAGGCCTCGGTGCGCGTCCACATGAAAACCGCCGGCGGCGCGTGGCTGCACGAGATGAACCACGCCGCCTTCCTCGACCAGGCCGACGACTACATGCGCTCAGGCGACCTCCGCGACGGCGTCCTCAAGCTCCTCAACCTGGAACTACAGTCCCATCCCTTCTCGGTCCTACGCGCCGCCGAACTACGCCGCTGGATCCAATCCGGCGACTACGACCGAGTCCTCGCAGGCACCTACCCCCGCCGCGACCAAGACCGCAACGCCAGCATCAGCGAAGAGGTCAAACAAGCCGCCCGCCACTACCGCGAATCCTTCGACCAATCCGAAGACATGCTCGTCCGCACCGTCCGCGACCTGGGCCGCGACGTCGGCTCAGCAGTCAACACAGTCGGCCAAGAATTCGGCCGCACAGTAACCGACCTGGGCAAACGCTTCGAAGACTGGCGCAAGAACTAGCCGCTGCGACGGCGCGGGCTGAAGCTCGCGCCGATCAGCGCGTGAAGAACCAGGCGATGACGACCAGAACGAGCAAGGCGATGAGCGCGAGCTGAACGCGAGAACGTGGCATCAGCGGGCACCACTGCCGACAGTCGGGCGCTCGGCGACAGTCACCGGCACCGGCTCGACACGCTCATCCCGCCCCAGTGCCCGGAACACCGCGCGCAAGCTGCGGTCGAGCAGGAAGGCGATGGCGAAGCTGATCGGCACCATCCCGACCAGCACCACGAGGAACTGCGGAATGAAGGGCAGCCCCGCTACCCAGAGTTCGAACCCATCCCACCAACCTGCGATCTGCTGCACGCCGCCCAGCCTAGTCGGTCGCCGTGAACACCCGATCCACGCGCATCCCCGGCCGGTCGATTCTCCTACCACGACCAGCGGATCCGCCGAGATCGTCGCTCGCAGCGGTGGACGCGGGCCCGAACCACCGTGATCATGGGGTATGGAGTCTTCCAGCGCCGACAGCCTGCCGATTCTGAGTCCGGTCTCCTCGAGCGGTCGTCGCGGCCCGTTTCCGCCGATCGACGACTACGCCTTCCTGTCCGACTGTGAAACCAGCTGCCTGATCGCCAGCAGCGGTTCGGTGGAGTGGATGTGCGTGCCGCGCCCCGACTCCCCCAGCGTGTTCGGCGCGATCCTCGACCGCAGCGCGGGCCACTTCCGGATCGGCCCCTACGGCAAGAACGTGCCCGCGGCGCGGCGGTATCTGCCCGGCGGGATGATCCTGGAAACCACCTGGCAGACCGAAACCGGTTGGCTGATCGTGCGTGACACGCTCGTTCTCGGCCCGTGGCACAACAACATCGCCCGATCCAAGACCCACCGCCGCACCCCGATGGACTGGGACGCCGAACACGTCCTGTTGCGCACGGTGAAGTGCGTGAGCGGCACCGTCGAACTCGAGATGAGCTGTCAGCCCTCGTTCGACTACCACCAGGGCGGGGCCAAGTGGGAGTACACCGGCAAGGTCTACGAGCAGGCGACCGCACGGGCATCGAGTGATCCCGACGCCGGGCCGTCGCTGGTGCTCACCACCGATCTGCGGCTCGGACTGGAGGGCAGGGAGGCGCGGGCGCGCACGAGAATGTCCGAGGGCGATCAGGTGTTCGTCGCGCTCACCTGGTCGGAACTGCCCGCGCCCGCCACCTACGACGAGGCCGCGCAGAAGATGTGGGCCACCACCGAGTGCTGGCGGCAGTGGATCACCCAGGGCGATTTCCCCGACCATCCGTGGCGCAGCTACCTGCAGCGCAGCGCGCTCACCCTCAAGGGCCTCACCTACGCGCCGACGGGCGCGCTGCTCGCCGCTTCCACCACTTCCCTACCGGAAACCCCTGGCGGAGAACGGAACTGGGACTACCGCTATACCTGGGTGCGCGATGCCAGCTTCGCTCTGTGGGGCCTCTACACTCTGGGCCTGGACCGTGAGGCCAACGACTTCTTCGCCTTCCTCGACGACGTCACCACCGGCGAGAACGGCGACGCGGTGCCACTGCAGGTGCTCTACGGGATCGGCGGCGAACGCCAGATCACCGAATACGAGCTGCCGAATCTGTCCGGCTACGACGGCGCGAAACCGGTCCGCATCGGTAACGCCGCCTACGACCAGGACCAGCACGACATCTGGGGCACCATGCTCGACGCGGTGTACCTGCACGTGAAATCGCGCGGTCAGGTCCCGGAATCGCTGTGGCCCTTGCTCGAACGCACCGTGCACGCGGCGATTGCCAACTGGCGCAAGCCCGATCGCGGCATCTGGGAGGTGCGCGGCGAACCGCAGAACTTCACCTCGTCGAAGGTCATGTGCTGGGTGGCCCTCGACCGTGGCGCCCGCCTGGCCGAGTTGCACGGTCAGCACGAACGCGCGGCCGAGTGGTTCGAGATCGCCGAGGAGATCCGGGAAGACGTCCTGGAATTCGGCGTCAGCGAAGCAGGCATCTTCACCCAGACCTACGGCGGCGACACCCTCGATGCCTCCCTGCTGCTGGTGGTGCTGACCCGTTTCCTGCCGCCGGAGGACCCGCGCATCCGGGCCACGGTGCTCGCAATCGCCGACCATCTCACCGTCAACGGCCTCGTGCTGCGCTATCACACCGACACCACCGACGACGGCCTCGAAGGCGAGGAGGGCACCTTCACGATCTGCTCGTTCTGGCTGGTCTCGGCGCTGGTGGAGATCGGCGAACTCGAACGCGCCACCAACCTGTGCGAGCGTCTGCTCGGACTGGCTAGTCCGCTGCGCCTCTACGCCGAGGAGATCGACTCACGCACCGGCCGCCACCTGGGCAACTTCCCGCAGGCCTTCACCCACCTGGCCTTGATCAACGCGGTCACCCACGTGATCAGGGCCGAGGATCAGCGCAACGCGGGCCAGTTCCAGCCCGCGCACACACCGGCCAACCGGGCCTAGCGCTCAATAGGTCAGGCGCTCGGCGCGTTCGCGCAGGCTCGCCACCGTGCGCAGGCCCGCGTCGATCTCGGTGATGCGCAGTTCGCGGTGGTCGCCGTAGCGCAGGCCGGTTTCCTCGGCGGCGCGCAAGGCTTCGTCGGCGGTGCGGCCCACTTCGGCGGCGATCTCGGTGTAGTGGTCGCGCAGCACGCGTTGCAGCGAGCGCAGGCGGTTGCGGGATTCCTTGCCCACCTGGAAGATCACGTCATCGGCCAGCCGGGCGACCGCTACCTTGGCTTCGGCCTGCCTGCGCTGTTTGCGGTTCTTGCGGTCGTCCCAGAGCGCGTTCACACCCAGCAGCACGCCCGCGCCCGCGGAATACCAGTTGACCAGCGACATACCGAGCAGGCTGGTGGCAAGACCGACCATCAGGATGCCGCCGTAGGAACCGCGCAGCGCGGTGAGCAGCTGTTGTCCCACACCGGCTTTGGCGCTTTCGAGGGGTTCGAGCGGCTGGACCGGTTCGAGGACGTCGCCGGGGTTGGTCAGGCGCAGTTCGGGCAGCGGCGGAGTTCGGTTGTCGGGCGGGAACTTCGAGGCCACCTGCTCGGTGAGCTCGACGGCGCGATAGTGCGCCATCACGAAGTTCTCCTCGACCGCCTCGCAGATCCGCGCGTCGAGTTCGGTGGCGAAATCGGCCCACTTGCGAGCCGGATCGGTGCGGGTGATCTCGGCCTCGGCCTCGCGCACCAGGCTGCGTAACCGGTGCCGCAGATCGTGTTCGATATCGGCACTGAGTTCGGAACTGCCGTCGACGAGAGTGACCTGCCAGGTGGCGGTGCGCTGACGCAGCTGATCGGCGGTGGTGCGCGCGGCGGCAAGGCGCTGGGTGATGTCGGCGCGCCGACGCGGATCGCGCAGGGTGTCGGACTCGGCCCGCAGGGTGACGGTGAGCTGATCGGTGATCAGCGCGATATCGCGCACCGCGGCCCCCACGGCCACCGAATCAGCCTGGGCGACAACATATTCACGCAAATGATCGAGCAACTGGGGCACGCCCGACTCGGCGTCGCGCTGCTGGTCACCGCGCTCGGCGGCCTCCCGGTGCAGCAGCCCGGACACGGGCGCCACCGCGAAGTTCAGCCCGGCCCCGTCGAGCAGCGCGCGATTGCGCCGCTGGGTGAGCGACCACTGCGGGTTGCGGTCGATCTTGGTGAGCACGCAGACCACCGACGGGCACACCCGCTCCACCCGGCGCAGGTAATCCAATTGCGCCTCGGTGAGTTCGGCGGCGGAATCGGCAGCGTAGAGGACGACGTCGGCGGCGGCGATCATCGACCACGCCGCGGCCTCGTGGGCGCTCGCGCCAGGGGCGTCCATCACGACGAGACCGTCGGCGAGCAGTCGGCTCGGCTCGGCGAATTCGGCGCGCAGCACCCCGAGCGTGGTCAGCGCCTGCAGCGGGTTCAGCGGGTCGACGGGCACCCGTTCGACCCGGCCGCCCGGCGCCGACTTCACCAGCGTCGCCTTCGGCGCCTGGCCGTATTCGACGATCACCGGGACGCTGGGGCTGCCGTCGGTGGCACTGACGGGCGAGCCGACCATGCTGTTGACCAGCGTGCTCATCCCCGCCTGCGGTTCACCGACGACGACGATCCGCACCCGAGGATCGCTGAGTCTGGCTCGCACCATCCCGAGGCGGGCATCGAGGTCGTTGCGGCCGCCCGAACGGACCAGTTCGCGCAGTTCGTCGACCAGCGCGATCACTGGAGCCATCACATCCGGATGCTTCACCGTCGCGGTCTGCAGTCCGGCTGCGGCAGACAACTGTTCCTCACTCTCGTTGCATCAACACGGCCGACCCGTTGTTCCAGTCGTGTTCAGACCACGAAGTCATACCCATGGTGTTCGACGGGAAACGCGCCGGTGAGCAGATCGCCACCGCCGAGACCCGAATCGAACAAACCAGCCGAAACGCCATGGTAGCCGCCATGGTGCTGGTCGAACTCGGCCGCGATCGGCTTCGTCTCGATGACGGGGGGTTTCACCGGCGCGACGGTGGGCGGCGGGGTGGGGACCGTCGGCGGATCGATGTCGACCGTCGGCTGCTTGGTCGGCGGATCGATGGTCGGCTGCTTGGTCGGCGCGGTCGGCTGCTGACTGACTGTCGGCGCGGTCGTACCGGGCGCGGTCGGGCTCGGCACATCGACGGTCGGGGTGCCCGCGCCGGTCGAGGGTGTCGTCGCGCCGCCGGTGCCCGGCTTGGTGGTGATGTCGTCGTCGGGGGTGGTCGGCGTGCCCGGGTTGGTCGGCGCGACCGTGGTCGGCACCTTGGTGATGTCGGGCGAGGTCGGGGCCGTGACCGTGGGCACCTTGACGGTGGTCGGGGTGTCGATGTCGACGGTCGGGGACTTGGACGGGACGGTCACCGGCGCGGTTGTCGGGGTGTGGCCACCGCCGGTGACCTCGGGCAGCACAACGGGTTTCGTCGGCGTGGGCGGGGTGAACAGCGCGGGCACCGAGGCGGCGGGCGCCGTCAGCGGCGACACGGCGTGCTGGCCGAACACATTCGCGATCGGGGTGGAGGCGGCGTCGGGCTGGATGGTGGTCTGCAGCGGGGTGCTGACCACGGGGTTCACCGCGACCGGCGCGGGGGTTGCCGGGGCGATCGGCGCGGGAACGGGGGTGATCGGGGCCGGGGCGGGTGCGGGCCCCGGGGCGAACGGCGTCGCGGCGACGGGCGCAGGCGCCGCGGGTGCCGAGGCGGTGGGGGCCGGCGTACCCGGCAGACCGACGCCCGACGGGGACGATCCGGGCACGCCGGGAGCACCTGTCGACGAGTTACCGAGACCGGTGCTGCCGGGGGCTGTCCCGGTCGGAGCCGTGCCCGCCGGGTCGCCCGGAATCATGCCGCCGGCGAGCCACTCGCTGTAGTCGTCGAGCTGATCGCCGACCTCGCCGACCTGCACGTCGACCTTCATCTGCGAGGTGGCCCACACACCGTCGAGCCCCACGTGCACGTCGACCTGCCAGTCGGTGGTCACCATCGCGCCGGCACCGTCGAAACCGTCGAACATGCCACCGACACCGTCGAATACCCCGTCGAGGCCCGGGTAGGAACCACCGGCGCCCGGCAATCCGACGCTGTCGTAGCCGGGAACGCCGATGCCGTGCCCGGGCAGACCGTCGTAACCCGGTATGCCGATGCCACCGCCCGGCATACCGTCGAAACCGGGCAGGTTGCCGCCGGTGCCCGGCAGGTCGAAACCGGGCAGGTCACCGCCGATGCCAGGGATGTCGAAGCCGGGGCGGTCACCGTGGCCGGGCAGGCCCTCGAAACCGGGCAGGTCGAAGCCGGGGTCGGGCGTGGCGCCCGGCAGCGGGTGGGGGATGTCGTTGTAACCCGGTGCGGTCGGGATGTGCCCGTAGCCGGGAACGTCGACGTCACCCGAGGTGTCGTCGCGACCGGGGATCCGGATATCCCGTTCACCGTCGGAGCCGGGAACCGCTGGGCGCCAGGCGGATTCGCCGGACTGGGCAACCAGCCGGACGTCGGGCGGCGGCACCGCGGCGAACGGCGTGTTCGGCTCGCCCGGAGCGGGTTCGGCGGCCAGATCGGGGAAGGTCACGATCGGGTTGGGTGCGTCCGGGCTCGGATCGGTGGGGACGGTCTGCTGCGACCAGCCGGCATAGCGACTGTCGGCGTTGCTGGTGCCCTCTTCGCGCGCGGTCCCGTTGGCCGCGACCAGCGCGCCACCGGTGACGTAGGCGCCTGCCCGCGCCACCCGGGCTACGCCGTTGGCGACCCGGTAGGCGATGTCGGAACCCTGCGGGTCCTCTGTTGCGCGCGAGGCACCGTCATCGAAAGGCAGATCACGCGTCATCAAAGCTCCAACACTCGCATCGCTGTGGTCCTCCACCACATCCAGCGGCGAAGTCCAGGCTCATCCAACACTATTTTCCGAACACCGACCTGTCATTTCGTGCAGGGCGGTTGGTACTCACCTTATGGCGAACAACATCTTTCGGCGAGCCCGGGGAACCGGGGGCTCCACAGTTCGAAGAAAACTCTAACGATTGCTCAACAGAGCGTGAAGATCGGCGCCATAGCGTCGGGCACACCGACCGAAGAGGTCGGCCCCCGCACCAGTAAGGAGCCGCTCATGATCGCTCTTCACCGCACCAAGGCCGCCGCACTGCTCGGTGGCGCCGCCGTGCTCACCGCCACGGTCACCGGCGTCGCCACCGCCGACCCCGGCACCCCGCCCGACGACGGCCGGGCGACCACGGTCATCTGCACCGCACCGGGTGGCGCCGACGTGCCGGGACAGCCTCCGCTGGCCGCCGAGCCCGGCGTGCACTTCGAGCACGCCGTTCCCGCGCAACCGGGCCGGGAGCCCCGTCGGATCCATATCGAACGCACGGCGCCGGGGCAGCCCGCACCGCCGCTGGACGGCCCGGTGGAATGCCGCCGGATCAACCCCGACGGTGAGAACGTCCTGGTTCCCGCGCCCGGTGGTTTCGGCGAGGTCGTCCCGGCACCGGACACCGCCTCCGCCGACACTGTGCCCGCACGACCGTTCTGACCAGCTAAAACTATGGAAAACACTAGGGTGAGTGCATGACGGGACAGCAGATCTTGGTCGTCGACGACGAGGTCCGCGTGCTCGCGTCGCTGCGGCGCGGCCTCGAGCTCTCCGGCTTCGAGGTGATCACCGCACCCGACGGCGCCAAAGCACTCACCCTGGTGGGGTCGGCCGCTCCCGACGCCATGGTGCTGGATGTGAACATGCCCGAACTCGACGGCGTCGGCGTGGTCACCGCACTGCGCGCGATGGGCAACGACATCCCCATCTGCGTGCTCAGCGCGCGCAGTGCCGTCACCGACCGGATCGCCGCGCTCGAACGTGGCGCCGACGACTATCTGACCAAGCCGTTCGATCTGGGCGAGCTGGTCGCGCGGCTGCACGCGCTGTTGCGGCGCAGACCGGTCACGGCGACTTCTTCGAACGACACGATCCAGGTCGGCGAGGTGGTGATCGATCTGGCCGGGCATCGGGTGCACGCGGGGTCGTCACCGGTCGATCTCACCAAACGCGAGTTCGAGCTGCTGGCGATGCTGGCGCGCAATGCGGGGATCGTGCTCGGGCGCGAGCAGATCCTGTCGACCGTGTGGGGTTACGACTTCAGTACCGACACCAATGTGGTGGACGTGTTCGTCTCGTATCTGCGGCGCAAGCTGGAGGCCGACGGCGTCGCGCGGGTGGTGCACACCGTGCGCGGGGTCGGGTTCGTGCTGCGGGATCAGCCGTGAAGGCGTCGCGGTCGTTGCGTTTCCGGGTGGCGCTGGTGTCGGCCGTGGTGGCCGCGCTGGTGGCTGTCACGTTGGGCCTCACCTATGGGGCGCTGCTGAAAGTGACGGGTACCAGCCAGCTCGATCAGACCGTGTCCAGCATGCGGGTACAGGTCGCGCAGCGGTTCGACGGTGATCCCGCGAATCCACCGTTCGGACCAGCCGCACCCGAGCCCCCGGTCTCGGCACCGGTGCCCCGCGAGCACACGATCGTGTCCCCCGGCACCCCGCCGGACGAGGCACTAGCGCAGGTCCAGGGCGCGCCGGGGCTGGTGGTCCGGCTCGACCCCGATCGTGAACTCGTCGACGCCGCCATCACCCGCAGTCAGCTGATCGGGCTCGGTATCGGCGTGGCCGGGGTGATTCTCGCCGCCGGATTGGGTTGGCTGCTGGCTGGTTTCGCCGCCCGACCGCTACGCCGACTCGCCAACGCGACCCATGAAATCGACACCCTCGACGAGTTGCCGCCGCTGTCGGGACGCGGCGCACGCGAAGCGGAGGAACTCTCCGACGCGATCAACCGGATGCTGGCCCGCCTCGAGACCGCGCACGGCGAGACCCATCAGGCCCTGGCCAGTGCCCGCGATTTCGCCGCTGTCTGCGCCCACGAACTGCGCACCCCGCTCACCGCCATGCGCACCGATCTGCAGGTGCTCGCGGGCACCGAATTGCCCGACGACCAGCGCGGCGCCGTCCTCGCCGATGTCCTGGCCGCCGAGAGCCAGATCGAGCGGACCCTCACCGATCTCGAACGCCTCGCCGTCGGCGAACTCACCGATCAGGACGCGTTCGAACCGTTCGAACTGTGCGAAACCCTCGATCGCGCGGTGCAGAACGCCCGTCGCGCCAACCCCGGCGTCGACATCACGCTCACCGCTTGCGATCCGGTTCCGGTGCACGGCTTGCCCGGCGGGATCATGCTGATCGTGACCAATGCCGTCGCCAACGCGGTCCTGCACGGGAAGGCCACCGAGGTCACTGTCGCCACGCGGACCACCGGCAACGGCGTCGAGATCACCGTCGACGACAACGGCACCGGCATCCCGGAAGCCCTGTCCCCCACCGCTTTCGACCGTTTCGCCAAACGTCCCGGCTCCCCCGGCTCCGGCCTGGGCCTCGCGCTGGTTCGCCAGCAGGCCGAATTGCATTCCGGCACCGCCGAACTCGACCACAGCCCGCTCGGTGGTGTCCGCCTGCGGGTGGAAATAGCTCAGGCGCCGGTAGTGGCCGGCGCCTGAGCTATTTCGACTTACTTCTTGGGCTTGTCCGAATCCGAGGACAGCGCCGCCACGAAGGCTTCCTGAGGGACCTCCACGCGACCGATGGTCTTCATGCGCTTCTTGCCCTCCTTCTGCTTCTCGAGGAGCTTGCGCTTACGGCTGATATCGCCGCCGTAGCACTTGGCGAGAACGTCCTTGCGGATCGCCCGAATGTTCTCGCGGGCAATGATCTTCGCGCCGATCGCGGCCTGGATGGGCACCTCGAACTGCTGGCGCGGGATCAGTTCGCGCAGCTTGGTGGTCATCTTGTGGCCGTAGGCCTGCGCGGCGTCCTTGTGCACGATCGCACTGAACGCGTCGACCGCCTCGCCCTGCAGCAGGATGTCGACCTTCACCAGATCGGCTTCCTGCTCGCCTGCCTCTTCGTAGTCGAGGCTGGCGTAACCACGCGTGCGCGACTTGAGCAGGTCGAAGAAGTCGAAGATGATCTCGGCCATCGGCATGGTGTAGCGCAGCTCGACGCGGGTCTCGGACAGGTAGTCCATGCCGCCCAGCTCGCCGCGCCGCTGCTGACACAGCTCCATGATCGAGCCGATGAACTCGCTCGGCGAGATGACGGTGCACTTCACGATGGGCTCGTAAATGTGGCGCACCTTGCCCTCGGGCCAGTACGACGGGTTGGTGACGACGTGTTCGGTGCCGTCCTCCATCTCCACCCGGTACACCACGTTGGGCGCGGTGGAGATGAGCTCGAGGTCGAACTCGCGCTGCAACCGTTCGCGGGTGATCTCCATGTGCAGCAGACCGAGGAAGCCGCAGCGGAACCCGAAACCGAGCGCCACCGAGGTCTCCGGCTCGTAGGTGAGCGCGGCATCGTTGAGCTGCAGTTTGTCGAGCGCGTCGCGCAGGTCCGGGTAGTCCGAACCGTCGACCGGGTACAGACCCGAGTAGACCATCGGGCGCGGTTCGCGGTAGCCGGTCAGGGCTTCGGCGGCGCCGTTGCGCGCGCTGGTGACGGTATCGCCGACCTTCGACTGGCGAACGTCCTTCACACCGGTGATCAAGTAGCCGACCTCGCCGACGCCCAGACCCTGGGTGGGCTTGGGTTCGGGTGAGACGATGCCGACCTCGAGGAGCTCGTGGGTGGCACCGGTGGACATCATCTTGATCTTCTCGCGCGGGGAGATCTTGCCGTCGACCACGCGGATGTAGGTGACCACGCCGCGGTAGGTGTCGTAGACCGAGTCGAAGATCATCGCGCGGGCGGGCGCGTCGGCATCACCGACCGGCGGGGGGACGGCCTCGATCACCTTGTCGAGCAGTTCTTGCACGCCGACGCCGGTCTTGCCCGAGACCCGCAGCACGTCGTCCGGTTCGCAGCCGACGATGTGGGCGATCTCGGCCGCGTAGCGGTCGGGATCGGCGGCGGGCAGGTCGATCTTGTTCAGCACGGGAATGATCGTGAGATCCTTCTCCAGCGCCAGATACAGGTTGGCAAGGGTCTGCGCCTCGATGCCCTGTGCGGCGTCGACCAGCAGGATCGCGCCCTCACAGGCCTCGAGCGCGCGGGAGACCTCGTAGGTGAAGTCGACGTGGCCCGGGGTATCGATCATGTGCAGGACGTACTCGGTGCCGTCGACCTGCCACGGCAACCGCACGTTCTGCGCCTTGATCGTGATGCCACGCTCACGCTCGATATCCATCCGGTCCAGGTACTGGGCGCGCATCGCACGCGCCTCGACCACACCGGTCAGCTGCAACATCCGATCGGCCAGGGTCGACTTGCCGTGGTCGATGTGGGCGATGATGCAGAAGTTCCGGATCCGGGACGGATCGGTGAACGTCGTATCGACAAAACTGGAAGCCACTCCACTCCTCGCGGGGTATAGGCGAACTGGCCCCATCGTCCCATGCACGGGACCCCGCCCTCGCCACCGGTGCGCCCGAGGCTCGATTTCGCCGAACCCGTACCGACGTCACGGCTGCGCTCCACAGGTGAGTCGGCGTTATATTTCACTTCATGGCCAGCAGTTGGAACAGTCTCGGCAAGCAGCTCGGCGTCATCGCCAAGGAGCAGGGGCCCAAAATCGTGCGCAAGCAGGGGCCACGACTGCTCGAGAAGCTGGTGGACGCACTGGCGAACAAGCCCGGACCCGCCGTCGCGGTACGCCCGACGGCCTCGACCCCCGTGCCGACCGCCCATCGCGCCCGCCAGATCGTCTACTGCCCGCAATTGGACGGGCGGGCAGATCCCGGCGAGATCGTGTGGACCTGGGTGCCCTTCGAAGAGGACCCGACCAACGGCAAGGACCGGCCGGTGCTGGTGGTCGGACGCGACCGCAAGACGCTGCTCGGGCTGATGCTGTCGTCGAAGACCGATCGCGCGCACGACCGCAACTGGGTCGGGATCGGCACCGGACCGTGGGATCACGACGGCAGGCCGAGCTGGGTTCGCCTCGATCGGGTCATCGACGTCCCGGAGGACGGCATCCGGCGCGAAGGCGCGATCGTCGAGCGCAAGACCTTCGACCTGGTCGCGCACCGGTTGGTCGCCGAATACAGCTGGAGCTGACAACGAACCCCGACCCGATTCGCCGGGTCGGGGTTCGGTAATCGTCGGTCAGGCCTTGATTTCCTTGGAACGCCCGAAGATCATGCCGTACACCAGGGCACCCAGTGCGCCACCGATCAGCGGGAACAGAACGAACGCCCACAACTGACCCATCGCCCCGTCCTGGAACGGCGCCGTTGCGATGCTGCGCGCGGGATTGCCCGACCCGTTGTCCACCGGGATCGCGACGATATTGAGGATCGCGAACGCGGCGCCGATCGACAACCCGGCCAGCGGCGCGTCGGAGATCTGATCGGTGGAGGCGAGCACCACGAACACCAGCACGCCGGTGAGCATGACCTCCATGATGATCGTCGCCGCCAGCCCGTACCCGTTCTGGACGACGACCTCTCCCAGCGGCCCGGTCAGCGCCGAGGGGCTGTGCGCTCCCCAGCCGTTGGCGCCGAGCCCGTCGACCGGGCGGTCGTAGGCGGGCAGGTTGTTGGCGACCGCGAACAACACCAGGCCCGCCAGCAAACCGCCGATGACCTGGGCCAGCACGTAGAAGGCCGCGTTCTTGGACGTGATCCGGCCCAGCAGCAACTGCCCCAGCGTCACCGCCGGATTCACGTGGCAGCCCGAGATCGGCCCGAGGGCGTACACCAGGAACATCAGCGTGAGACCGAAGGCCATCGCCACACCCAGCGGACCCACCCGGTCACCCGCCAGGACCGCCGTGCCGACGCCACCGATCACCAACACGAAAGTGCCGAGTCCTTCGGCCGCCCACTTCTTGGTATCGGCGACGGCATTCGGATCGACGGATTCTTGCGCAGAAAGAGACATCGGCAACCACCTCTGGGAGGACTCACCCCGCGACGAGCGGGGTCCGCACGATCCACCCGGACATTACGCGAGGCGGGTGACCTCCACAACGACCTCGAGGTCGGTCGAGCCGCCGCCGGAGAACACGCCTTTCAACGGCGGCACATCCGCGTAATCCCGTCCGACACCGACAGATACGTGCTGCTCGTTGACGGCGAGGTTGTTGGTCGGGTCGTAACCCCACCACTGCCCGGTCCACGCCTCGATCCACGCGTGCGACTGCCCCGCCACCGTCTCGCCGATCTCCGCGCCCGCCTTGGGGTGCAGATAGCCCGAGACATAGCGGCTCGGAATCCCCATGCTGCGCAACAACACCAGCGTCAGATGGGCGTAGTCCTGGCACACGCCACGCCGCTCGGCGAAGGCCTCGAGCGCCGAGGTGTGCACCGAGGTCGTGCCCGCGATGTAGTCCATCTCCTTGTGCACCCACTCGGCCGCGCGCACCACGGCCTTGGCCGGTTCCTCACCGCGAGCGAGCTGCCGAGCCACGGTCGACAGTTTTCTGTCACGCGGCACATAGGCAGTGGGACTGAGCATTTCGTCGAACCGGTCGATGACCCGGCCGCCCTGCAGGTCGTCCCAGCTCAGTTCCTCGGTCGGTTCCGCGAACGGCTCGGTCTCGACCACCGACGACCCCATCACCTCGAGTTCGGTGTGCGGGGCGTGCAGGTCGAAGGCGGTGACCGCGGTGCCCCAGTAGTCGGTGTAGCGGTAAGACCTTGTCGCGGGCACGGTTTCGACGCGATTGAGGATCACGTTCTGTCTGCTGTCGGCGCGCGGAGTGAGCCTGGCCTCGTTGAACGAGCGCGTCACGGGCGCGTCGTAGACATAACCGGTGGTGTGCACCACCCTGATCCGCCAACTCATAGCTCTCCCTCAACCTGCACGCGGCCGTCCTGGCTGCTGCGCACATCGGTCCACGCCACCCACGGGGCGGCGTGGAAGTACTGGCGTGACACGGCTTCACTGAGCTCACGGCACGATTTCTGCAAAGCGAGCAGCCGGGCCTGCAGGTCTTCCAAAAGCACACCCGGCGGCAGGAATTCGAGTTCACTTCGGGCCCGTCCGAGCACGCGCTGCGCCTCGTGCCGCGCGCCGACGCGGCTGCCCGGGCGCTGATCGAGCTCGGTCAGGCAGGCCTCCGCCACGCGCAGGGTGTGGAACACCGAACGCGGGAACAAGCGGTCGATCAGGATGAACTCGGCGACCCTGGCGGCGTCCAACGCACCGCGGTGGGTGCGTAGATAGGTGTCGTGGGCGCCCGCCGAACGCAACACCGTCACCCAGGCGGGCGAGGACGTCTTGTCCCCGGCGCGCGAGAGCAGCAGGCGCACCATCATGTCGACGCGTTCGATCGAGCGGCCGAGCAGCAGGAAGCGGTAACCGTCGTCGCGACTCAGGGTCGAGTCGGTCAGTCCGGTGAACATCGCCGCCCTGCCCTTGATGTAGGAGAAGAACTCGTGCGGGCCGAGCCCACGCGCGGCCCGCTCGGCGGTGGCCATGCCGTTGTAGGTGGCATTGAGGCACTCCCACATCTCACTCGAGGTGACTTCGCGGGCGCCGCGGGCGTTCTCGCGCGCCTTGGTGATGGAGTCACTGATCGAGACGCCGTGGTCGTGGCTGTAGGCGACGAGATCGGTGACCGACCACACGTCCAGCCGCAAACCCTCGGGCGGTTCGATCCCGAGCACCTTGAGCAATACGCGCGACGTGCGGTCCGCGTCGACGGTGGCGTCTTCGAGCAGTTGGTGCACCGCCACGTCAAGGATGCGCGCTGTGTCGTCGGCGCGCTCGACGTATCGGCCGATCCAATACAGGGATTCGGCGTTTCGAGCAAGCATGTCTGTTATTCCCCGATCAGCCGCTGGGTCTGCTGTTGTTGCTGCTGTTGCTGATTGGCCTGCGGCGTACTGAGTTCCCGGCCCAGCTCGAACGAATCCGCTTGCGGCGGTTCGCTGACGAGCTCGGGTCCGGCCAGTTCCCGGTCCTCGGTCCCCGCGCGCCCGGCCAGCACCCAGGTGTCCTTGCTGCCACCGCCCTGGCTGGAGTTCACGACCAGCGAGCCCTCCGGCAGCGCCACCCGGGTGAGCCCGCCGGGCAGCACCCAGATGTCGTCGCCGTCGTTGACCGCGAACGGACGCAGGTCCACGTGGCGCGGCGCGAGATCGTCGCCGATCTTGGTCGGCACCGTCGAGAGCTGCACCACCGGCTGGGCGATCCAGCCGCGCGGGTCCGCCTTGATCTTGCGCTTGATCGCCTCGAGCTCGCGCGGTGAGGCGTCGGGCCCGATCACGATGCCGTAGCCGCCTGACCCCTCGACGGGCTTGACCACCAGTTCACCGACGCGATCCAGGACTTCCTCGCGTTCGTCGTCGAGCCAGCAGCGGAAGGTGTCGACATTGGGCAGGATCGGCTTCTCGCCGAGGTAGTACTCGATGATCTTGGGCACGTAGGTGTAGATGAGCTTGTCGTCGCCGACGCCGTTGCCGACCGCGCTCGAGATCACCACATTGCCCGCGCGGGCGGCATTGAGCACGCCCGCGACGCCGAGCACGGAGTCGGGGCGGAAGTGCATCGGGTCGAGGAAGGTGTCGTCGATGCGCCGGTAGATCACGTCGACCTGACGCTCACCCGCGGTCGTGCGCATGTAGACGACATTGTCACGGCAGAACAGGTCGCGCCCCTCGACCAACTCCACACCCATCTGCCGAGCCAGCAGCGAATGCTCGAAGTAGGCCGCGTTGTGCACACCCGGCGTGAGCACCACCACGGTCGGATCGACCTCGTTGGGCGCGGCCGAGGCCCGCAGCGCGCGCAGCAGGTGGCCGGGATAGTCGCCCACCGCGCGCACCCGGTGCGAGGAGAACAGATCGGGGAAGACCCTGGCCATCGTGCGCCGGTTCTCCATCACATAGGAGACGCCCGACGGCGAGCGCAGGTTGTCCTCCAGTACCCGGAAGTCGCCCTTCTCGTCGCGAACCAGGTCGATCCCGGAGACGTGGATGCGCACGCCGTTGGGCGGGACCAGCCCGGCGGCCTCGCGGTGGAAGTGTTCACACGAGGTAACAAGGCGCTTGGGGATCACCTGATCGCGCAGGATGTTCTGTTCGCCGTAGACGTCGGCCAGGAACAACTCCATCGCGGTGACCCGCTGTTTGATGCCGCGTTCGAGTTTGGCCCACTCCGCGGCGGCGATCACCCGGGGCACCAGGTCCAGCGGGAACGGTCGCTCCTGCCCCGACAGGGAGAAGGTGATGCCCTGGTCGATGAACGCGCGGTCCAACGCATCCGAGCGTTTGGCCAGGTCATCGACATCATTGGCCGCCATCGCGGCATGGATACCCTTGTACGGCGCCCTTACTTTCCCTGACCCGTCGAACATCTCGTCGAACGCGTCAGCGAAGCGGCCCGGCCCATATCCCTCGAACAATCCGGTGTGTGTGGAAGCCGACTGCCCGTTCGTTCTCACCATCGCCGGTGATGCAGATCGAGCCGTACCCGGCGCAGTGGTGGAGGTCATGACAAAAACTGTGCCCCACCCGGCAGCAGCGTCGTGTGTGAGACAGGTAAATTCTTTGCATCACCTGAAACGGGTGAAATCGGGCGGAGTCTTCCCGGTCGGGCGGATGAGGGCCGATTTCGCCGGGACGTGCCGAGCTGGTAACCTCGATCTTCGGCGCGGTGTTACCCGTAGTTCAGCACCATCTGCTGCATCGTGGGCGCGCGCCCGACGAGCTTTCAAGGAATACCACCCAGCGAACAGGAAACCAGAGGATACAGGCGTGGCCAACATCAAGTCTCAGATGAAGCGGATCCGTACCAACGAGGAAGCGCGTCAGCGCAACCAGTCGGTCAAGTCCGCGCTGCGCACCGCGATCCGCAATTTCCGTGCGGCTGCCGCCAGCGGCGACAAGGAAAAGGCTGCCGAGCAGCTGCAGTTCGCGAGCCGCAAGCTCGACAAGGCCGCGTCCAAGGGCGTCATCCACGCCAACCAGGCGGCCAACAAGAAGTCCGCGCTCGCGCTGGCTCTGAACAAGATCTGATCGTCGGCGAGCCTGGTGCTCGCTGGTAGTACATACCCAAGACGCAGCCGCCGTGGCCTCGATGACCACGGCGGCTTTTGTCGTTCCCACGGAGGGGTTACCATTCGCGCCATGTTGACGGTGTACGCGAATCAGACGGTGGTACGAGGCGATGACCTGGCCGAGGTGATCCGCGCGGCGGAGATCCTGGGTATCGGTCTCAAGGTCGAAAATGTGATGGTGCCCGACGAGGACGGTGGCTACGGCGCCGCCTGGATCGTCACCCGTGAGGACGAGGTCCCCCTCTACGACGAGTGGGAGGGTCGCTACGACGACATCGATGAGGACGAGGACTCCGACGTCTCGCTCGTCGTCGCCGGCGAATAGTCAGTTCACGCAGGGCACCTGCCCCGAGGTGATGTCGCTGCGGACCGGCTTGCCCGAGTCGGGAGTCTCAAGCTCCGATTCGGTTGTGTCGGTCTGCCACGCCCCCTCTGCGGTCTGCGACGACCAGGCGGCCGGCGGCTGTGTGCGTTGTCCGGTGCGCTTGGTGGTCGAGGTGGGCATCGGCGTACCGAAGGCCGCGGCGATCTCGCGGCGGATCGCCGACCGGTCCACGATGTTCACGTCCTGCCCGTTGATCACGTCATAGCGCAGCACCGGCAGGGTGCGGAATTCGACCTGAGGATCGTCGGCGTTGCCGAGGGTGCGGACGAATTCGGTCATGTTCCAGCCGTCCGACAGCACGATATTGCGGTGCGCCACCGCCATCAGCGCCGAGAGTCTGCCCGGATCGGTGAGGGTGCCCGTGCTGCGGAGTTGCCTCGCGACCGAGGTCAGGAATGCCTGCTGACGGTGGGTTCGATCCAGGTCGCCGTTCTCCAGTCCGTGCCGTTGCCGGACGAAGGCCAGCGCCTGTGCCGGATTCAGATGCTGGCGGCCCGCGGGGAAGTCGGCGCCGGAGAACTCGGTGTCGCGCACCGGGGCGTTCAAGCAGACCTCCACGCCGCCCAGCGCGGCGGCCAGATCGTAGAACCCGGCCAGGGTGACCTCGGCGAATCTGTCGATCGGCACTCCCGTCAGATCCCGGACCGCGGTCACGGTCGCAGCCCGTCCCGCCTCCCGGCCCGCCTGTTCCAGCTCGCGCTGATCAGTGACGCCGCGCGCGATCAGCTGGTCCTGCACGGCGGCCTTGCGCAACCCGTACGCCTCCTTGATCTTGGCGTGGGTGTAGCCGGGGATGCCGGTGACCGGCACGTAGTCGTCGCGGGGGATCGATACCGCGACGATCTTGTCCATCGCGGCCGGAATGTGCACCAGGATCAAAGTATTGGCGTTGTAGCCGCCTTCGTCACCGTCGCCGGCGTGGAGTTGATCGAGGACTTCGGCGGGTAGTTCGTTGCCGTGCTGATCGCGTCGGGTGTCGAGTCCGATCAGCAGGATGTTGAGATCGCCGCCGAGGGAGTGCGGTGCGTCGTCGCCGATCGCCCCCGACCGCAGGAACCCCGCATCGAAACTCCCCGCCGTCGACCATCCATATGCCGTCACCACCACCACCGCGGCGGACAGCAGCGCGACGAAACCCTTCACAACCTGCCGCGTTACTCGCCCCGCTGAGCCCCGACCGCGTCGACCGCGCCCGCCTTTTCCATCCCGGCTACCACTCGGCTCAACCATCTCATGATCAACTGTGCCAGCCGTGACAGCGATCCAGCATCGCGATTCGATCCCGATTGGATGGAGGTGCGGCGCGCCTCGTCAGGGGGAACAGGTACAGGCTCGCCGGTCCAGGACTGGCCGGAGGACCTGGATCAGCCTGCGGCGCGGAGGTCGAGGATGCGGGCCAGCGCGTGTTCTACGGCGTAGGTGGCGTCGGCGGCGCCGCCTTTGACGTCGGCGTTGAGGGTGGCGACCACCTGGAGGGCGGTGCCGATGGTGGTGGGGTTCCAGCCGCGCGCTTGCCCCTGTGCCTTCTTGACCTTCCAGGGGGGCATGCCGAGTTTCTGGGCGAGGGCGAACGGGTCGCCGCGGCCCGCCGAGCCGACTTTGGCGATGGTGTGGACGGAGTCGGCGAGTGCGTCGGCCAGCAGGACGTGTGGGACACCGCGGTCGGTGGCCCAGCGCAGGGCTTCCATCGCGCCGGAGCGGTCGCCTGCGACGGCGAGGTCGGCGACGTCGAAACCGGTGACCTCGGCGCGGCCCGAGTAGTAGCGGCGGACCGCGTTCGCGTCGACCTTGCCGCCGGTGTCGGACACCAATTGCGAACAGGCGGCGGCCAATTCGCGCAGCTCCGAGCCGACCGATTCCAGCAGCACCTGGACCACCTCGGTCGGCACCTTCACCCCGAGCGCACGGAACTCGCCCCGCACGAATTCCGCCCGCTCGCCACCCTTGCCGAGTTTCGCGCACTCGTGGACGGTCGCGCCCTTCTTCTGCAGCGCGGGTGCCAGCGCCTTGGCTCGTCCGCCGCCCGAGTGCAGCACCATCAGCACCACACCGTCGGGCGGATCGGCCGCAGCCTCGGTGATCACCGCGACCGCGTCCTTGCCCGCTTCCGCAGCCGACTCGAGCACGATCACCCGGTCCTCGGCGAACAGCGACGGACTGAGCAACTCCGCCAGCTCGGCCGTGCTGGCATCACCGGCGCGCAATCGGTCGACCGGCACCGAGTCCGGGTCGGGCGCACAGGCCCGTACCTGCGCGGTCACTTTCGCAACCGCACGTTCGACCAGCAGTTCCTCGTCGCCGAGGACCAGATGCACCGAGGCAGGGCGTTCGCTCACCCTGCGATCCTACGTACGCCCACCGACAACCCGGCCGGGCGGTACGCGCCGACGGGAGGTGACGGTTCGCAGGTCGGCGGTGGTGCCCACGATCACGACATCGCCGTCGAGGTCGGTCCGGGCCACGGTGGTGCCGAGCGCGGCGAGGGTGGTGGTCACCGTGGGGTGCGGGTGGCCGAAGGTGTTGTCCGACCCGGCGCTGACCAGTGCCAGGCGTGGGCCGACGGCGCGCAGGAATTCCGGTGTGGTGGTCCGTGATCCGTGATGCGGCACCTTGAGGATGTCGGCACGCGCCTCTCCTGCCCGCAGAATCCGCCCCTGCACCTCGGCCTCGATGTCACCGGTGAACAGGATCGTTCCCGCCTGCGTGCGAGCACGCAGCACCAGCGACCGATCGTTGGCTTGATCGGCCGCCAAGGATGTCGGCACCTCCTTGCTCGGCGCCAGCACGCGCAATCCGACTGTCCCGAACGTCATTTCGTGCCCGGCATGGAGTTCTGTGAGTGGAATTCCCGACGCCCCAGCCAGCCGTGCCACTCGTTCGACTCCACCGGTGTCGTCGCTATGGCCGTGCGATTCCCCTTGCGCTACATCATGTTCCGATGACTTCGCTTCAGCCCTCGCAACCCGCTCCCCCGGTGTTCCACTCGGACACACCGAACTCTCGCCCGTCGATGTGACCTCGATGCTCGTGTTCGACGGTAGCGATCGCACCCCATCCACAGGCGGCAGTTCCTGCGCCGACTGTGCGGGCCTGGGAATCACAGGACCGGGGCGATCTGCACCCGCCGAGTTCGATGTTCCTGCAGCCACTCCCAGCGGCGAAGGCTCACCGGACTTGTCCGGGGGACTCGATGGCGCGTCGGCAACCACCGCCGGATGAGACGGCGATCCTGCGATCTCGATGGAAGGCGACGGCGGTCCTTCGAGGTCGGCGGGATACGGAAGCGATCCCGCGACTTCCGCCTGAGACTCGGGGAATCCAGCGACGTCCGTGAGGTGTGGCGATGCCTCCACCGCGTTCATGCGATCCGGCCCGCGGCCGGCGTCCTGGGTCTGGCGGGCCGGAACCTGGGTGGATGGATGTGCATGGGTTCGGTTCGCCGCGGCGCATGCGTCGGCGATCGCTGCGCGGAGTTCGCCGGGGGCGGTGGCTATCGCGTCGACGGTTCGGCCGCGGAGGGCGCCGGCGACTCCGTTGATGTGGTCGGCGTGGGGGTGGGTGAGGACGAGGAGTGGGATGTGGGTGATTTCCAGGCGGTCCAGGCAGGCCCGGATCGGGCGCGGGTCGGGGCCGACATCGATGACGACAGCGGCACCAGGGCCGACCGACAGGGCCAAGCCGTCTCCCTGCCCGACGTCGCACATGGCGAGCACCCAGCCCGATGGCGGCCACCCCGGTTGCAAGAAGCGCACGGGGAACAGCACGATCGCCACCCCCAGCGCGACCGCCGCGAGGAGCCTGCGGGTGTGGGACCAGCGCAATGCCGCCACGACCGCGACGACGATCACTGTCGCCACCGCTCCGCCGACGGCACCGCCCGGCACCGTCATCGTGGCGCCGGGCACGGCGGCGGCTCGATCGGCGACGCCGAGCAACCACCACATCGGTGGCCGCGCACACCACAGCACCCACACCGCCGCATCGCCCCACACGCAGGCCACGACCGCGCCCACCGCTCCGATGACCGTGATCACCCCGACCACCGGCGCGACGAGCGCATTCGCCACGATCGCCACCAGGCTCACCCGCCCCGACAGCGCGACCATCAGCGGCACGGTGACGACGAACGCGGCCGCCGACACCGCGACGATCTCCGCGGGTGCGCGCCACCAGCCGCGCGCCCGCAACCAGTCCGCCCAGCTCGGCGCGAGCAGGATGAGGCCCGCCGTGGCAAGCACCGACAGTGCGAACCCCGCGCTCACCGCCAATTGCGGTGCGACAGCCAGCAATCCGATCACCGCCGCGCACAGTGCGGGTAGCGCCTGTTTTCGCCTTCCGGTGAGCAGGGCCAGAACTGTTACCGACCCCATGGCCGCCGCGCGCAGCACACTCGGGTCGGGGCGCGCGATGACGACGAACAACCCGACCACCACAGCGGCCGCCGCGGCACTGGTCCTTGGACCCGCGGTGAGCAGTCGGGCGAGCGCGAGCAGAGCGGTCAGAATGATGGTGAAGTTCGCGCCGCTGACCACGCAAAGGTGTTGCAGTCCAGCGATTTCGAATGCGTCTCGCACACCGTCGGGCAATGCGGCGGTGTCGCCGACGACGAGCGCGGGCAGCAGCCCCGCAGCGTCCGGGGGTAGTGCCCGCGCCGAAGCGTCGACCAGATCCGATCGCACACTCGCCGCGAGCCGCTGCCACCACGGCGGATCGCCGATCCGCTTCGGAGCTTCCGTGGCGTGCAGGGTGGCAACGGTCAGGTCCGCACGGTTCGGTTCGCTCACCTCGGCGCGGAATCGCACCACCTGTCCGGGCGACAGTTCGGCCCATTCACCACCTTGCGCCAACACCACCAGCGATCCGCCTGCTTCGGTCCACGCCTGACCCTGACCGAACTCGTGCAGACCCGCGCGAACGATCCACCGCCGCTCGCCACCGAATCCACCGGCGCGCATGGGTTTCGCATCATCGGTGACGACCGCGACCACATTCACCGATCGACCGAACGACTCCCGCAGCGGGTGCGACTGAACGTGATGCTCCTGCCAAGCACCCGCCGCCCCGAACCCCGCCCCGAGCAGCATGGTCGCCAACCCGGTCACCGCGACAACCCGCCACCGCTCCCGCCGATGCGCCATCGCCCACAACAACACCACCCACAACCCGATCGCCACCACCACGGCACCGACCGCCAGCACCACCCCCGCAACCCATCCCACGGTCACCGCGACGATCGTCGCCCCCCAACACCCCAGCGCCGCAGGCACCAGCCGCATGTCGAGCACCTGCGGCTCCGACTCCGCCGGATCCTGCCCGCCATCCACCCGCAGGCCGGCATCCGACCTCCGGGCTTCCAGCCCGAACCGCTCAGCCGCCGCCCATCGACCTCCCCCGGTCCTTCCCAGGCGCGGCTCCGATTCCTCCCGTACTGCTCCCCCGACCGGCGCAGTTCTCATCCGCCGGCCTGGTCGTCTCGTCTGCGCGTGTCAGTACCCGCGGGCGCGTCTGCGGCACAGTGCATTTCGCCGAGCCCGTTCGCACACGCAGGGTGGGTGTCGCCCGGTACCGGCGCGCAGTCGGCCAGTGCTCCCTCGGATCGGTCTGTGGTACGCCGACTTTCCTTCCTCGCGCACGGCCACACCGGACAGGTCATGTGGTCACCTCCGCGAACTCCGGAGTTCTCGGAGTTGCAGTCGACGACAGCGGCCTCCCGGTCGTCATCAGCTGCGGGGATCTCGTACCGGTTGCTATGCCATTGCGGAGGAATCACGTCGTCACCAGGTCACGCAGTTTGGCCAGGCGGGCTGGGCCGATGCCGTCTACCTCGCCGAGTTGGGCGACATCGGTGAAGCGTCCGTTGGTTGTGCGCCACGCGAGGATCGCTGCGGCGGTGACCGGGCCTACGCCGGGTAGCGCGTCCAGCTCGGCTTCGGTCGCGGTGTTCAGGTCGACGCGGGAATTGCCGGTCGAAGTACCGGCGCCGGTGCTCGAACCCGCTGTGCTCGATCCCGCTGTGTTCGGACCTGCAGGCTTCGAACTAGCGGCGGTCGAGCCTGCGCTGGCCGACGGGTTCGCCGGTGGACGACCCGCGCCGATCATGATGCTTCCGAGGCGTGGTTGGCCTTGTTGGGGGTCGGTAGCGCCGACGATGACCTGGTCACCGTCCGCGAGTCGTTGAGCCAGGTTCAGGCCTGCAAGGTCGGCACCCTCGCGGATACCGCCTGCCTTCTCCAAGGCGTCGGCGATCCGCGAGCCGTCCGGCATTCGGTGCAGCCCGGCTCGTTCGACCAAGCCGACCACACTGACAACGACATCGGCGCTCGGAGTCGAGCTCTGCGCGGACATCGAAGCCGTCACCGCAGTCGGTCCAGGTTGTGTCGCAGCACTTTCCGCCCGCAGTACCGGCACCGGGGGCACCGACCTCGCCACCGGCTGATCGCGCAGCACCATCACCCCGGTCAGCACCACGGCGATGACCCCGACCAGGCCGAGTACCAGCGCACCGCGACGACCCGGATCCAACCGCGCATCCCGAAAGCGCTGGGGCACCAGCCGGTTTCGCCTGCCCGACGCGCCGTCATCGAGCCATCCGGGCGTTCCGACCGCACCCGAGGGGCCGGACGACGGTGCGAGTTCGTCCTCGTCCCAGTGTCCGTCGCCGTCGTCGGCGCGCGAATCGTCGTTCCCGGGTTCGCGCAGTGGCGGACTGCTCGGTCGTGCTCGCTCGCGGACCTCCAGACCGCCCAGCCGCTGCCGTACTCGCTCGTGCTCTTCGTGTCGTGACATGGCAGCGACGGTAGGCCAACGGCAACCTGGCAAACCCTCGCCGACCTGGGCCTGAAAGAAACCTGTGGATAACTCCGCGCCTGTGGATAACTCACCCTTCAGCGGCCCTCGAGCCCGAGATCCGTTCGGCCCGGGTGGATACCGTGCGCTCATGACCGAATCGAAGTACTCATGGACCCATGGAACTCGCACAACGATTCCGCGACTTCGCACTTCGCGAAGCAGGCGACAACTCCCCGCTGTACCGCCGGCGGGCACTGGATATCAGCACGGACCACGAAGTGTTGGCGCTGATCGACCGATTGCCCACGGACAAGCAGCAACCCAACCTGATCCTGGCTGCCGCGCGAGTCAACGGTGCGATCGCGGTTCCCTACAGCGAGTTCCGCGACCAGCTGCGCGAGAACTGGCCGGCGATCTCGGCGACCGCGCTGTGCCGGCGGACACAGACCAACGAGGCGGGCCGTGCGGCCACCCTCCTGCCGGTGCTCGCACGCCTGCCCGGGCCCCTGTCACTCATCGAGGTCGGTGCCTCGGCCGGACTCTGCCTGTACCCGGACCGTTTCAGCTATCGCTACGACACCGCCGCGCTGGATCCGTCCGACGGTCCGTCACCGGTTGTGTTGACCTGCAAGACAACCGGGCCGGTGCCGATCCCGGACCGGCTCCCCCGAGTTGTCCATCGGGCAGGAGTGGACCTGAACCCGCTCGATGCCGCCGACAGCGAGGACCGGCAGTGGTTGTCGGCACTCGTGTGGCCAGGGCAGGACGAGCGGCTGGCACGGCTGCGTGCAGCCTGCGAGATCACCGCCGCGGATCCACCGAATCTCGTCACGGGCGACCTGAACGAGCAGATCACCGAGCTCGTCCACGCGGCACTTCGCGACAGCACGGTGGTGGTGTTCCACAGTGCTGTGCTCAGCTACCTCTCACCACAGGCACGGGCGGACTTCCGGGCGACGGTGCGAAACCTGCCCTGCCACTGGGTTTCACAGGAGGGCTCAGGAGTGCTCACCTCGCTGGCCGACCGGCTGCCCCCACGCGAGAGCACGGCGGCCCGGTTGGTGCTGGCCCTCGACGACGAGCCGTTGGCGTTCGCCGGGCCGCACGGCCAGTCGCTGGACTGGTTCGGCCCGGCGTAGCGGCCTCAGATTCGGCGCATCACGGACACGACGCGGCCGAGGATGACCGCTTCGTCGCCGTCGATCACGGCGTAGGCGGGGTTGCGCGGTTCGAGTTGGACGTGGCCGTTGCGGCGGCGGTACACCTTGACCGTGGCTTCGTCGCCGATCATGGCGGCGACGATATCGCCGGAGTTGGCTTCGCGCTGACTACGGACGACAACGAGATCGCCGTCGCAGATCGCGGCGTCGATCATCGAGTCACCGCGGACCCGCAGGCCGAAAACCTCACCGCGGCCGACCAGTTCACGCGGCAGCGTCATCACCTCGTCGGGATTGTGCTCGGCCAGGATCGGGGTGCCCGCGGCGATGTCGCCGACGACAGGCACCGACACCGAGGCGTCGGAATCGGCGGCGGGCGCGCCGCGCAGGAACAGACGCACGTCGATGGGGCGGCCCATGGAGGCGGAGCGGCGCAGGAAACCGTCGTCCTCCAACGCTTTCAGATGTTGGGAGACCGTGGAGGTGGAGCGAAGGCCCACCGCGTCGGCGATCTCGCGCGTGCTCGGCGCGTAGCCGTTGGCGTGCACCGAATCCCTGATCACGGCGAGGATGTGCTGCCTGCGTGCGGGCAGGTTCGCGGCGTCGAGGTGGTCGAAGTCGTCGTATCCGGTCATCGGGAAATCGTAGAGCCCCACCCGATCGGCGCTTCAGTGCAGGTTCCTCGCGAAACAGTTCGATTGCGGGAGGGCGTGATACGGCGCGAACAGCGGAATCCGGTGGTAGCCGCTGCGCTCGTAGAAGCGCACCGCGTCGGGCTGCAGGTGCCCGGTCTGCAGAATCATCCGGGGCTGGCCGGCCTCGCGGACGGCCGCTTCGGCGGCGTGCAGCAGTGCCGTCGCGGTGCCGGTGCCGCGGTAGGCGGGTCGAATGAACATCCGCTTGAGTTCGAGGTCGCCGGCGTTCCAACGCACCGCGGCGTGGCCGACAGGTTCGTCGGCCACGTACGCGACAAAGGTTCGATGCACGCTCTCGCTGTCGACCACATGCGGCGCGAGCCCGCGTGCGGCGAGCTCGTCCTCGAGGTAGGCGTAGCGCGGGCGGATCTCGTCCGACATCTCCGCGCGCAGCGTCTCGGCGTCCGAATGGTCCCAGTCGACGGTGAGCACTCGGACGGGGAGGTCGGTGTGGGGAGAAGTGTGGGCTGCCATGGCATCTACGGTAGGCAACGCGGCGGCGTCAGCGAAGGGTTCGGCCGCACCGGGACTCTGAACCGGCCGGTGTCAGGAACATCCGCCGGGCAACACCGCGACGCCGAGCGCCCCGACGCCGAGGTGCACACCGAGCGTGGGACCGAACTCGGCCACGTAGACCTCCCGCACGTCGGGAAGCTGTTCGCGCAGTTGTGCCGCGATGGTCTCGGCGGCCTCGGGCGCACCGAGATGCTGGATACCGAGGGCAGCACCGTCGGAAGCGGCCGCATCAACTGCAGCCGCCACCAACTTCGCGTACGCGCGCGATCTGGTGCGCACCTTCTCCCGCAGTTCGAGCTTGCCCTCCACCAGCTGCAGCAGTGGCTTCGTCACCAGTTCGCTGCCGAAGAACGCGGCGGCACTGCTCAGCCGACCGCCCTTGCGAAGTTGTTCGGTGCGGTTGACCAGGATGAACGTGCGCGCACGGGCCGCGGCCGTCACCGCGCGCTCGTAGACCACATCCAGCGCATCGCCCGCCACCGCTCGCCGCGCGGCAGCCAGCACCGGCAGACCGGTTGCCAGGCCGGCACCGAGCGAATCGACAAGGCGCACACGGTCTTCGGCGCCCATATCGCGCACCGCCTGGCGGCCCGACTCCCAGGTCGACGACAACAGGCGCGACAGATGCACAGCGACCACGCCGTCACCGTCGCTGTGGCTCAGCGCGCGTTCGTAGGCTTCGCGCAGCTCACCGGGCGAGGCCGCCGAGGTGGTGACCGGGCCCGCCGTGTAGTCGATCTCGACGGGATCGAGGCCTTCGCGGATCGTCCGGTCGCCGACGAGCACATGCAACGGCACCACTTCGATACCGAGCTCGGCGACGATATCCGCGGACAATCCCGCCGCCGAATCGGTGACCACCACAACGGCCACGGACTACCGGACCTCCTGCAGCGCCTTGGTCATCGCGGTCGCGACCGCCGCGTGCCCGGCCCAGCCCCAGTGGATGCCATCCGGGTTCGCCGACCCCGACTCGATGTCGTCACGCACGGCCTCACCGAGGTCGACGAGCGGCACCGAGGTGCGACCCGACCACGCCTGCAGTGCCTTGACTGCCCGTGCCCTGCCCCGGTGCACCCGACCGTAGGCATCGCAGGTGTGCACCGACGGGAGCACCGCGACGACGGGGAGTTCCGGACGCAGATGGTTCAGCGCCTCTCGCGACTGCTCCAGGTAGTTCACGCTCACCTTCGGCGGAAGAGCAACGCGGCGACCGATTTTCGACAACTTCGGCTGCAACCAGTTGTACGACGAACGCACGCCACGACGCAGACGCGGCGGGCGGATGTAGCGGATCATTTCCCGCAGCGCGGTCGGCAGCGGAGAGGGCAGCGTGTCCATGCCGCCGACGGCGAACACCACCGCCCCCGCACGCGGCACCGAGGCCCAGACCCGAGGATCTCCGATCAGCGCCCAGTAGGCGTCGCGGCAGGTCCAGCCGATCCGGGCGATCAGCTCGACGTCCCAGTCCAGTTCCGCGGCAACCATGTTCGGCCAGATCCGCGGATCGTCGGCGGGCAGTCCACCCTTCGGCCCGTAGTAGGCGAGGGAATCGGCGATCACCAGCAGCACGGGGCGCGGCGCGGCCGACTCCACCGGCCTCGGCGCCTCGGCTTCCTCGACGAGCAGCGAACCGGCAGGTGCCTCGACGACCGATTCGCCTTGCAGTGCAACAGTGTTGGCGGATGCCGCGGCTACGCGGTCCGCTTCTACGGCAGCCGGAGAAGTCAGCAAGCTGTCAGCAGAATCCGAGCCCGCATCCAGGCCGACAGCGCCGGACTCAACCTGCACATCGGCGGCGGCAGCTTCGTCGGCCGAAAGGTTTTCGGAATCTTCGGCCACGGGTGCGACAACGACACCCGAGGATGCCGGACCAGCCGTTTCCGGTCGGAGTGGTTGCGGCTCAGCCGGATCGATCGCTCCGGTCGCATCCGCGACCGCCTTCGGATCCTCGACGGAGATGCCGTTCTCGGTGACCGAGACCGCCTCGACTTCGGCGACATCCGCTTCGGGCCGGGCGGTATCTGCCCGCACAACAACGGCGTTCGCGTCGGCGGGTTCATCGGCAGACTCCGCTACACCGGAAGCCGCGCTCTCAGCTTCCTGCACGGCGGAACTGGAGGCGATGTCGACCACGTCGGGTTCGCCCGCTGTCTCGTCACGATCCGAGGTCACCACGCTGTCGGCGTCGACGCTGTCGGCCGAGGAATCAGCATCGGACGACGATGCGGAATCCGCTGCCCCCGAGCCCGACTCGACGGCCTCTGCCGCCGAGTCGACCGGCTCGGGTTCAGGAACGGCCGGCGGTGGAACCGGGCCGAACAGGGCATCGGGCAGCGATCGAGTGCTGCGCGCGGTCACCTGCTGGAAGAGTTCGTCCGGTACCGAACGGATCGGCTCCTCGCGCTCTGCGCGAGGGGGCCGAGCGGGTGGCGGGCCGAAAAGCGCGTCCGGCAATTGCCGTCCGGCTTTGGCCGTCACCTGCTGGAACATCTCATCGGGTACCGATCGGACGGGCTCTTCATTGGACATCGGGAGCTACCTTCGCCGCTGCGTTCCAAACATCGAGGCGCCAGCCGGGTCGGTCGACATCCGGGCCGTGACTGGAAAGCTGCACCCAGCTGGTGTTGGCCAGCCCACCGAGGATCGGCCAATTCTCTGGTGGCAGTTCCAGTAACGCGGCCGTCAGAGCAGCGATCAGCCCGCCGTGCGCAACCAGGATGATAGTCCGACCGGGCCAATCCTGTCGCTCGTTGTACAGTTCGCGCACTACGGGCAGCGCCCGCGCACCGACCTCGAGCTTGCTCTCGCCGCCGGGCGGTGTGTAGGTGGCGTCGAGCCGCCACTGCACCCGCGCGCCGGGGTAGTCGGCGTCGACTTCGAGGTGGGTCAGGCCTTCCCAGTCGCCCAGGTTGGTCTCACGCAGCCGCGGATCGGTGATGACAGGCAGATCGCTGATGTCACCGAGCGCCTGCGCGGTTTCCTTGGCGCGCCGCAGATCGGAGGCGTGGATCGCGATGGCGTTGCGTGAACCCAGTTCGCGCGCAGCCTCTTTGGCCTGCTGGCGACCGAGTTCGGTGAGATCGGTGTCGATCTGGCCCTGCATCCGGTCGGCGGCGTTCCATTCGGTCTGCCCGTGCCGCAACAGGATCAGGTTGCGCACATGGGCGTACTTGCTCACTCGCTGTCTGCCTCTGCCTGCGCGTCGTCGTCGGCGGCCGGAGTCGGCACAGCGGCGATGCCCTCGACGGGAACCGCCGGGCAGTCACGCCACAGACGCTCGAGCGCGTAGAAGTTGCGCTCGTCGTTGTGCTGGACGTGCACGACGATGTCGACGTAGTCGAGCAGCGCCCAGCGACCCTCGCGGGTGCCTTCGCGACGGACCGGCTTGTGGCCTGCTTCGCGCAGCTTGTCCTCGATGTTGTCGACGATCGCGTTGACCTGGCGCTCGTTGGGCGCCGATGCGATCACGAAGCAGTCGGTGATCACCAGCTGCTCGGAGACGTCGAGAACGACGACATCGGTGGCGAGCTTGTCGTCGGCCGCGAGCGCGGCGACCGTGGCCATCTCGATGGCTTCGGTAGAGGCACTCATGCCTGCACCTCGCTGGCGCTCGGCTCCGGCATGACTGCCATGGCAGCTGTATTGATTTGCCGCTCGCTGCGCTCGCTCATAACGGTTTCCTCCTGCGTGATCGCAACCATGTGGCTCAACTACCTTCCGTTCCTGCGGGCACATAGAGGTGCCGCTTCGATATGTACTGCACCACGCCATCGGGGACGAGGTACCAGACCGGCCGACCCTCCGCGGCGCGGCGGCGGCATTCGCTCGACGAGATGGCCAGCGCGGGGATCTCGACCATCGTCACGGCGTCGGCGGGAAGGTCCCGCAGATGCTCCTCGAGATGATCGGTGTTGAGTTCGTAACCCGGTCGGCTCACCCCGACGAACTTCGCCAGTTCGAACAGTTCGGTCCAATCCTGCCATGTCAGGATGTTGGCCAGCGCGTCCGCACCGGTGATGAAGTACAGCTCCGCGTCGGGGTGGGTGTTCTGCATCTCCCGCAGGGTGTCGACGGTGTAGGTGACCTTGTTGCGTTCGATGTCGGCCCGGCTGACCGAGAACCTCGGGTTGGACGCGGTGGCGATGACCGTCATCAGGTAGCGGTCCTCGGCGGGACTGACCTGCTTGTTGACCTTCTGCCACGGCTGTCCGGTGGGCACGAAGATCACTTCATCGAGCTCGAACCGGTTCGCGACCTCGCTCGCCGCGACCAGGTGGCCGTGGTGGATCGGGTCGAAGGTGCCGCCCATGACGCCTAGTTTGCGGCGTGGCCGAGCTGTCTCGTGCATGAGGTCTGAGCTTAATCCGGCCGCCGCGATCGGGGCGGACCGGACTACTCGCGCTCGCGCGACGACGACGCCTGCGCGCACATCTGGGCGAACTGGGCCCGGGTGCGCTTCAGCTCTTCGATGAGGTGCGCGGCCGGTTCGGCGGCGACCCGGCGGTGGAGTTCGGCCATCAACACATCGATCGTCACCCACCACGGCCCGCGCGCGCGCCCGTTCGGTCCGCGCAGCTGCAGCCAAGCGGCGGCACGCAGGCAGCGGGCCCGCGGCACGATCTTGTCCTGTTCGCCCCACAGCCCCGCGGCGCGCAGGTAGCCGCCCAGCGCCTCGGATTCCTGCCCGCAGCACTCGCGGGCGACTGCGGCCGACCACACCAGGTCGGCATGGTCGCGGCGCTGCGCGGGCGAGCTCGCGATCAGCCGAGCCGCCTCGGCGAACTGCCAGGCGGCCTGTCGGTAGCGGCCGAGGTGGTTCAGCGATTCGGCGAACTGGGCGCGGACCAGCGCGAGCTCGGCGGGTGGGTAGTCGACCGTCGCGGTCAGCAGCGGACGGTCGAAAGCCGACACCGCCTCGGCGTGCTTGCCCGCTCGATGCCAGGCGCGCCCCGCGACCAGCCACAGGTGGGCCGAGTCGGCCTGCGAGATCGGCTGCCAACAGGCCGCGGCCGACGCGGCGGCCCGGGCCACATCGCGGTCACGACCCCCCTGGGCGGCGACAGCGGTGACCAGTTGGGTGCGCATCGTGGCGAGTTCTCGACCACCCAGTTCACCCGCACCGACGACGAGTGCCCGACGCAACTGTTCCTCCGCCGCGGCCGGAGCATCCGCGAGTCGGGCCGCGGCGATCCCGGCCAACCGCCGCGCGGCCCGTGCCCCCGCACCCGGTGCGAGATGCCGGGCCTCGATGTCCGGTCGGTCGGCCACCACGGCGACCGGCTGACCTCCCGCCCCCGCTGCGTCGGGGCCGACGATCACAGGTTCGACTCGGGGGCAAGTCTGCTCGTTCGCGAGGGGGTCGGTCACCGAGTGGACCACATCCAGCGCACGAGCACACGGCTCGCCCGCACAACCCCTACGTCGAATATCCGTCGATCGGATCGCTCATCGTCGTGCGACGCCCCTGCCAGCATGGCGTGATCTTGGTTGCCGGGCCATGTGAGGCGCTTAACGTCGGCTGAAGTCGTCAGACGGTGGGACGTTTGGACTTCGGCAGTTTGGCGACGACCGCGTCGTAGGAGGCGTCGATCAGTTCGCGCAGTTCGTCGTCGGGGACGGCGCCGCCGAGGCGGATGCTGTTCCAGCCGTAGCGGCCGATGTAGGCCGACACGGTGACGTCGCCGGAATAGACGGTGACCAGTTCGTCGGCTTCGGTGCGGTCGCGGCCACATTTGAGGCCGATCGACGTACCTGCGCCGAGAAAGGCGAAGATCTTGTCACCGACCTTGGCGACGACGTCGCCCTCCCACGGCTCGTCTTCCCACGCGCCCGGCTTGGCCAGGCAATACGCCAGCACGTCCACACTCATGCTCCTTCAGACGGGCAACAGTCGGGAGACGACCTCGGTGAGCTGTCGGGCTGTTCGGCATTCGTGCATCTCGATCACCGAGGCGTAGTCATGGGCTGCCGAATCGCCTGTCCCCCACAGCTTTTCGGGTTCCGGATTCAGCCAGTGCGCGTGCCGGGCGGTGCCGACCAGTTCGCGCAGGGTGTCCAGTTGTGGGTTGCGGTAGTTGGTGCGGCCGTCGCCGAGTATCAGCAGCGAGCTGCGGCTGGTGACGGCTTCGCCGAAGTTGTCGGCGAAGCTGGTCAGCGCATAGCCGTAGTCGGAGTGCCCGTCGGAGTCGATGATCCGGGATTCGGTGAAGATCCGGGTCATCACGTCGTCGAGGCCCGCGTACGGCTCGAAGAAGCTGGTGACCTCGTCGGTGCGGTCGACGAACGCGAAGATCCGCACCCGCGAGAACTGCTCACGCAGTGCGCTCACCAGCAGCAGGGTGAAGTTGCTGAATCCGGCCACCGAGCCCGAGATATCGCACAGCAGCACCAGTTCCGGGCGGCCGGGGCGAGGTTTGCGGTTCGCCAGATCGATCGGCACGCCGCCGGTGGACATCGACGCGCGCAGGGTTTTGCGCAGGTCGATCTCGCCGCGCCGCGCTCGTTTGCGCCGCACCGCAAGCCGGGCGGCCAGGATGCGGGCCAGTCGCTGAGTGCCGCGACGCAATTCGGCGAGTTCGCGTTCGGAGGCGCGCAGGAAATCGGCGTCCTCGGCCTGGCGGGCGACACCGTAGGTCGCGACGCGTTCGCGCCCGATCTGTTCGGCTACGCGCCGGTTGGTCTCGGCTTCCACGGCCGCCCGGAACCCGGCGATGCGTTCCCTGGCGACGCGGCGGGCCACCTCGGTGTCGCGCTCACTCGCATCCGGTGGCAGGGCGAGACCCGCGAGGATCTTGGCCAGCAAGGACTGGGGCGCAAGATCTTTGAGTGCCTGGTATGCGGAAAAGGACGGTCCGCGCGCCGACTGGTACTGGCCGAGTTGCTCGACCACTTGACCGGCCAGCATCTGCAACCGGTCGCCGCTGTCGTCGGCGGCGAGCATTTCCGCGAGTTGCTCGCGGAGCGCAGCCAAGTCCACCTGGCCGTCGGGGGTGCGTGGCAGGTCCGCGGCCTCGCCGGTCCGATCACCAACGGCGACGGGAAACCACAGGTCGAACAGTCCGTCGAAGGTGGCGCGATGAGTGGGTCTGCGCAGCAACGCACACGCCAGGCCCTCGCGCACCGCCTCTCGATCGAGCAGGTCGAGCACGGTCAGTACCCGGCCCGCATCCACGGTCTCCGACGGTCCGACCGGCACACCACGGGCCCGGAGCGCACCGACGAAACCGGCGACGTGGCCGCCGATTCCGTGCGGCGCGGGCGCGGTCATGATCAGACCAGTTTCAGCTCGGCCAGCGCGCGCTGGTGATCGCTGCGGTGCTTGAGCACGACGCCGAGCGTGGCGCGCACGGTCGCGTCGTCGAGGTCGGCGGCGCCGAGCGCGAGCAGCGTGTTGCCCCAGTCGATCGTTTCGGCCACCGAGGGCAGCTTCTTGAGTTGCATGCCGCGCAGCACGTGTACGACCCGCACCAGCTGCTCGGCGACGGTGCTCGGGAGTTCCGGTACGCGGCTGGCCAGGATTCGGCGCTCGAGGTCTTCGTCGGGGAAGTCCAGGTGCAGGTACAGGCAGCGGCGTTTGAGCGCCTCCGACAGTTCCCTGGTGGCGTTCGAGGTGAGCACCACGAACGGCTTGCGGGTGGCGGTGATCGTGCCCAACTCGGGCACGGTGACCGCGAAATCGCTGAGTACCTCGAGCAGCAGGCCCTCGATCTCGACGTCGGCCTTGTCGGTCTCGTCGATCAGCAGCACCGTCGGCTCGGTGCGGCGGATGGCGGTGAGCAGCGGGCGCGAGAGCAGGAATTCCTCGGTGAAGACGTCGGCTTTGGTTTCGGCCCAATCGTTCTCACTCGACGCCTGGATGCGCAGGATCTGCTTGGCGTGGTTCCACTCGTAGAGCGCACGCGCCTCGTCGACGCCCTCGTAGCACTGCAGGCGCACCAGTTCGGCACCGGCGACCTGGGCCACCGCGCGCGACAGCTCGGTCTTGCCGACGCCGGCCGGGCCTTCGATGAGCAGCGGTTTACCCAGCCGGTCGGCGAGGAAAACCGAAGTGGCCGTGGCCTTGTCGGCCAGGTAGCCGGTGGTGGCGAGCCGGTCGATGACATCGTCGACCGAGGTGAAGATCGGTTCCTGTACGAGCGTCACGATCACACCGGCCGAGTCTGGCCGTCGCCCCACACGATCCACTTCGTGGAGGTGAGTTCGGGCAGGGCCATCGGGCCGCGGGCGTGCAGCTTCTGGGTGGAGATGCCGATCTCGGCGCCGAAGCCGAACTGCTCGCCGTCGGTGAACGCGGTGGACGCGTTCACCATCACCGCGGCGGCGTCGACCCGGGCGGTGAACTCGCGGGCAGCCGCCAGGTCGGCGGTGACAATGGCCTCGGTGTGGCCGGTGCCCCAGGTATTGATGTGGTCGACGGCAGCGTCGAGGTCGTCGACGACCTTCAGCGCGATGTCCATGGTGAGGTACTCCTCACCCCAGTCGGCATCGGTCGCGGGCACCTGGCCGGGCAGGTCGCCATGGATGGTGACGCCTGCGTCCTCGAGTGCCTTGCTCAGGCGCGGCAGCGCGGTGTCGGCGACAGCGGCGTCGATGAGCACGGTCTCGGCGGCATTGCAGACGCTGGGGCGGCGGGTCTTGGCATTGAGCACGATTGCCTCGGCCATTGCCAGGTCGGCGGCCGAGTGTACGTAGACGTGGCAGTTGCCGGTGCCGGTTTCGATGGTGGGCACCTGCGCGTCGCGCACGACAGCGTTGATCAGACCTGCCCCGCCACGCGGGATCACCACGTCGACGAGGCCGCGGGCCTGGATGAGGTGGGTGACGCTGGAGCGGTCGTGGCTGGGCAGCAACTGCACGGCGTCGGCCGGAACACCCTGGGAGACAAGGGCTTCGCGCAATACCTCGACCAGCGCGGCGTTGGAGTTCGCCGCCGAGGAGGAGCCACGCAGCAGCGCCGCGTTGCCCGACTTGAGGGCGAGGCCGAACGCGTCGACGGTGACATTGGGCCGTGCCTCGTAGACCATGCCGACCACGCCGAGCGGGACACGGGTCTGGCGGATCTCGAGGCCGTTGGGCAGCGTGGAACCGCGCACGATGACACCCACCGGGTCGGGCAGGGTGGCGACCTGACGCAGGCCAGAGGCGATGCCGTCGACGCGGGACTTGGTCAGGCGCAGCCGGTCCAGGAGGTTCTCTTCGGTGCCGGCGGCCTGCGCGGTCGCGATGTCCTCGGCATTGGCCGCGAGCACACGATCGGCGGCGGCGAGCAGGGCGTCCGCCGCCGCGTGCAGTGCGTCGTTCTTCTGCGCCGTGGTCAGCTGAGCCAGCACACGGGACGCGACGCGAGCCCTGCGGGCGGCGTCGTGCACCGCTGCGCGGATGTCGAGCTCGGGGGTCACTTCTACCGTCATGGGTATCAGCGTACGCAGTCCGCCTCGCGCACTCGACGCCACCCGGGGCCCGGAATACGGCTCCGACCGGCGGCGGGACCGAGTTATCCACAGTTTCGGCAATGCTGTTGACCGGCTAGATTCGGTGTTATGGACCGCACCGATCCGCCGACCGTCGTCGTACTGGGCAGCGTCAACATGGACCTGGTCACGACCGTCTCCCGCAGGCCCGCACCGGGCGAGACCGTGCTCGGATCCGGGTTCGCGACTGTGCCCGGCGGTAAGGGTGCGAATCAGGCGATCGCGGCGGCACGGTCGGGCGCGCGGGTGCGGTTTCTCGGCGCGATCGGCGATGACGCGTTCGGGACGGAACTGCTGGCCACACTGTCGGACGCGGGCATCGACACCACCTTGGTACGCAGGGTCGACGGCCCCAGCGGGATCGCCACGATCGTCGTCGACGACACCGGCGAGAACAGCATCATCGTGGTCGCAGGAGCCAACGGCCGGGTGACCGACCTGACCACCACCGAACTCGCGGCGATCGCGGATGCCGACATTCTGTTGTCCCAGTTGGAGATTCCGATCGAGACGGTGGTCGCCGCAGCACGACACGCCCGTGCCTCGGGAACCATCGTCGCGCTGAATCCGTCGCCGGTCGCACCGTTGCCCGGCGAATTGTGGGCCGCCGTCGACCTCGCGATCGTGAATTCCCTGGAATCCGAACAGTATTCGGCCGAGCTGGCACAGGTCGCGCACGTGGTGCGCACACTCGGCGCAGACGGGGCGGCGTATCTCGGCGACAACGAGCTATCCGTCGCAGGACTCGAAGTCGATGTGATCGACACGACCGGCGCCGGTGACGCATTCACCGGCGCATTGGCTGCAACCTGGAATCAGGGTGCACCGACCGCCCTGAACTGGGCGAATACCGCAGGCGCACTGGCGACCACGAGACTCGGCGCCAGCTCGTCCATCCCGGCGAGCGCACAGATCGCGGCGGCACTCACCACCGGCTCACATCCTTGACGCAACTAAAGAACAGGTGCGCGAAATCCGTCCCCGCCAATACCATTGGTCCCTCACCGAAACGAGAAGGGGCTCTCAATGACCATCGCGTGGCGTGGCACCCGAGCGGTGCGGTGATGCGGAAGCTGGCGGCGCGCGACGCGTCCCCCGGGAGTGACGAGACGATCGCCTGTTTCGCGGGCGAGACCTCGGTGTTGACCGAGCAGGGAGACCGCCCGATCATTCGACTTGCCGGTGGCGTGCACACGCTTCTGACCGAGGGTGGGAAGTGGGTGAAGGCGCCGGTGGATTCATTCGGGTATCAGCAGCTGTGGCATGTAACAGTCGGACGTTACGGCCAGGAACGCACGATTCGTACGACTGCCGGCCATCGGTGGTTACTGCGCCCGAAGGTCGCGCACAACCGAACTGAAGCGACCACGTCGTCCCTAAGAGTCGGAGACCGTCTCGCCTACTCATACCCCGAGCGCATTGCGCAATTACACCCGTCGCGGGTAGGAGTCGCTCAGGGCTTTGTTTTCGGTGACGGCTCGATCTCGGGTAATGCATTGGCTCACGCAAACTTCTTCGGCTCGAAAGACCGCGCCATGCTGCCGTACTACGACAATATCGATCGACTACGCACCTACTACTATCACTACGACGCCGCGACGAAGGTTCGCCGACACGTCAAGGCCGAGGACGTACCAACCGTACGAGAACAGGGCGAAACCGTTCATGCCATGCGTCGACTCGGCGGGCTGCCGCGTGAATGGAAGCGCAAATTTCCCGCACGGCAAGTTTCGGATGCTGACTTGTACGGCTGGCTGGCAGGCTACTTCGCGGCCGACGGTGAGGTTGGTAAAACTGGGCGGCCGGCTATCTGGTCCGCGGACCGTAAGAATCTCGAGTTCTTCAAGAGCGCATGTACCAGACTCGGCATCTACACCCTTCCAATACGACGAAAAGTCCACGCCGGGTTTCAACGAGAAACTCCCGCTGACGGCGCGGAGGCCGAGATTTTTGTCATGGGCATTGCCCGTAGCGATTTGTCTCCCGAATTTTTTGTCCACGCTGAGCACCGACGGCGTTGGGCCGCAAACAACCAGGCGGTTGAGCGGCGAGGGTGGACCGTTCGGTCTTTCCGACAGACGACGGAAGTCGAGGAAGTCTTCTGTGCCGTCGTAGCGGACACGAACTCCTTCTGCTTGTCGGAAAACATTCTGACGGGCAGCTGTAGCCAAAGAAGGGCCGATCTGGTCGACGCGACATCAGGTGCTGTGTGAAGCGCCGATCTCTGTACCGCCGATCAAACTTGTCGGTGGTGCAGGGCACTATGGCCTCATGACCTCACCCGCAGGCAACGATGTGCTCGACCTGACGGCTCCTGACCTGCGTGAACGAGCCGAGGAGCTGCTTCGTGAGCTCGCCGGTCCCGATGCGCGGTTGCGGGAGGATCAGTGGATCGCGATCGAGGCGCTGGTGGTGCAGCGCAGGCGGGCGCTGGTGGTGCAGCGGACCGGGTGGGGTAAGTCGGCGGTGTATTTCATCGCGGCCAAGTTGTTGCGGGGGGCGGGACGGGGGCCGACCGTGATCGTGTCGCCGTTGCTGGCGTTGATGCGTAACCAGGTGGCGGCCGCCGAGCGGGCCGGGGTGGTGGCGGCCACCATCAACTCGGGCAATGTGACCGAGTGGGACGAGATCCATCAGCGGGTGGCCGACGGCGAGGTCGACGTGCTGCTGGTGAGCCCGGAACGATTGAACAACCCCGACTTTCGCGATCAGGTGCTGCCGCGACTGGCCGCCGACGCCGGTCTCGTCGTGATCGATGAGGCGCACTGCGTGTCGGACTGGGGTCACGACTTCCGGCCCGATTACCGCCGCATTCGCACCCTGATCGCCGATCTGGGGTCCGAAGTGCCGGTGCTGGCGACCACCGCGACCGCCAACGACCGGGTGGTCACCGATGTGGCCGGGCAGATCGGCACCGACACCCTGGTGCTGCGCGGCACGCTGGATCGCGAATCGCTGCATCTGTCGGTGGTGCGGTTCGACGACGCGGTCCAGCGCACCGCATGGCTGGGTGAGCAGCTGAATCGGATGCCGGGCTCGGGCATCATCTACTGCCTCACCGTCGCCGCCGCCAACGATCTGGCCGACCTGCTCAACTCGCACGGCCACACCGTCGCCGCCTACACCGGCCAAACCGACCCCGCCGAACGCGAGATGCTCGAAGCCGCGCTGCTGAACAACGAGGTAAAAGCGTTGATCGCGACATCGGCGCTCGGCATGGGCTTCGACAAGCCGGATCTCGGCTTCGTCGTGCACGTCGGGGCGCCGTCCTCGCCGATCGCCTACTACCAGCAGGTCGGTCGCGCGGGCCGTGGCACCGAGCGCGCCGAGGTCGTGCTGCTGCCGGGCCCCGAGGACGCGCGGATCTGGAGTTACTTCGCCTCCGTCGCCTTCCCGCGCGAGCACATCGTGCGCTCGGTGCTGGCCGCCCTGGACACCGACCGTGCAATGTCGACGGTGGCGCTCGAACCTCTCGTCGAGCTGAACCGGTCACGCCTCGAGATGGTGCTCAAGGTGCTCGATGTCGACGGTGCCGTGCGGCGGGTGCGCGGTGGCTGGCTCTCGACTGGGCAGGACTGGACCTACGACACCGAACGCTACGAGGGCTTGGCCGCGGCCCGCGACGCCGAACAGCAGGCGATGATCGACTACCAGTCGACCGCCACCTGCCGGATGACCTTCCTGCGCCGCCAACTCGACGACCCGGGCTTGGACGGACTCGCAACGTCAGACCTCGATTGCGGCCGATGCGACAACTGCACCGGCACCCGCGCCGACACCAGCGTCGACGACGCCGCGATCGCCGCCACCCGAGCCCGCCTCGACCGCCCCGGCCTCGATCTCGCCCCCCGCAAACAGTGGCCCAGCGGCATGTCGAAGTTGGGAATCCCGTTGTCGGGCAAGATCTCCGGCGGCGCCGAGACGGGCCGCGTACTCGGCCGACTCACCGACCTGGGCTGGGGTATGCGCCTGCGCGCCCTGCTCGACGCCCCCGACGCGCCGGTACCCGACGCGGTCTTCGACGCCTGCATCGCGGTCTTGCGCGACTGGACCTGGGCCACCCGCCCGACCTCGGTGCTCGCCCTCGAATCCCCGCGCTATCCCCAACTCACCACCAGCCTCGCCCAACGGCTGGCCGAGGTCGGCCGACTCGACAATCTCGGCACCCTCCGCACCAGACCCGACCGCCCCCCGGTCTCCGCGGCGAACTCCGCCCACCGCGTAGCCGGTCTGTTCGACTCCTGGGAGGTCCCCGACCTGTCCGAGGTCAACGGCCCCATCCTGCTGGTCGACACCCTCACCGACACCGGCTGGACCATGACCGTCGCCGCCCACGCCCTGCGCACCAGCGGTGCCGATGCGGTACTCCCCTTCGCCCTGGCCACTCCGACCTGACAAACCGGCCTGCCACCACTCCCGGCACCTCGAGGCGGCGGACACGGACGCCCCGGCGCGCCGAAAACCCAGCCAACACGCCGCCCAGATTGTGTGCCGTCACCATCACCAGTGCTTGAATGCGCCTATGACCAGGACCACATTTGCTCGAAACCTGATGGCCGTTGCCGCGGGCTGTGCGGCCGGATTCACCCTTTTCACCGCGCCCGCCCAGGCGTCGAACGAAAACCCCCTCGACTGCTCGGGCGTCCCCGGCGCCCAGGCGGCCGCCGACCGCGAGAGCGCCGCCCGTGGCATCGCCATCACGCCACTGTGCTTCAGCGGCGGCCTCTACAGCGGTATCCACGCCGGCATCCCACTGGCGGTGTTCAACCCGCTGACCATGCCGGGGACCGCGAGCGTGTGCGTCGCCGAGCGCGAAACCGTCGAGGCGGCAGCGAAATTCGAATGGACCGAGCGGGTCCACGTGATGCCGATGTGCATCCAGAACCGGGCGTTCGGCGTCTACGAGCTGTAACAACGCACGAACCGACGCAGGCTCGCTTCCCGGCCGGGAGCGGGCCTGCTCGTCTATCGTTGAGCGGGTGGCCAAGTCTGCGGCGCCAGCGGTCGAACTGCCGGTGGGTGAGCACACGGTGCGGGTCAGCAATCCCGACCGGGTGTACTTTCCCGAGCTCGGCGTGACCAAGCTCGACCTGGTCGAGTACTACCTGAGCGTCGGGGACGGGATCGTCAACGCGCTGCGGGATCGGCCCTGCATGCTGCACCGATTCCCCAAGGGACTGCCGGGAGGCAAGGTGCATCAGAAGCGGGTGCCCGCGGGTGCGCCGGACTGGATCCCGACGGTGCGCGTGTTCTTTCCGCGCTACGGCAGGCACGCCGACGAACTCTGTGTGCACGAGCTCGCGGATGTGATCTGGGCTGTTCAGATGTCCACGGTGGAGTTCCATCCCTGGAACTCGCGGGCCACCGACACCGAGTCGCCGGATGAGTGGCGCATCGACCTCGATCCGATGCCGGACTGCCCGTGGTCGAGGGTGCAGCGGGTCGCCGGGGTGGCGCACGAGGTACTCGACGAGCTCGGCGCGGTCGGCTGGCCCAAGACCTCCGGCGGGTCCGGGCTGCACGTGTACGTGCGGATCGCACCGGAATACGGGTTCGCGCAGGTCCGACGTGCCGCGCTCGCGTTCGCGCAGGAAGTGGAGCGGCGGGCGCCCGAGGACGTGACGACGGCCTGGTGGCGCAAAGACCGTGATCCGGCGCAGTTGTTCATTGATTACAACCAGAACGCGCGCGACCACACCATCGCCGCCGCCTACTCCGTGCGCGGCGTCCAGGAAGCCACCGTGTCGACCCCGGTGCGCTGGACCGAGATCGACGACATCGTGCCGCGCGACTTCACCATCCAGACCGTGCCCGCCCGCTACGCCGAGCTCGGCGACCTGCAGGCCGACATGGACAACGCTGTCTTCGACATCGCACCGCTGCTGGAAATGGCCGACCGCCACGGCGTCGAAGAACCCGTCGACCTCGACGAATCCTGAGCCGCCGACACCCCCATGCCTCGACCCGGGCGCCCGCGCTCCGGCAGTCGCCGATCAGCGCCGCAACCAGCTGATCAACCCGCGCGCCCGGCCCATCAGCCCGCGGACAGCCGGGCGAAAGCCGCGTGCGACCGGGCTCGACCGCCGCACGCCGGGACAGGACGGGGAGGGCGCGGCGGCGCAATCGGAGGCGACCAGGAAGAATCAGAGTTCCGGTGCCACGCACGGTGCCCGACAACAGCGCTCCAGCCGCGTAGCGGCGCAGACTCACCGATCGACCCAGGAGGTCTCTGTGCAGGAATCCGCGACCACGATCGCGATCGCCCCGGACCAGCCGGCGCCGCGCCTGCTCGAGAAAGCGGTCGTCGGAGCGGGCGCTCGGGTCGGGGAGCTCGCGGAGGCCGACGCGCTGATCTGGCTGGGCAAGCCCGGCGACTTCCCGGCGACCCTGCCGTCATCGGTGCGTTGGGTGCAGTTGCCTGCCGCCGGGATCGAGGACTTCTTCGACGCGGGCGTGTTCACCGCGCACCCGGATATCCAGTTCACCTCCGCGGCAGGCGCGTTCTCGCACAGCGTCGCCGAACACGCCCTGATGATGCTGCTGGCCGGGGTGCGGTATCTGCCGGAACAGTTGCGGGCGACGTCGTGGCAGCAGCGCGAGTTCTTCCCGCATATCGGGTCGTTGCGCGGCAAGACCGTGACGATCGTCGGCGCGGGCGGGATCGGGCGCGCGCTGATCCCGATGCTGGCGCCGCTGGGTGCGCATGTGATCGCCGTGAACCGGTCCGGGCGACGGGTGGAGGGTGCGGGCATTCCGGCCGATGTGGAGACGGTGCCCGCCGAACAGCTCGGACGGGTGTGGTCGCACACCGATCACGTGGTGGTCGCGGCACCGGCGACGGCACAGACCCGCCACCTCATCGGCGCCGACGAACTCGCCCGGCTCAAGCCGTCGTCGTGGGTGATCAATGTGGCCCGCGGCAGCCTGATCGACACCGACGCGCTGGTCGACGCGCTGACCGGCGGATTGATCGGTGGCGCCGGACTCGATGTCACCGACCCGGAACCGCTGCCCGACGGGCACCCACTGTGGACTTTGCCGAACGCGATCATCACCCCGCACGATTCGAACCCGCCGCAGCTGCGGTTGGCGGCGTTCGCCGATCATGTCGGCGCGAATGTGGCGCGGTTCGTCGCGGGCGAGCCGTTGCAGGCGATGGTGGAGACCGCGCGGGGTTACTGAGGGCTGCTCACCCAGGCGGCGATCTGACTGCGTTTGGCGAAGCCGAGCTTGGTGAGAATGTGCTGGACGTGATTCTGCGCGGTGCGGTCGGAAAGTACGAGAGCGTCGGCGATCTCATGATTGGTGAGACCACGGGCGACCAGTTCGGCCACCTCACGTTCGCGCGGTGTCAGTGCGACGCAAGCGATTTCGTGTGCTGCGATGACTCGGAGGCGCTCGGTCCACGGCCGCATCCCGAGTGAGATCGATTGCGGAAGTGACTTTTTCGCCAGCGTGACCGCTTCGACAGCGTCGCCGCGAAGGAGCAGGAACTCGGCGAGTTCGCAGTCGGCTTCGACGGCGAAACCCGAGGCTCCGATGGTCCGCGCGGTCTGCGCGGCCGAGTCCAGTTCTGCGCGGGCAGTATCCGGATCATTCAGTGCCGCAGCGAATTTCCCCAGCCAGAGCGCGACCGGGCCGAGGTAGTGCGCATTGCCACCACCGCCGGTGACGTGCATGTCGCAGTAGGGGCTCAGCTGCTCGCGGAAGTAGTCGACGTCATCGACGATGCCGAGCGCGGCGGCACACGCCCCACCGACCACGAGCACGTTGAGCCGGAAATACGGTGGTATCGACCACTTCTGGGGTGGGCCGAGGCTGCGATAGAGAAGCTCGGCTTCAGCATTGAGCCCACTGTCCACCATCGGGAACGCGGTGCCGAGCGCGGCGAACAGCAGGTTGCGCACCTCCCCGCGCACCGGCGCGCCGGGCGGTGTCAGCGCTTCGCGTCGATGGCCGCGATGGTGGCCGACGACGGCGAGCAAGGCTCGGTAGGCACCCTCCCCCGCCGGATGCCCCAGCTTCGCGGCGAGCGCGTGCGCCTGTCCGGCCAGGTCGAGCGCATCGTCGAACTCCGCGTGCGCCTGTGCCAGCGCGGCCCGCGCGACGAGCAGGTGCCACCTCGACATCGGCCCGCCGGTCCGTTCCGAACACCAACCCAGACAGGACAATTCGCCGGTGATCTCGCCCAGCTCGCCCTGCTCCCACAGTGCGTCGATGCGCCACAACCGGCCCCACATCTCCACGGCGGGATCGCGCGCACGCTCGCCCGCTTCGACCATCCGGTCGGCGAGGACCCGGTGTTCGTCGCAATGCTCAGGGCCACTGCAGGCGAGTTGGCGTGCCCGCAGTGCGGCCGCCAGCACACCGGGATCATCGCAACGCTCAGCGGATTCCATTGCCGCCCTGCTGGATACATCGATGCCGTCGAGCTGACCGAGGTAAACCGCCGCCTCGGTGGCGCGGGCGAGCAACCGAGCCCGCAGCGACTCTGGCTGTACCTCGACAGGCAGCGAGGCGGCGCTCGACGTACCGGGCAGCGGATTCGCGGCCACGACTTCTGGCATGGCATCAAAGGTCGGCGAGCCGATCGGACCAACAGCACGCAGGTCGTCGGGCCGGTAATCGTCCGTCAGCGGCTCGGGCTGAACATCGTCCGCCACCGCTTCGGGACGGGTGTCGGCCGCCAGCGCTTCGGCACAGGCGTCGGCAATGTCGCGATCCCAACTGCGGTCGCCGATCGGCTCGAGCACCAGCGCGGCCTCAGCGAGCAGGACGGCGGCAACGCGGCGGCACTGCGCGGAATCTACCGCGCGCGCCACCGCCTGTGCGGCAACGCAATCCGATCTCGCGGATGTCAGATCTCCGGCCCGGACAGATGCGGCCGCGCGTTGCAGCAGCAGGCCACCCCGGTCGATCGGATCAATATCGGCAGCGTGCGTCAGCGCCAAACCGTACAGCCGCACGGCTTCCTCGAACGCCAGCGCCCGCGCGGCGACATCCGCAGCCCGGCGGGCCCAACGAACGGCCGGTTCGTGCGTCCCGCCCACTGCGGCATTGGCCCAGTGCCAGGCCAGCGCGGCCGAATTCGACTCCACTGCATCGGGATACAGCTCTTCGATAGCCAGAGCGGCCCGTTGGTGCAGCACCACGCGCTGCTGGAGCGAGAGCCCGTCGAGCAGAGTGGCCCGCACGAGCGCATGGGTGAAGCGCACGGCGCCCGGCTCTTCGCCCAACCCCAGCAGTCCGGCCTCGATCGCCTCGTCGACGGCAGCCAGACAGTCCGGGATCGACCGCTCGACCAGACGTGCCGCGACCGCGATCGTGAACCGCTCGCCCAGGATCGATGCGGCCCGCAGCAACTCCTGCGCCGATGTCGAGCGCGGTGTCATCCGGCCGCGCACCACCTCGCGCAGGCTGGTGGGCAGGCGCAGCGCGTCATCGGTGGATCCCCGCAGCGAACGGCCGAGTTCGCGCAGGTAGAAGGGGTTGCCCGCGGTCATGTCGAAGGCCTCGCCGGTCAGCCGATCGGGCAGCTCGCGCCCGGCTTCGATCCGCAGACAGTGTGCGGAGTCGGCGGGTGAGAGGCCGCGCAACAGTAGCGAGCCCGCAACCGATTCGCGCAGGAGTTCGGGTTTGATGGTGGCCCAGCCGGAGCTCTCGGTGCCTGCGCATTCGGTGGCGCACACCATGATTCGACGCTCACGCAGCGCACGCACCACGTACAGCAGCGCTTGCAGGGACGGCTCGTCGGCCCAGTGGATATCGTCGACGACCAGCAGAACTCCGCTTTTCGCACCGTCGAGACCGGCGGCGAACCCGTCGAACAGGGCCACACGATCGGCGCCGGGAGCGGGCGCGCTGGTGCCGAGAGCCTGGTGCCACAGCCAGAACGGCGGGGTATCGGGCAGTTCGAGGGCGCGCGCCCACAGGGTGCGTACGCCCGCCCGCCGCGCGCGCCCGGCCAACTCCGCGACCAGCCTGGTCTTGCCGACCCCTGCCTCACCGGAGCAGATCACCAGTTGTGGGGCGCCGTGGACGGCGTCGTCGAGCCGACCCAGCAGATCGGCCAGTTCGGAATCACGTCCGATCAGCTCGGTCGTCACACCTCACCTCCGAGTATCAGAGCATACTCGCAGGTGAGGGGCTATAACAGGGCTATGAGGCCGTGCGCTCGGTCAGCCCGCCGACCGAGACCACATACTCCTTCGCTTGATCGTCGAATCGGATCGAATAGGTCGTCGGGTAGCGGGTGGCGTGCTGGTAGGCCTCGGGTTGGGCGATGTCGCCGGTGAACGACGGCTTGGTGAGCAGCCAGGCCTTGGTGAACATCGGTTCGGTGAAGATGTACTGGCCGTCCCACGCACCGTTGATCAGGGTCTGGGTGAAGTCGAACTGACCGGGGACCACCGGTTGGGTGCCATCGACCCAATGCACGCCCATCGCGGGCACCGCCTGCATCTCGATCGGCTCGGGCAGGGTGGTGTAGCCGGTCGGCATGTACTTCGGGTCGGGTTCGACGGCGGCCTTGGCGAGGAACTGCGGGTCCTGCGGGTCGATCGCCTGCACCGCGGCATCGTCGATGAAGAAGAAGTGCGTGTCGAAGTGCGGTTCGTCGAAGACGCCGACCGGTGGGTGGCCGTGCGGCACCCAGTCGAAGGTGAGGTGGTTGATCACCGTGCCCTCGGCTTCCTCGGGGAACGCCATGCCGGGACTCGCCGGTGGTGGGCCCTCCGGCATCGTGGCGGGGACCGGCAGCCCGTCGAGCGCCGATTCCTGGATGCGCAGGCCGAGTTCGGTGGGGTGACCGTCCTTGTCGGTGGTCACGTAGGTGCGGACCTGGCCGTTGCCCATGGATCGTTCGTCACCGTAATAGGTTTTCGGGCCGGAATCGTCACTGCACGCGGCCGCGGAGGCGAGGACGAGTGCGGCCGCCAGCGCCGTGGTGAGCATTCGGGCGCGCCGCCTGAAATCGGACATGACCGCTCCCTTCGATGGGTCAGTCATGAACGTAGAAGGATTCGCCGAGCTGAGCGTCCGCCGAAATACTCATCTCAGGTACTCATAAGCGGCAAAAGATTCCATTCGGACCTATGACTGCCGATCACCGCGCCGGAATCAGACATAGCGGGTTAGGCTGTCCCCGTCCTGAGTTCGGTAAGGATGGGATCGGCAATGGGATGGACCTTCACCGCTGACGAATTCGCGCACGTCTGGCGGGAATCCGGTCGCGATCGCATGCCGTTTCCGCTGCGCCTGCTCGAGTCGCCGAGCACCGAGCACGACGCGATCCGATTGCGCGCGGGCCTGGACGACCGACTACCCGGGGGCGACCCCGACCTGGCCGCGTGCCTGCGGATCCTCGCCGAACCGCACGCGCGGGTGGTACTCGTCGGTGGCGCCCATACTCCCGGCAGCGAGATCCGGCTGCTCGCCTGCGCGGTGTACGACCACGCCGTGCTGCTGGTGCAGGAGCCGAGCAACCGGCCCGATTACGGTGGCAGCGTGCGTGTTTCGATCGGGCACAGCGCGGGCATCGGCGCTCGTGTCGCCGCCTGTCTGCCCGATACCCCGCCCGGACGCGAACCCGCACGCGAGGCCGCGACCGAGGCGGTGCGCGACGAGGAAACCGTGCTCGCCACCCACCCGGCGGTGCCGCGGATCCAACGGCTCTTGCGCAGGCCACACACCGCCGAGGGCCACATCCGGATCGAAACCGGGCTCGACCGCGCGACACCGAACCCGCCGGTGCACTACAGCTGGATCGACGTGGCCAATGACGGCCGCTACCTGCTGAGAGCGGGTGAAACCGTGCACGTGGTGCCCGCGTCGACTGGTCAACTTGCCGCACAGTTGCAGCGAAGGTTGGTGCCCGCGCACAGTTCGCACAGCAGAAGGTCCGGCTAACCTGGACTCCACCGCATCATCTGGAGGGGAGACGCGATGACGATCGAGAGCAGCAGAGCCGAGATCTCCCGGTTCCGCAGCGCCGCCGCGGCGGGGACACTGACATTCGACCCCGAAGCCGCGCGCCAGTGCGCCGACCTCTACGAACAGCAGGCCGAGCACCTCGCCCTGTTACGTCAGGGACTCGAGAACGCCGCCGAGGCAACGGGATTCGGCGGATTCGTCTCCGCCCAGCAGTTACAGGCAGGCTTCGCGCACAAGGCACGCGACGCCGCCGAACTGCTCGACCGCTACATCGAGGCGGCCTACCGGATGAAAGAGGCGTTCCTGCTCAGCGCGGGCCTCTACGAGGAAGCCGACGCCGCCGCGGCCGCCGCCCTGCGCGCCGTCGATACGCGGGTGCGCGGATGAGCACCGACCCCACCTACATCAGCGCGATGGAACATTTCGAGTCCATGCCCCACGAACAGATCTACGCGCGCACCCAGCAGATCGACGCCGGTGCCATCCTCGGCGCGTCGATGACCTGGCTGGAAACCGCCACCACCCTCACCACCTCGATGCCGCTGACCAAATCCGGCGCCGACCGGGTGATCAACGAAACCGGCTGGACCGGCGTCGCCGCCGACGCCGCCGCCGCCAGCACCCGCAGCTTCGCCGAATCCATCGACGAACTCGCCACGGTGATGGCCGACGTCGGCGCCCGCCTCGGTGGTGTCGCCGCGGCCGCCGAAGCCGTGAAGCTGGCCGTTGTCGCGCCGGGCGGATCAGGGCCGATCGGCGCGATCGCCCGCCTCCTGGAAAGCGCACAGGTGATCGACGCGCAGATGGCGGCCGAAGCTTTGCGCCAGGAAGCGGTGCTGGCGATGAACATGATCTACAAGCCCGCGTATTCGCTTGCCGGAACAGATGTTCCAGCGTTGCCTATCGCACCTGGTGAGCCGGAATCGCCGTCGGATCGAAGAGGTTCCGCCCCGCAGAGCAATGGGTCGACCCCGAGTCCGTCCGCGCCACAAGGCAATTCGACACAATCGCCCCAGAACCCGGAATCCGTCCCGACACCAGGCAATACCCCGTCACCCGGCGCCACTGTGACGCCAGGCGAAACCCCCACACCCCAGTCCCCCGCCCCAACGGAAAGCCCCGCGCCCCAGGATCAGAGCCCGACGCCACAGCCTCCGACATCGCAAACCCCCGCGCCCACCACCGAGCCACCCGCGCCGACTTCCGAAGCCCCCGCACCGCCCGTCGAAGCGCCAGCTCCCACTACCGAAGCGCCTGCTCCCACTACCGAAGCGCCCGCCCCGTCCACTGAACCACCTGCGCCCACCACCCAAGCGCCCGCGCCGTCCACCGAAGCGCCGGCACCGTCGACTGAGGCGCCCGCTCCGCAGAGCCAGGCACCAACGACTCCGCCGAGCACACCCATCGAGACGCCCACCGCACCACCCGCGCAGCCACCAACACAGCAGGATTCGAATCCACTACCCCCGAAGCCACCGACCGTGGAGTCACCACAGCCGACGGAAGCTCCCGCACCGACCTCAGAGCAACCGGCCTCCCCCGCCCCTCCGGGCCGCCAAGCCCCCCAACCACTTCCACTACCCGGCATGCCCGACATGTCCGACCCCGGCGGCCAACCCGGCGTCACCGGCCCCGTCCCCGGCACCGAAGTACCCCCCTCCCAACCCGCAACCCCAAAGGCCCCTCCAGCCGACACCGACCAACCAGGCGTAGTGCCGCAACAGCGCTAGCACAGCCCCGCCCCCGCAGATCATCACCACCGATCCGCCTCCACAGCACACCAGAGACCCCAACCCCACCGCGCACCCCAGGCTGTCCCCGCACCAACCCCACCGCGCACCCCAGGCTGTCCCCGTCTTCCACAACCCCCAAAACCCACCCACCGCACTCCCGACCCCTAGGGAGGGACGGCCACGCAGTGGCCGGTCGCGGCCGGGTCGCCGGTTAGCGCTCGAAGCGCATGCGCCGCAGGCGCGAGTCTCGAGCGCTAACCGGCGGCCCCTTGGGGCCGCGACTCGAGCGCGCCAGCGCTCCAATAAACACAGCGTCAAACCTCAGGGACAACCCAAACCCCGAAGCTCTGCCACCCCAACCCACCTCACAACAACCCAAACCCCAAAGCCCTCCCACCCAACCCACCTCACAACAACCCAAACCCCGGCAAACTCTGCACCCCCGGCAGCAGACCACACACCCGCCCCGAACTACCAAACCCTCAGCTCAAACCTTGACCAGATCGTCCGCATGAATCACCGGACGCTGCATCGTGTCAGGAAGCTCGGTGGTAGAACGCCCGAGCATCGTCGTAAGCTCAGCACTGTCGTATTCGATGACGCCACGCGCGACGACCTCCCCGTCGGGACTGATGAGATCCACCACGTCACCGCCGAAGAAGCGTCCACGGATGGCGGTGATGCCCGCGGCCAGCAGCGAATGACGTTCGGCGACCGCACTAACCGCCCCCGCATCGAGCACAACCGCCCCCCGAGCATCAGCAGCATGCCGAACCCAGAACTTCCGCCCGGACAACCGAATCGGCCGAGCGGCGAAGGCCGTACCCACAGTCCCGTCGGTCAGAGCAGCCGACGCATCGGCAGCCGAGGCCAAAAGCACGGGAATCCCCGCATCGGCGGCAAGCCGCGCGGCAGACAGCTTGGACGCCATCCCCCCGGTCCCAAGCGCACCCCCACTACCGGCGATAACACCATCCAGATCCGCACTCCCCCGCACCTCGGGAATGAAATTGGCGGCACCCTTACGCGGATCACCGTCGTAGAGCCCCGCCACATCCGACAGCAGAATCAACGCATCGGCCCCCACCAGATGCGCCACCAGCGCGGCAAGCCGGTCGTTGTCGCCGAACCGGATCTCCTCGGTGGCGACCGTATCGTTCTCGTTCACCACCGCCACCGCGCCGAGCGAACGCAACCGATCGAGCGTGCGCTGAGCGTTGCGGTGATGCTCGCGGCGGGCGAAATCGTCTGCGGAGAGCAGGATCTGACCGACGGTGCGGTCGTAGCGAGCGAACGAGGTGCCCCAGGCGTGCGCGAGAGCCAGCTGTCCGACGCTGGCCGCGGCCTGCTTGGTCGCCAGGTCCTTGGGCCGCTTCGACAGCCCGAGCGGTGCGAGTCCCGCGCCGATCGCACCCGACGACACGACCACCACATCCGAACCGGCGCGCATCCGAGCCTCGACCGCGTCGGCGAGCAGATCCAGCCGCGCGGTGTCGAGGCCCCCTTCGAGGCTGGTCAATGCCGACGAGCCGATCTTCACCACAACGGTCCGCGCCGACACGATCGCCGCGCGTCCCTGACTCAGCTCTGAATGACCCAGCTCCGAACCCACCTGCATCGTTCAACTCCCTGCACCACGATCACCGAGTCAACTCAGAACTCTCGCAGTATGCCGATCCAACAGCCGCGCCCGACAGCGAATTTCGCCGGGCGCGACACACCTCACTCTTTGCGTTCGCCGTTTTCGTCGAGCAGTCCACGCCGCGCTTGCGAGGCGAGCTTGCGCTCGGCCGCACCGATGCGGTCGTTGGTCTCGAGCCGCAGGTCGGTACCGCGGCCGGTCGGCTGCATGTCGACACCCGCCGAGATCATCGGCTCCCATTCGAAGGTGACGCCCGCGATGGTCACCGGACAACCCGGCTGCGCACCCTGCTTGACCAGCTCGGCTTCGACACCGAGGCGAGCCAACCGGTCGGCCAGGTAGCCGACGGCCTCGTCGTTGTTGAAGTCGGTCTGCTTGATCCAGCGCTCGGGGCGAGTACCACGCACGATGAAACCGCCCGCCTCCTCCGGATCGGCGATGACACTGAAACCGGTCTCGTCGGTCGCGATCGGGCGGATGATGGGGCGCTTGGGCGCGGCCTTGGGATGATCCTCGCGATACTGACGGACCATGTCGGCCAGCGCGAAGGTCAACGGGCGCAGGCCCGCCCGGCTCACCGCGGAGATCTCGAACACCGGCCAGCCACGTTCGGCGAACTCTGCCGACACCATCTCGGCCAGCTCGGCCGCGTCGGGCACGTCGGTCTTGTTGAGGATGACCACGCGCGGGCGGTCGGCCAGGTCACCGAGGCTGGCGTCACCCGACAGCGCGGGCTTGTAGGCGGCGAGCTCGGCTTCGAGCGCGTCGACGTCGGAGACCGGGTCGCGGCCGGGTTCCAGGGTCGCGCAGTCGACGACGTGGGCGAGCACCGCGCAGCGTTCGATGTGGCGCAGGAAGTCGAGGCCGAGGCCACGGCCTTCGCTGGCGCCGGGGATCAGGCCGGGAACGTCAGCGATGGTGAAGGTCGTATCGCCCGACAGCACGACGCCCAGGTTCGGGACCAGCGTAGTGAACGGGTAGTCGGCGATCTTCGGCTTGGCCGCGGACAGCACCGAGACCAGCGACGACTTGCCCGCGGACGGGAACCCGACCAGCCCGACGTCGGCGACCGACTTCAGCTCGAGGACGACATCGACCACGTCGCCCTCTTCACCGAGCAGCGCGAAACCGGGCGCCTTGCGGGCCTTGGACGCCAGCGAGGCGTTGCCGAGGCCACCACGGCCGCCACGGGCGATGATGAACCGGTTGCCCGCGCCGACGAGGTCGCAGACCACCTTGCCGTCGTCATCGACGACGACGGTGCCGTCGGGAACCTGCAGCACCAGATCGGCGCCGTTCTTGCCCTCGCGGTTGCTGCCCTCGCCCGGCTTGCCGTTGCCCGCCTTGGCGTTGGGGTGGAAGTGGAAATCGAGCAGCGTGTGGACGTTGGCGTCGACCTCGAGGATCACATCGCCGCCACTGCCGCCGTTGCCACCGTCGGGGCCACCGAGCGGCTTGAACTTCTCACGATGCACCGAGGCGCAACCGTGTCCACCTCTACCGGCACTGACATGCAGCACGACGCGGTCGATGAATTTGGACATGAGGTTGATCCTCCTCCTTCTGACTTGTCGATTGCGGTAAGGGTGGGCGAACACGACAGAGCGGGTCAGGGAAACCCTGACCCGCTCTGGTGTCCGTGGGGAGCTGACGCTCCAGGCGGTCAGGCCTGGACCGGCTCCGGTACAACGATGTTCACGGTCTTGCGGCCACGCTTGGTGCCGAACTCGACCGCGCCCGCCTCGAGGGCGAACAGCGTGTCGTCGCCACCACGGCCGACGTTCACGCCCGGGTGGAAGTGGGTTCCACGCTGACGGACCAGGATCTCGCCCGCGCTGACCTTCTGGCCACCGAAACGCTTCACGCCGAGGCGCTGGGCGTTCGAATCGCGGCCGTTCCGGGAGCTGGATGCGCCCTTCTTATGTGCCATTGCTTCGTCTCCTCGGGAAAATTCTTACTTGATGCCGGTGACCTTGATGACCGTCAGCGGCTGACGGTGACCCTGGCGCTTGTGGTAGCCGGTCTTGTTCTTGAACTTGTGGATCCGGATCTTCGGGCCCTTGGTCTGGTCGATGACCTCAGCGGCCACGGAGATCTTGGCCAGCTTGTCGGCGTCGGTGGTCAGATCGGCGCCGTCGACGACGAGAACCGGGGTCAGCGCCACGGCGGTGCCGACGGGACCCTCGATCTTCTCGACCTTCACCAGGTCACCGACCGCGACCTTGTACTGCTTTCCGCCGGTCTTGACGATTGCGTACGCTGCCATCGGTCGGCTTCCTCCACTCACATTGGTGCTGCACATGTCCACGCCGCAGCTGCGACGTGTATTTCTGGGCTCATCCCCGCAGAGCGGGGGAAGAACGTTTGCTGCCTGCGGTACGCACCCGGCCTGTTCGGCCAGATGCTCAATCACTGGGCAGCGACCGACCTAGGTTACCAGAGCGGTATGCCCTCCCCCAATTCGGCCGGTCAAGGGCCGAATCGGGGGCAAGCATCGAGCTACTGCGAATCCGCAGGCGCGCCGGCGGGACGACCCACCGCGCGACGGCGCGGCTTACGTTCCGGGACGACGACGGGTTCGGCGGCGAAGTCCACGACGGCCGCCGCGGGCGGCTGATCGTTGGCCGACAGGACGAACACGGCTCCCGTGCTGTCCGGTGCGGGTGCCGCCGTGGAACGCGCTACGCGACGCCTACGGGGCGCCCGCGCTGCGGGTTCGGCGGCGACCGGAGCCGGTTCGGGCTGCGAGGTCTCGACGACCGGCGTTTCGACGACCTGAGTCTCGACAACCGGGGCTTCGACGACAGCGGCGGTTTCGGCCGGAGCCGCGATCACCGCTTCCTCCTCGACCTCGGGCTCTGCCTCGCCGGAGATGACCCCGGTGAGCGGACCCTCGGTGTTCGGCTCGGTGTTCGCGGCCGCGGAACCACGTCCCGACCGGCGCGAACGCGACCGTGAGCGCGACCTGGTCGGCTCGGCGGGCGTCTCCTCGACGACCTCGGTGGGCTGCTCGTCGTCCTCGTGATGACCGGCCATCGCCAGCACCACCGGGTGGGCCCGCTTGACCGCGATCTCCTCTTCGGGATGCTCGGCGGCCGGCGCGGTGCCGTTGGTCGCCGGTGCGGCGACGGCGGGCTTGTCGCGATCCTTGCCGCGACGACGACGCGAACCGCTCTCCTTCGAACGCGGTTCCTCCACACCCGACCCGGAATCCACCGGGTAGGAGTGCACGAGGATGCCGCGACCGTGGCAGTGCTCACAGGTGGTGGAGAACGCCTCGACCAGCCCGGTGCCCAGCTTCTTGCGGGTCATCTGGACCAGGCCCAGCGAGGTGACTTCCGACACCTGGTGGCGGGTGCGGTCGCGCCCGAGCGCCTCGGTGAGACGACGCAGCACCAGGTCACGGTTGGATTCGAGGACCATGTCGATGAAGTCGACGACGATCATGCCGCCGATATCGCGCAGCCGCATCTGGCGCACGATCTCCTCGGCCGCTTCCAAGTTGTTCTTGGTGACGGTCTCCTCGAGGTTCGACGAACCCGAGCCGGTGAACTTGCCGGTGTTGACGTCGACGACGGTCATCGCCTCGGTGCGGTCGATCACCAGGGTGCCGCCCGAGGGCAACCACACCTTGCGATCGAGGGCCTTGGCGAGCTGTTCGTCGATGCGGTAGGCGTCGAACACGTCGACACCGTTGTTCTCGTGCCGGTCGACCCGCACCAGCAGGTCGGGGGCGACGGTGCGCACGTAGTTCTCGACGGTGCTCCACGCGCGGTCACCTTCGATGACCAGCTTGGCGAAGTCCTCGTTGAACAGGTCGCGGATGACCTTGACCAGCATGTCGGGCTCTTCGTAGAGGGCCTTGGGTGCGTTGGTCTCCTTGGCGGCGGCCTCTTCGATGGTGCGCCAGGCGGCCTGCAACCGTTCGACGTCGCGAGCCAGTTCGGGCTCGCTGACACCCTCGGACGCGGTCCGGATGATCACGCCGGCATCGGACGGAACGATGTCGCGCAGGATCTCCTTGAGCCGCTTGCGCTCGGTGTCGGGCAGCTTGCGGCTGATCCCGGTCGAGGTCCCACCCGGCACGTACACCAGGAAGCGACCCGCGAGGGAGATCTGGGTGGTCAAACGGGCGCCCTTGTGACCCACCGGGTCCTTGGACACCTGCACCAGCACCTGATCGCCGGGCTTGAGCGCCTGTTCGATCTTGCGCTCACGACCACCGAGACCGGCGGCCTCCCAGTTCACCTCACCGGCGTAGAGCACGCCGTTGCGGCCGCGGCCGATGTCGATGAACGCGGCTTCCATGCTGGGCAGCACGTTCTGCACCTTGCCGAGGTAGACATTGCCCACCATCGACGCCTGACCGGAACTGGTCACGAAGTGCTCGACCAGGATGTTGTCCTCCAGGACCGCCACCTGAGTGGTGGTCTGGTGACCCGGCGCGTGCTCGGCCGGATCGAACGCCTTCTCGCGCACGACCATCACCCGGTCGACCGCCTCGCGGCGAGCCAGGAACTCCGACTCGGTCAGGATCGGCGGACGACGACGCCCGGCCTCCCGACCGTCCCGGCGACGCTGACGCTTGGCCTCCAGGCGGGTGGAGCCGGAGATGCCCTGCACTTCGTCGGGGTTGTTGTTCGAGCTCGAACGCTCGCGCCGCTTGTTGCGGGGCTCGCGCTCGTGCACGACGGTGTTCGGCGGATCGTCTTCGGTCGCGGTCTCGGCATCGGCGGACTCGCCGCCCACCTTGCGACGGCGACGACGACGGCGACGACGGCTCGCGCCATCGGAGGTGCCGTCCTCGTCGTCGGTGTCGGAATCGCTGTCGTCGGCCTGCTCCGCCTCGGCGGCGACCGGCTCGGCCTGCTGCTCGGCCTCGTCGGACTCGTCGTCTTCGGACTCGTTGTCCTCGCCGTCGGCGGACTGCTCGCCACGACCGCGACCACGGCCACGACGGCCACGGCGGCGGCGACGGGGCTGGCCGTCGGCGTCGTTGTCGTCATCGGCGGCGTCGGCGGCCGATTCCTCGGCGACCTCGACCTCGGCCTCGATCTCCTCGACCGGCGCCTCGACGGGCTCTTCGCGCTTGGGGGTCCGCTCGGCGCGACGGCGCTTACGGGTCTCCTCGGCGGCGGTGGCGTCCGGCGCCACGAACAGCGGCATGCCCACCGAGGCGGGTGCCTCGAAGGTCACCGGCTCGGCCTGCACGGGGGCGTCCGAGGGGCGGTGGGTGAACAGGTCGGTGTGCGCGTCCTCGCGCATCGCGGCGAACACCTCGTTGGTGCCCGCGACGTGGGGTGCGGAGAAAAGCGATGCGGTGGTGTCGGCCGGCTGCTCGGCGACGGGGGTGGCGCGCTTCTTCGCGCGCGTAGTGGGGGCGGGTGCTGAAGGTTCGCCGGGTTCGGCGTCAGCGGCGGCGATCGCGTCGCGCACCGTCTCGGCGACGGCGCGATCGACATTCGATTGCACACTGCGCGCCTCGGCGCCCAGCTCGGCCAGTTTGGCCAGGATGCGTTTGCTGGTCACTCCCAACCGTTTGGCCAGTGCATGAACTCGAATTCGCTCCGGCAATTGATCGGCATCCTGTTGTGTTGTGTCCAGCGGCTCTTTTTCGGCCACGAAGTCTCCTCGGGCCCCCGGGCGCGTCCTTCCCCGGTACGGGAGTGACGCGGCCGACGCGGGGGCATCGTCCGTGCACCTCGTACCCGATGGTACGAGGGTCATCTGGTCTCGCCCCGCGTGTCCGGTCGCACCTCGATCGATCATCTGGCGGGCCAACCGGTCACGCGGCGCCTGGCTGTACGGCGTGGCACCGCGCTTTCGAGCGCTCATCCAGCATGCCTGTGCGGGCGACCCCAGCAACAGGGTGTCCGTGCGTGGCAGCGATGATCGGCATCAACCGCGGTGTCATCCGGTCATGTTCGCCGCCGCGTCGCGTACCTGCGCGACAGGTCGGCGTCGAACACATCCGTCATCAGTATCCCATACGGTTCGCGCGGGGATCGCCATCGGCGCAACTCACGCGAACTGTGCCCCGCTCACGGCCGCCGTTTCACCCGGCGGATCCAGCGAGCGAGGGCGACCCGGTCGAGCGGAGTTCGATACCGCCTGACCGGGTGTCCTACTACCTTCTACCTACTTGCTGACCGCGACGGATCAGGCGGGAAATTCGGGGAACCAGAGGGCGATCTCGCGCTTGGCGGACTCGGGCGAGTCGGAGCCGTGGACCAGGTTGAACTGGGTCTCCAGGCCGAAGTCGCCACGGATGGTGCCGGGCACGGCCTTCTCCACCGGGTCGGTGCCACCGGCGAGCTGACGGAACGCCGCGATCGCGCGCGGGCCCTCGAGCACGGCCGCGACGACCGGGCCGGAGGTGATGAATTCGATGAGCGAGCCGAAGAAGGGCCGCTCGGCGTGTTCGGCGTAGTGCTCGGCCGCGAGCTCCGGGGACACGTTCTTCAGTTCGAGGGCCTGGAAGGTGAGGCCCTTGCGCTCGATCCGCGCGAGGATCTCGCCGGTGAGGCCCCGGGAGACACCGTCCGGCTTGATGAGTACCAACGTCTGCTCAGTCACGGGGTAACCCTAGCGTCGGCCGTGTCAGCACGCCGATCGGGCCCTCGAGCGCAGGCCTCGCGCACATTCGCTGAAGCCTGCGTACCCGGCAACCGTCAGGACTTCGTACCCATTCGCTGGCTGGGGAGCAGACCGGCATCCATCCGACGCTGGACATCTGCGCGTAGGAGGAGGATGAATGCCCACACCGCGATGAACACCACCGCGATCACGCCGATCGACAGGTGGATCAACGCGCCTGCCAGCAACAGCACCTGCAGACCGAGGTTGAACGGGATCGCCCACGACTTCCGCTGCACGCCCGCGCCCAAGATCATCAGCAGCGAGAGCACCACGAGGTAGGTCCCCGAGAACCACGTGACCCCGCCGCCGACGTCGGCGACCACCGGCAGCGCCAGCAGCACCACGATCGCCTCGAGGACCAAGGTCCCCGCCATGACACCGCGCAACCCCTTCCAGGGATCGGTCGCAGGAGGAGGCACTTCACTCATGCTGTGTCCATTCGGCGTGCTCGGGCGACCTCCGTGGTCACGCTCCGCTTCCTCCTCCGGTCGCTGACCGCTCACGCCGGACCCTTTCCGAACAGTGCGCGCGCCGCACCGGCGGTGACGACCGATCCGGTGACGATCACGCCCGCACCCGAGATCACATCGCCCTCGTCACCGGCCTGCTCGGCCAGCGCGATCGCCGACTCCAGCGCGTCGGGCAACGTCTCGGCGGTGATCACGCGTTCGTCGCCGAACCGCTGCACGGCCAGGTCGGCCAGTGCGTCCACATCCATGGCCCGCGGGGAACCGTTGCTGGTGACGACGATTTCGTCGAAGACCGGTTCGAGCGCGTCGAGAATCCCGGCCGCGTCCTTGTCGGCGAGCACCGCAACCACCCCGACCAGCTTGCGGAAGTCGAACTCGCCGGTGAGCGTCTTGGCCAGTGCCTGCGCACCCGCCGGATTGTGGGCGGCGTCGACGAAGATGGTGGGCGCGTTACGCATCCGTTCCATCCGCCCCGGGCTGGCCACACTCGCGAAACCGGTTCGCACAGCGTCGATATCGAGCTGACGTTCCGCGCCCGCACCGAAGAACGCCTCCACCGCGGCCAAGGCGAGCGAGGCATTGCGGGCCTGGTGCTCACCGTGCAGCGGCAGGAAGATCTCGTCGTAGACCCCGCCGAGCCCCTGCAGCGTCAGCAACTGTCCGCCGACGGCGACGGCGCGTTCCAGCAGCCGGAACTCCGCGCCCTCACGGGCCACCGCGGCGTCCTCGGCGACGGCCCGGCGCAGCAGCACGTCCATCACCTCGGGCTCCTGCTCGGCGATCACCGCGACGGTGTCGGTCGGGATCAGTGCCTCGGGGGCACGCTTGATGATCCCGGCCTTCTCCTTGGCGATCGACTCGAGGTCGGGGCCGAGGTAGTCGGTGTGGTCGAGACCGATCGGGGTGATCACCGCGACCTGCGCCTGGATCACATTGGTGGCGTCCCAGGTGCCGCCCATGCCGGTTTCGACCACGGCCACGTCGACCGGCGCCTCGGCGAACGCCGCGTAGGCCATGCCGGTGAGCACCTCGAACTTGCTCATCGCGGGCCCGCCGTTTTCGGCGGAGCGCTGGTCGATCATGCCGATATAGTGGGCGAGTTCGTGGTAGGTCGCCACGTAGTCGGCCGGGCTGATCGGCCGGTTGTCGATGCTGATCCGCTCGGTCGCCAGCTGCAGGTGCGGGCTGGTGATCCGGCCGGTGCGCCGGTGCAGCGCGGTGAGCAGGGCGTCGATCATCCTGGTCACCGAGGTCTTGCCGTTGGTGCCCGCGACGTGGATGGCCGGGTAGTTGTTCTGCGGGTTGCCGAGCAGGTCCATCAGGGTGGAGATCCTGGTGAGCGAGGGCTCGATCTTGGTTTCGGGCCAGCGCTTGTCGAGTTCGGCTTCTACCAACGCCATTTCGGCGAGGTCGACCGGCGAGGGTCCGGTGTCGGGTCGAGCCTCCTCATAGCCGGTGCCGCCGAAGTCACCGCTGTCGGGCTCGATGTCCTCGGGGTCGATGTCGAAGGGGCCCAGGTCGCTCATTTGGCGCTCAGCTCCGCCAGGCGAGCGCCGATGCGGGTCACTTCGGCCGTGGCCACATCACGACGCGCGGTGATCTTGTCGACGACCGGCTGCGGCGCCTTGGCCAGGAAGGCCTCGTTGCCGAGCTTGGCCGTGGTGGTGTCGAGGTCCTTCTGCGCGGCCGCGAGATCTTTCTCCAACCGGCGACGCTCGGCATCGAGGTCGATCGCGCCGGAGGTGTCGAGCTGCACGGTGACGGTGCCGCCGGACAGGCGCACCTCCACCTCGGCGGTGGTGGCGAAGTCCTCGCCCGGTTCGGTGAGCCGGGCCAGGTTGGCGACCGAGTCGGCGAACCCGCTGAGCCCGGCCTCGTCGATGCCGACGAGGGTGGCCTTCACCTTCTGCTTGTCGGCCAGACCCTGGTCGCCGCGGAACCGGCGGATCTCGGTGATCAACCGCTGCGTGTCGGCCACGCGCTGGGCGGCGAGTTCGTCGGTGGCGATGCCACTTGCCTGCGGCCACGCGGCGATCACCAGCGATTCACCGCCGGTGAGCGCCTTCCACAGGGTTTCGGTGACGAACGGGATCACCGGGTGCAGCAGGCGAAGCACCGCATCGAGCACGCTGCCGAGCACCACCGCGGTGCTGTCGGCGCGGGCGTCGGATTCGGCGAACTGAACCTTGGACAGTTCCAGGTACCAGTCGCAGAGTTCGTCCCACGCGAAGTGGTAGAGCGCCTCGCAGGCCTTGCCGAATTCGTAGGCGTCGAAGGCGGTGTCGACTTCGGCGCGGACCTCGTCGAGCCGGTCGATGATCCACCGGTCGGCGTCGGTGAGGGTGTCACGCGGGGGCAGTTCGCCCGTGCGCGCGCCGTTCATCAGCGCGAACTTGGTGGCGTTGAACAGCTTGGTGACGAAGCTGCGCGAGGCCAGCGCGTGCGCGTCGCCGACGGAGAGGTCGCCGCCTGGCTGGGCACCGCGGGCCAGGGTGAAGCGCAGCGCGTCGGCGCCGTAGGAGTTGATCCAGTCCAGCGGGTCGATGCCGTTGCCGCGCGACTTCGACATCTTCTTGCCGTGCTGGTCGCGGATCAGACCGTGCAGGAACACGTCTTCGAACGGAACCTGCTTCTGTCCGCCCTTACCGGCCGTGAGCACCGGATCGTCGCTGACGGACATGCCGAACATCATCATCCGGGCCACCCAGAAGAACAGGATGTCGTAACCGGTGACGAGCACGCTGGTCGGATAGAACTTCGACAGCTCGGGGGTCGAGTCGGGCCAGCCCATCGTGGAGAACGGCCACAGACCCGAGGAGAACCAGGTGTCGAGCACGTCCGGGTCCTGCACCCAGCCCTCGGGCGCTTCCTCGCCGGGGCCAAGGCACACGATCTCACCTTCGGGGCCGTACCAGATCGGGATGCGGTGGCCCCACCACAGCTGACGCGAGATGCACCAGTCGTGCATGTTGTCGACCCAGTCGAACCAGCGCGGTTCCTGGCTGGCCGGGTGGATCTTCACGTCGCCTTGGCGCACGGCGTCACCGGCGGCCTTGGCCAGGGTGTCGACCTTGACCCACCACTGCATCGACAGGCGCGGCTCGATCGGTTCACCGGAGCGCTCCGAGTGACCGACCTGGTGCTTGTAGGGGAACTTGCGTCCGACGATGCGGCCTTCGGCCTCGAGACGTTCGCGGATCTTCACGCGGGCTTCGAAGCGGTCCATGCCGTCGAATTCGGTACCGCTGTCGGCGATCCGACCGGCCTTGTCCATGATCGTCGGCATCGGCAGGCCGTGGCGCAGACCGAGTTCGAAGTCGTTGGGGTCGTGCGCGGGGGTGATTTTCACTGCGCCGGAACCGAATTCGGGGTCGACGTAGTCGTCGGCGACGATCGGGATCTGACGGCCGGTGATCGGGTGATAGAGCGTGGTGCCGATCAGCGCCTTGTAGCGCTCGTCGTCGGGGTGGACCGCGACGGCGGTATCGCCGAGCATCGTCTCCACCCGGGTGGTGGCCACGATCACGTGTGGTTCGTCGTCGTCGAGCGAGCCGAACCGCATGCTCACGAGCTCGCCGTCGACCTCCTTGTGGTCCACCTCGAGATCCGAGATTCCGGTCTGCAGCACCGGCGACCAGTTCACCAGGCGCTCGGCCCGGTAGATCAGCCCCGTGTCGTAGAGCCGCTTGAAGATCGTCTGCACCGCGCGCGACAGACCGTCGTCCATGGTGAAACGGTCGCGGGCCCAGTCGACGCCGTCACCGAGGCGACGCATCTGCCCCTGGATCTGGCCGCCGGACTCGCGCTTCCAGTCCCACACCTTGTCGATGAACAGCTCGCGGCCGAACTCTTCCTTGGTCTTGCCGTCGGCGGCCAGCTGCTTCTCCACCACGGTCTGGGTGGCGATACCCGCGTGGTCCATGCCCGGCAGCCACAGCACCTCGTAGCCCTGCATCCGCTTGCGGCGGGTGAGCAGGTCCATGATCGTGTGGTCGAGCGCGTGGCCCATGTGCAGGGTGCCGGTGACGTTCGGCGGCGGCAGCACGATCGAGTACGGCGGCTTGTCCGAGGACGCGTCGGCGGCGAAGTACCCGGCGTTTACCCAGCCCTCGTACAGGTCGGCCTCTACCTCGCTGGGGTTCCAGCTCTTGGGCAGGGCATCGGCACGATTACGCGAGTTGTCTCCGGGTGTGGCGGTCACGTGCCAATCCTAAGGGGAGGCGGCGACATGTTTTTCCCCGCCCGCCGCAGACATGAAACGCAACCACGCACGACCCGACCTCTAGGAGGGTCCACCGCGCAGCGGCGGTTCGCGGCGGGACATATGTGGCCGCGAACTCGAGCGCCCCGGCGCTGCAAAAAAAGGAGACGGACTCTTCGGTGGATGAGGGACACCGAAGACTCCGTCTACGACACCGATACTACCGGCGATCCACCGCACCCAGCAGAATCCATATGGAATTCTCAGCTTCGGATTGCGCTGGTCAGCGAGGCCATGTGACGCGCCACGACGACACGCGGAAACCCTTGTCTCCCAAGCCTCGAACGCGAATCTCCGGGAAACCCCCGATTGCCGTTTTGTCCGAATTACCGGACCCTGGACAGGGTGACGCCCCCGCTCGAATCCTCCGCACCCGTTCCGCCCTCGGTACCGCGGGTCATCATCCCCGTCGCCCTGGTGGACCTACGCGCGAGCGAGGTCGAAGAACTGCGCTACCCGAGCACCACCGTCCTGGTCTTCGCCGGTGTCCCCGGCGCGGGAAAGTCCACCGCGCTCCACCGCTTCTTCGGCGCGGGCCCCGACGCCGAACAACCGGTGCGCACCGACTCCGGCGCCCTGGTACTCGACTCGAACCACACCCGCAATCGTCTGCGCCACCGCCTCGGCTGGGCCCCGTACGCCCTGTGGCGCCCACTGGTCCACCTCGCGCACTATCGCGCGATCCGCGACGCCCTCCACGACAGCGACGGACCGGTCGCGATCCACGACTGCGCGACCTTCCGCTGGAGCCGACGCCTGATCACCCGCTGGGCCGCGCAGAGCCGCCGCGAACTGCACATGGTGCTCATCGACGTGCCCGCCGACGAGGCCAGACGCGGTCAGATCAGCCGGGGCCGCAGCGTCAACGGGCTCGCCTTCACCGGCCATTGCCGTCGCTGGGAGGCGATGATGGATTCCCTCGGAGCCCGCGACGCCACCCACACACCGGACGCACACCCGCTGTCGTCGACATCGGTGGTGATCATCGACCGACAGACATTGCATGCCGTGTCGCGCATCGCTTTCGACGCGCCCTGATCGACCACGCCACACCAACTACCCCGTCCAGACGGCCATGCCGTGCGCGATGTCGAGGCACCAGCCGTCGACGCCGACTCACCCGGATACCGACGCCGGTCGGGTCCACCCAGCCGCCGTCACCGCCGCACCCAGGCTTATGGCACCAGAACCGTCAGCGCCCCCGGCATCGCCTGCACTGTCACCGGCAGCATCCCGGCAGGCTCACCATCGGCCGTCGCGTACCCGCCCTCGGCGCTGACCGTGATCCGCCGCGCCCGATACCGTTTCGTCGAGGGGTGGTCGATCCGCTTGCCCGACGACAACGCGGGCAGCAGCCGCGCCATCTCCAGCCGCGACACCGCGCCGACCACCGTGATGTCGAGATACCCGTCGTCGGCGAGCGCATCGGGACACACCAGCATCCCGCCGCCGTAGGTGCGGGTGTTGCCGATCGGCGCCATCACCGCGTCGGTGAGGATCACCACGTGCGAGTCGGGCGGGTTGTCGAGCACACCGGGCGCCAGGCCCGACATCTCGATCCGGAACGGCAGGGTGTAGCCGCGCATCAACTCGACAACGGCGGCCGCGGTGTAGCGCAGGGGTCCGCGCGGATAGCGCATCTTGTTGGCGCGCAAGGTGACTCGTGCGTCGAACCCGGTTCCGACCACGGTCGCGAACCAGGTGGGGGTGGCATCGGGCGATTCGATCCGCCCCAGATCGATGGTGCGTGTTCGGCCTGCGAGCAGGATGTCGACGGCGGCGCGCGGGTCGTCGGTCGGAATCGAGAGCTCGCGCGCCAGGTCGTTGCCCGTGCCCGCGGGCACCAGCCCGAGTGGCACCCCGCTGTGCGCGACGGCGGCAAGCAATACGTTCATCAGCCCGTCGCCGCCGACGCAGATCACCGCGTCGGGCCGGTCCTCGCCCGCGACGAGCGTCCTGACCTGGGCCACCGACTCGTCCGCGCTGGGCGCCCGCACCTGGACGACCTCGACATCGCGAGCCGCGAGCTGAGCCAGCACCGTCTCGGCGACACCGTCACCACGGCCCGACCCCGAATGCGGGTTGGTGACCACGACGACGCGCCGCACCGCATGTTCGCTCACGACTCCACCTCGCCGATGCTCAGCTCCGTCGACCTCTGATTCGCCCGCCGAAACTGCTTCACGGGACCAGCTTTCCAGGATTGAGCACCCCGGTGGGGTCGAGTTCGCGTTTCACCGCGCGCAATACCCGAACGCCCAGGTCACCGATCTCCGCGCGCATCCACGGGCGGTGGTCGGCGCCGACGGCGTGGTGGTGGGTGATGGTGCCGCCCGCCGCGACCATCGCGTCGCTCGCCGCGGATTTGGCGATGCGCCACTGCGCGATCGGATCGTCGAGCTGCTTGGCGACGACGGTGAAATACAGCGAGGCCCCGGTCGGGTAGGTGTGCGAGATGTGGCACATGACCAGCGCGGGCGTGCCCTGCGCGCCGAGCGCGTCCATCAGCGCGCCGGTGACCTTCACCTTGAGGTTGGTCAGATTCGCCCAGCTGGTGGCGGTTTCGAGGGTCTCGCACAGCACACCGACGTCCAGGAGCGCGTCGCGCAGGTAAGGCGCGGCGAACCGGCCGTGCTCCCACTGCTGGGCGGGCGCCTCGCCGAGTGCGGTGCCACCAGCGGCTGCCAGCAGCGCGCTCGCCTCGGCCGATCGCGCCGCGACATGGTCCTTGGTGCCTTCGAAAGTGGTGACGGCCAGGCAGCCCGACACCGGGTTGCCGCCGACATCGGCGGAGCGGGCCAGGTTCAAACCCGTCTCGGCCTCGTCGGACAACCGCATCACCGTCGGCGCGGCACCGGCCTGCACCACGGCGCGCAGTGCGGCCGCGCCGGTGGCGAAGTCGGGAAACGACCAGGCTTGGTAGCCAACGGTTTCCGGCACGGGATGCACCCGCAGGGTGACCGAGGTGATGATGCCGAGCGCGCCTTCGGATCCGACGAACAGCTCACGCAGGTCGGGCCCGGCCGCGGACGCGGGAGCGCGGCCGAGGTCGAGGGTCCCCTGCGGGGTGGCGATCACCAGGCGTTCGACCATGTCGTCGAACCGGCCGTAGCCCGCCGACGCCTGCCCCGACGACCTGGTCGCAGCGAACCCGCCGATACTGGCGAATTCGAAACTCTGCGGGAAATGCCCGAGCGAGAGCCCGTGCGCGCCGAGCAACTCCTCGGCCTGCGGGCCGGTGAGTCCGGCGCCGAGGGTGGCGGTGCCGCTGGCCGGATCGACCTCGGTGAGGGTGTCGAGCCTGCGCAGGTCGAGCGCGATCACGGTGGCGAACTGCCCGCGCACCGGATCGACGCCGCCGACCACGCTGGTTCCGCCACCGAACGGGACCACGGCGACGGCGTGTTCGGCACAATAGGTCAGCAGCGCGAGGACCTGCGCGTGATCGGCCGGGAAGACGACCGCGTCGGGGGCGTTCTGCGGTTCGCTCGCGCGGCGGCGCAACAGGTCGGGGGTGCTCTTGCCGCCCGCGTGCCGGAGCCGGTCGAGGTCGGCAGTCGTGAGATGTTCGTCACCGACGATCGCGGCCAGACCGCTCCGGTCGGCGGCGGTGAGTGCGGTGGGGACGAGCGGTACCTCGTCGGCGGCGCGGCGCGCGACCGGCTCGCCCGAGATCCCGAAGACCTGTCCGAGCAGGCCACGGATCTGCGCCGACAGCGGCTGGTGACCGGCGGCGACGCCCCAGGCGTCCCACACCATGTTCGGCGCCACCGTAGCCATGTTCGATGACACAGTGGCGGATCCGGAGAGTTCGTCTTGCATCTCGACCATGCATTACATACTGACATATAATGTCAAGCAGTAACCAACGATATGTCCCAGAGTCGACATCCGCACCGCTGTCGGATGTCACCACCGGCCATTCGCGACCGCAACCCTGCTGGTCCGCTCGATACCCTTGGGCGGTTCCAACTCGACCAGGGCGCCCGCTCCGGCGCCTTCCGAACACACCGGCGGTGAAGCACGATGATCGACCTCGCGACCCACGCTGACCAGCTTTCGCCCACCGACGTGGCGATTCTCGATGCCACGCGGGCCTGCGTCGTCGATTTCGGTGTTCGCCGAACCACTCTCACCGAGGTGGCGCGGCGCGCGGGCGTGAGCAGGCCGACGGTCTACCGCCGTTGGCCCGACACCGGGTCGCTGATCGCCGAACTGCTGGTCCGTGAACTGCGCACGATCGTCGCCGAGACCATGCCCGACACCGGTCTCGGCCGGGATCGGCTGGTCCTCGGCATCGTGTCGGGCGCGGCGGCGATTCGGTCGAACGCGGTGTTCGCGAAGATCTTCCGCACCGACACCGACCTGATGCTCACCTATGTGTTCGGCCGGTTGGGCCGCAATCAGCGCACGCTGATCGAGCTGTTCGCGACCATCATCCGGCGCGGCCACAAAGACGGGTCCATCCGGTCCGGCGATGCGGAGCACATGGGCACCATGCTGCTGCTCATCACCCAGTCGGCGGTGCAGTCGGCGGGCACGGTGGCGGAACTGCTGGCCGGTGCGGAGTTCGACGCCGAATTGTCCAGGGCTATCGAGGGTTATCTACTCCCGCTACCCGACAAGGAACCCGATGTCTCCTGATGCCTCGCTCAACGCCGCCCGGCGCTCCGCCGACCTGAGTACCCTCGGCGACCGTCCCGAGGTCGACCTGGTGGTGATCGGCGGCGGCGTGACCGGAACCGGCGTCGCCCTCGACGCCGCCGCACGCGGCCTGCGCACAATCCTGGTGGAGCGCAACGACTTCGCGTTCGGCACCAGCCGCTGGAGTTCGAAGCTGGTGCACGGCGGTCTGCGGTATCTGGCCAGCGGTCGGGTCGGGATCGCGCACGAGAGCGCGGTCGAGCGCGGCATCCTGTTGCGCACCACCGCCCCGCATCTGGTGCGCCCGCTCCCCCAGCTCGTACCGCTGCTGCCGGGCATCAAGCCGATCCAGACTTCGCTGATCCGTGCGGGTTTCGCCGCCGGTGACGCGCTGCGGATCGCGGCGCACACCTCCGTCGACACCTTGCCGCGTTCACGCCGGGTGGCCGCCGCCGAGGCGCTGCGGTTGGCACCGACCGTGCGACGCGAAGGGCTGCGCGGCGGGTTGCAGGCATGGGACGGACAGCTCGTCGACGACGCGCGATTGGTCGTCGCGTTGGCTCGCACAGCGGCAGCCGTTGGCGCGACGGTGCTCACCCGCATGGAAGCCGTTGCCGCGACCGGTGATTCGGTCCAGCTGCGCGACACACTTTCCGGCGAAACTCTGCAGGTGCGGGCGCGCGCGGTGGTGAACGCCACCGGCGTGTGGGCGGGCGAGGTCGATCACAGCATCGAACTGCGCCCCAGTCGCGGCACCCACCTCGTCTTCGACGCCGCGGCTTTCGGGGGACTCAGTGCGGCACTGACGGTTCCGGTCCCGGGCAGCATCAGCCGCTTCGTCTTCGCCATGCCCGCCGCCCACGGCCGCGTCTACCTCGGCCTCACCGACGAGGACGCCCCGGGCCCGATCCCCGACGAACCCCAGCCGACCGAGTCCGAGATCGACTTCCTCCTCGAGACCATCAACACCGCCCTGCGGGAACCCTTGACCCGCAACGACATCCGCGGCACCTTCGCCGGTCTGCGCCCCCTGCTCAAAACCGCCGACGACAGCACCGCCGACATCTCCCGCGAACACGCCGTCCTCACCGCCCCCAACGGCCTGATCACCGTCGTCGGCGGCAAGCTCACCACCTACCGGCAAATGGCCGAGGACGCCGTCGACGCGGCAGTCACCCAGGCAGCCCTCGCAGCCACTCCCTGCCGCACCACCCGTCTCCCCCTCGTCGGCGCCGTCGCCGGTGCCGCCCGCGACCGCATCGACGCCCCACCGGTCCTCATCGAGCGCTACGGCAGCGAAGCGACCCACATCGTCTCCGCCTGGCTCGCCGACCCCACCCTCGCCGAACCGGTCGCCCCCGGAATCGACGTCACCGCAGCCGAATTCGACTTCGCCATCACCCACGAGGCCGCCCTGACAGTCAACGATCTCCTCGACCGTCGCACCCGTATCGGCCTGGTCCCCACCGACCGCGAAGCCGCCACCTCCGCAGCCGTTGCCGCCTTCGCCAGGCACAACATCACCGCCTGATCCACGGGCCTGGAGAACCGCGGATCAGCCGGTTCTCCAGGTAGCCAGGTCCGCGCGCATGCAAGCACGCGGCCATTCATCGAGCCCGTGCGCGATCTCGTCCGCACGGATCGCCCGCAGGCCACGAGGTTCGTCGGCGGGCGGGATGTAGGTGAATCCGAGGCGTTCGTAGTACGGGCCGTTCCAAGGTACCTGCGTGAACGTCGTGAGCGTGATCTCTCGCAGGCCATTGCCCTTCGCCCACCCCACCGCGTGATCGATCAATCGCTTACCGATCCGCGCCCCCGCATGCGCCGGATCGACAGAGACCTGCTCGATATGCGCCTGACCATCGACGAGACCGAGAACGAGATACGCCACCGGGCGGCCGTTCTCGTCCGGCCACACCCAGGCCCGGCCATCGGAAACGAAGCCCCCCAACACCTCCCGTGACGGCGGCTCGTCCTCGGCCACCGCACGCATCCCCACCTCGGCGAACGGCGCCCCCGCCCGTCGCTCGATCTCCTGCAGCGCCGCGATCTCCTCGGCCCGCGCGAGCCGCACCGGCCCACCGCCCACCGGTGTCGCGACGATCCCGTTGAGCAGCGTCCGAAGGTTCCAGCGCGCACGCTCCCCACCGTCGTCGACAGCCTCGGCGGCGATATGGCGATAGATCAGGTCGCAGGCCCAGCCGGCGGTCACCGGGTCGACGCCCCCTTCGCGCAGCAGGGCGAGCACCTGTTCGAGCAGGCCGAGGGCGTGTCGGGTGGTCGGGAACCACCCGAAGGCTACGAGCGCGAGACCGTCGTGCCGAGCGAGCGCCTCGATCGCGGCTTCGACCAACTGGGTCACCCGCGCCCGCCAATCACCCTCGGTGGCCGCCGGGACCTGCGCCAGCACGTGATCGAGCATTCCGGTCAGCAGGTCGTCGCGATTGGCGACGTAGACGTACAGCGACGCGGCCCCGGTGTCGAGTTCCTTGGCAACCCGGCGCATCGTGAGCGCGCCCGAGCCATCGGTGTCGAGGGTGCGCAAGCCGGTCTCGATGACGAGTTCCCGGCTCAGGGGCACTTTCGCCGGTCTCGCCCTGCGGCTGACGGGTGCGGCGTTCATGCGCCGATCCTACGCGCCGAACGAACATCGTTTGGCACGAACGCCGTTCGAAATTCCCCTTCGAACCTTATCCCCGAGCGTCCGGGCATCTATGCTGGCGACGGGCCCTCGGTCGCGGTCTGCGAGCTCGGCGTGGCCGGCCGGGGCCGCGGGGAAGGCCAGTCCGATTAGGAGGCGTTGATGCACGCGCATTCGTCCACCGTGGCCATCGTGCCGGGGACCGGGATCGTCGCTCGATTCGGCGATGTCGTCGTCTATCTGGCCGGGGAGACACCCTCGACCGATCGACTCCTCGGCGCGGTGGAAACCGTCGCCAACAGCACGGCGGCGAGCGCGCCCGGCGCGGCACTCGCGCAGCGACTGGCGGGCGTGGTCTTCGGCGGCGCTTCTGCCCCACCACCTTTCGGCGTGCTCGCCCCGACCGCCGACGGCATGCTGATCCTGCTGCGCGGCGCGGTGATCGCCGAGATCTCCGGCGCCGAGGGCAATCGTCGTCTCGCCGGTGACCGCGCCTTCACCTGGGTCGACGAGATCATCCGCGAACCGGTCCGCCGGATCGCGGTCGGCGCCGAGATGGCCGATCCCACCAGCGCCAACCCGCGCACCGACCTGCGCGCCGGCATCGTCACCGGCAACGGCTTCGTGCTGAACCTGGGCCGCCGCCGCAATCCCCCGCCCCGCCGGGTCGAGGCCATCGACGAACCCGCGCCGACCGAGGCCACCGGTTTCCAGGCCCTTCGCCCACCGACGCGCCCCACCGACACCAGCGACGCGCTCCCGGCCACCGCCGGTTTCGCGGCGCCCGAGCAACCCGCGACCTCGGGTTTCCAGCCCGACGTGGGCCGACCCGACAGCGAGACGGTGAGCGCCGGACCGAACACCGGCGAAAGCGTCAGCGCCGGTGTCGCCAACTCCGACGGTGTCACGGTGAGTACCGGCCCACGCAACTCCCCCGCCGCCAACGCGCCCCGCGCCTGGTCCCAGGCACTCGATGCCGCCAAACGGGCCGAACCGGTCGCATTGAGCAAGGGGGCTGGTTCGCGCGGCGCCCTGGTCACCGAAGACGGGCTGAGCTACCCACTGGATCGGCCGTACGTCCTCGGCCGCAATCCCTCGGGGGAAGAATCGGTTCGCGCCTCCGCGGCGACGCCGATCCTGATCGAACGCGATCGGCTCGTCTCGCGGGTTCATGCCTTCGTCGCCCCCGACCGTGGCAAGGTGTTCGTCCGCGAGGCCCCCGCGACCTCCGGCACGTTCTTCGCCGCCCCCGACAGCGAACGCTGGTCACGCGTGGGCACCCTCCCGATCGAGTTACAACCGGGCTGGCGCCTGCGGATCAACGACTTCCTGCTGACCTACTGCGTGTAAAACAGACCATCCCGACGCCCGTGCGTGCAGCTCCACGGGCGTCGGATCGCGAATCGGCTCAGGCCTCGAGGGCGTCGAGCAGTGCCGCGCGCTGACGAGCACCGAGCCCGCCGATGCGGCGATCCTCGGGAATCTCAGCCTGATCCATCAGCTTCGCGGCCTTGACCGGGCCAACGCCCGGCAGTGCCTTGATCACGGCAGCGACCTTGGTCTTTTTCACCAGGTCGTCGCTGTCGGCTTTCTTGAGCAGATCGGCGACGGTGACCTTGCCCTCCTTCACCTTGCCGATCAGTTCCGAGCGCGCCTTGCGCACGGCAGCCGCTTTGGCCAACGCCTCGGTGCGCTGTTCGGCGGTCATCGTAGGCAGTGCCATGTCTCCTCCGCTTCCACTCGTCACTCGAACATCTGATTGACGGACCGAGTAAACAGCACGAAATCGGCAGTACCAGTCCGACACACCGCGAGGATACGCCGATGAGTTTTGCGTGCCGAACCCGTCGTAATCAGTGAAGGCCCTGCAAGACGGACCAAACGGACGAAAAGACGGTTTTCGGGGAACCGGTCCCCTATCCATTTCCCCGGGCCTTAAACATTCGAGTAACACCCCGATGACCAGCGACGACACACCATCCAGAAGCACTTCACGGGATCAAGGTTCAACGGCGAACCACGGAGGATCAACGAAGCTCCTCGACCCGGGCGCGACGGTTTTCCCGTCGTCACCGCATCCCCGTTCTGGTGCATCGACAGCTACAAAGCTTGTGCGCCAGACATTTTGAGACCCCCGCGGGCCTGCTGATCCGGGCCCGCGGGTGTAGTTCCCCCGCTCGATGCGCAACAATGACGCGACCCGGCGAAACCCTTTTTGCTAACTGGAGTTGCGATGCGCGAGGAACACCCGCTCGACCACGAGGTCACCGCCCTGCCCGTGCGGGTGGAACGGGCCAGGCGTCGCATCGCCTATCAGTCCGATCCGGCCCTGACCGACGCGCTGTCGGAAGACGAATTGCGCGCCGAACGCGAGCTCGCCGAGAAGATCCGCACCTATGAGCGCGATCAGCGCTGGAAGCAGATCGAGGCCGCCTCCTCGCACTCCGACCGCCTGCGCGACACCACCGCGGCGCTCGAGCGGGCCGAGATGTCGGACCTGATGGTCGCCCGCAAGGCGATCGCCGCGCAGCGTCGTGAATCCAACCCGCGCGCGCGGCTGGCCTCGCTGTATCAGCACCGCACCTGGTCGCTGCGCGGATTGGCGGGCGTGGTGATCGTGGGCATGCTGTGGTCGGCGGTGAACGTCCAGCACAACATCGCCCCCGGCGGACCCAGCGACCCGCTCTACTGGGCCAGCTTCGGCCTCGAGGCGATGATCAGCGTGTGTCTGATCATCATCATGATCGGCACCACCCGGGTCGCCGAGTGGGGCGTGATGGGCAACCGCAACCAGGTGCTGATCGCCGAGGGGTTCCTGCTCACCCTGACCATCGCCCTCAACACCTATCCCCACCTGAGCGCAGGGCACTGGTACGACGCCGCTGTGCACGCCATCGCCCCGGTGATGATCGGTGTCGCCCTGCTCATCCACAACGCCGCCAGCGCCCGCTACAGCACCGCCATTGCCCGTGCCAGTGCGGAGATCCCCGCCGACGACGGCGACGATTTGCTCGCGGCGCCGAAACTCGGCGATCCGGCCGCCAACTAGCCGCCTCCCGCAGCCCGAGAACCCAGCACAGCGAAGGGCCCCTCCGGATCAGATCCGAAGGGGCCCTCAGCTATTGGTTTGTTACGCCGACTTCTCGCGACGCTCGGGACGCTGTGCCTTGCGTGGCACGATCGTCGGGAGGACGTTGTCGATGACGGTGTCGGCGTTCACGACCACCTTGGCGACGTCGTCGCGGCCCGGGATGTCGTACATCACCGGCAGCAGGACTTCCTCCATGATGGCGCGCAGCCCGCGTGCACCGGTGCCGCGCAGGATGGCCTGATCGGCGATCGCCTCGAGCGCGTCGGTGGTGAACTCCAGATCCACGCCGTCCATCTCGAACAGGCGAACGTACTGCTTGACCAGTGCGTTCTTCGGCTCGGACAGGATGGTGACCAGCGATTCCTTGTCCAGGTTCGTCACCGAGGCGACGACCGGCAGGCGGCCGATGAACTCGGGGATCAGACCGAACTTGATCAGATCCTCCGGCATCACGTCGGCGAAGTGGTCATCGGTGTCGACCTCGGCCTTGGAGCGAACCTCGGCGCCGAAGCCGATGCCGCGGTGCCCGGTGCGGTCGGAGATGATCTTCTCCAGGCCCGCGAAGGCGCCCGCGACGATGAACAGCACGTTGGTGGTGTCGATCTGGATGAACTCCTGGTGCGGGTGCTTGCGACCGCCCTGCGGCGGCACACTCGCCTGGGTGCCCTCCAGGATCTTCAGCAGCGCCTGCTGCACACCCTCGCCCGACACATCGCGGGTGATCGACGGGTTCTCGCTCTTGCGAGCGATCTTGTCGACCTCATCGATGTAGATGATGCCGGTCTCGGCGCGCTTGACGTCGTAGTCGGCGGCCTGGATCAGCTTCAGCAGGATGTTCTCGACATCCTCGCCGACGTAGCCCGCCTCGGTGAGCGCGGTGGCGTCGGCGATGGCGAACGGCACGTTCAGCATCTTCGCCAGGGTCTGCGCGAGGTAGGTCTTACCGCAGCCGGTGGGGCCGAGCATCAGGATGTTCGACTTGGCCAGCTCCACGGTCTCACCGCGGGCGTCGCGCCCCTTGTCACCCGCCTGGATGCGCTTGTAGTGGTTGTAGACCGCGACGGCGAGGGTCCGCTTCGCGGTGTCCTGGCCGATCACGTAGTTCTCCAGGAAATCCCGGATCTCCGAAGGCTTGGGCAGTTCGTCGAGCTTCACTTCGCTCGACTCGGCCAGCTCTTCTTCGATGATCTCGTTGCACAGATCGATGCACTCGTCGCAGATATAAACCCCGGGGCCCGCGATGAGCTTCTTGACCTGCTTCTGGCTCTTTCCGCAGAACGAGCACTTCAGCAGATCGCCGCCGTCTCCGATGCGCGCCATCTCGTAGGTCCCTACTTCCTTGTCCGAGTGCGACCGTCGTCCCCCGATTGGGCCGTCAAATACGTCTCGGTGCCGTCAATCAGAGCAATGGTCCCTGAGTCGACCGTACCTGTTGTGCGCGAATGAGGTCGACAACTCGCGCATGTTTGTCGTGACTGCTGTGCGGGTCCTCACCATTGTGAGCCACCGCGGGTGAAAAAGCCGGGCCCGCCGCCCAGATCATGGCAGCGGGCCCGGGCGTGTCACTTCTGTCCGCTGAGCTTGCGGTAATCGAAGACCTGATCGATGATGCCGTATTCCTTGGCTTCCTCGGCGGTCAGGATGTTGTCGCGGTCGGTGTCCTTGCGGACCTGCTCCTCGGACTTGCCGGTGTGGCGCGAGATGGTGACTTCCATCAGGCGACGCATCCGCTCGATCTCGGCCGCGGCGATCTCGAGGTCGGACACCTGACCCTGCACACCGCCCGAGGACGGCTGGTGGATCAGGATGCGCGCGTTGGGCAGCGCGGCCCGCTTGCCGGGGGCACCGGCGGCCAGCAGCACCGCGGCGGCCGAGGCTGCCTGGCCGAGGCAGACCGTGACCACGTCGGGGCGCACGTACTGCATGGTGTCGTAGATCGCCATCAGCGCGGTGAACGAGCCACCGGGCGAATTGATGTACATGGTGATGTCGCGGTCGGGGTCCTGGGACTCCAGCACCAGCAGCTGCGCCATGATGTCGTTCGCCGAAACGTCGTCGACCTGGTTGCCCAGGAAGATGATGCGCTCCTCGAACAGCTTGTTGTACGGGTCGGAAGTCTTGACGCCGAACGAAGTCTGCTCGGTGAACTGCGGCAGGATGTAGCGCGACTGCGGCAGGCTCGCACCGGAGCCGTGGCCGGCGCGCGGGTCGAAGAGGTTGGCCATCTTTATCTCCAAGCTTGTCTCGAGTGAGGGGGGACGGCGGCGGTTACTTCGCCTGGTTCGCGTGCGCGACCACGTGGTCGATGAAGCCGTACTCGAGGGCTTCCTTCGCCGTGAACCATCGGTCGCGGTCCGCGTCCTCGGTCACCTGCTCCACCGACTTGCCGGTGTGCAGCGACTGCAGTTCGTTGAGCTCACGCTTGGTGTGGGCGAACTGCTCGGCCATGATCGCGATATCGGCCGCCGAACCACCGATGCCCGCCGACGGCTGGTGCATCATGATCCGGGTGTGCGGCAGCGCGAAACGCTTGCCCTTGGTGCCCGCGGTGAGCAGGAACTGTCCCATCGATGCGGCCAGACCCATCGCGACGGTCTTGATGTCGCACTCGGCGAACTGCATCGTGTCGTAGATGGCCATGCCCGCGGTGACCGAGCCACCGGGGGAGTTGATGTAGAGCGCGATGTCCTTGGTCGCGTCCTCGGCCGAGAGCAGCAGGATCTGCGCGCAGATCTTGTTCGCGATCTCATCGTCGACCTGGGTGCCCAGGAAGATGATGCGCTCGCGAAGCAGCCGTTCGTACACGGAATCACTGAGGTTGAGTCCAGCGGTAGCGGCTGTCATGACCCCTGCCTGGTTGATCGTCACGGATACCTGCCTTCTCTTCTCACCGATTGCTACGGCCATACGAATACGGTTCGTCGTCACAAACACTAACGAAGCAGGGCGGCACCGAACTCCCGGTACCGCCCTTATTCGCTCACAGCACAATCAAATCACGCCGCTGAAACTTACTCAGCAGCGGCGTCAACCTGCTCCGCCTCAGCGGATTCCGCAGGGTCACCGAACATTTCGGTGGTGTCGACCACATTGCCGTCGGAGTCGGTGACCTTCACCTGACCGACAACTCCGGCCAGCGCCTTGCCACGCTTCACATCGGCGAAGACCGCGCCGAGCTGACCGGCCTGCTGCACCTGCTGGATGAACTGCTCGGGCGACATGCCGTAACGCTGCGCCTGGAACAGGATTCGCTCGGTCAGCTCCTGCTGGCCGACCTGGGTGTTCTCGGCCTCGGCGATGGCGTCCAGCAGCAGCTGGGTCTTCACCGACTTCTCGGCGGCTTCCTGGGTGTCCTTGTCGAACTCCTCGCGGGAGGAGCCCTGTGCCTCCAGCGCCTCGGCCAGCTTGGCCTCGTCGTGGTCGAAACCGTGCACGGCGTCGTGGACCACGGCGTCGACCTCGGCCTTGACGACGGCCTCTGGCAGCGGGACCTCGACGGTCTCGAGCAGGGTGTCGAGCACCTTGTCACGGATGGAGCCGGCCTGCTCGACCTTCTTGACGCGCTCGACGCGGCCCTTCAGGTCTTCCTTGAGCTCGTCGATGGTGTCGAACTCGCTGGCCAGCTGGGCGAACTCGTCGTCGGCCTCGGGCAGCTCGCGCTCCTTGACCGACTGCACGGCCACGGTGATCACGGCTTCCTTGCCCGCGTGGTCGCCCGCCACCAGGGTGGAGGTGAACTCGGCGGACTCGCCGGCCTTGAGGCCGATCACGGCTTCGTCGAGGCCCTCGATCAGCTGACCCGAACCGACCTCGTGCGACAGGCCGGTGGTGGACGCCTCGGGGACGTCTTCGCCGTCGACGGTGGCCGACAGGTCGATCGACACGAAGTCGCCATCGGCCACGGCACGCTCGACACCGGTGAGGGTGCCGAAACGCTGACGCAGCGAGAGCAGCTGCTCTTCGATGTCGTCGTCACCGATGGTGAAGGAGTCGACAGTCACCTCGATGCCCGAGTAGTCGGGCAGCGCGATCTCGGGACGCACGTCGACCTCGGCGGTGAACGCCAGCTCTTCGCCGTCTTCGATCTTGGTGATCTCGATCTCGGGCTGGCCGATGACCTTCACCTCGCCGGCCTGCACGGCCTCGGCGTACTTGTTCGGCAGCGCGTCGTTGACGACCTGCTCGAGCACGGCGCCACGGCCGACGCGGGTCTCGATCAGCTTGGCCGGGGCCTTGCCGGGACGGAAGCCGGGGATCTTGACCTGGTTGGCCAGTGCCTTGTACGCCTTGTCGAAGTCGGGCTTCAGCTCCTCGAAGGGCACCTCGACGTTGATCCGGACCCGGGTCGGGCTCAGCTGCTCGACGGTGCTCTTCACGGACATACTCCTCGGTTCGTAGTTCATGGTGGTGTCCCCGCAAAGGGGCGACGCGCCAAAGTCAGGCACGGCTAAGCCAGGTGCGGCGCATAATGCGCATCCCGACCAGGGTAGTTGACCGCCTGCGCGGTCGCGCAATCGGCGGTTGGTTGTGGGTGGAGCTAGCGGCCGACCTGCACGGCATCGGTGACGAAGACCAGCGTCTCGTTCGGCGCGACGCCGTTGCCACCTGCGCCGTAGCCGAGGTTCGGCGGCACGATCAGCAGTCGGCGAGTGCCCTGCTGCACGCCGATCAAACCCTGGTCCCAGCCTTCGATGACCTGGCCGGTGCCGAGGGTCAGCCCGAACGGCTTGCCGCGCTCGAAGGAGCTGTCGAGTACCTGCTTGTCCGACCAGGTGACCAGCTCGTAGTTCATGGTCAGCGGCTGTTGGGCGACCGCGCCGGGCCCGCTGCCGACGACCAGATCCTTGGTAATCAGGGTCTTGGGGGCGTCGCAGGTGTCGGGGATGGTGATCGTGGGAGCCTCGCCGAACCCGCCGGTGACCTTCACATCGTCGGCGGTGCATTCCAGGCCCGTGCTCTTCCCGCCGGCCGCGGTCGTGCTCGGCGCGCTGCTCGAATCCGAGTCAGAGCCGCAGGCCGCAGTGGTGATCGCGGCGGCCGCGACGAGTCCGATTCCGATGAACCTGGCGAGAGAATGCATGGCCCGCACAGTAATCGACCGTCGTTTCCGGGTCGGGAACCGGCACGACGGTAGGCTCGCGGGTGCATTTCTCCACCGGTGTCGCCGGTCCTGATCGGCGCCCGTGCAGGCCCCCGCGGCGCGGACGGCGCCGCTCACCGATCTCGAGGAGTGTCCGCGATGACCGGAACCACCATGGGCGACACCGCGGCCGACAATGTGGGCGAGGGTCAGGGCAAGACCATCGCCCCGAAGCCCTATGTGCTCACCGACGCACCCGGTCCGCTCTCGCGCGCCGAACTCGTCGCGGTGGACGCGTGGTGGCGCGCGTCGAACTATCTCGCGGTCGGCCAGATCTACCTGATGGGCAACCCGCTGCTGCGCACCCCGCTGGTCCCCACCGACATCAAGCCGCGGCTGCTCGGCCATTTCGGCACCGTGCCCGGCCTGAATCTGGTGTGGGCCCATGCCAATCGGGTGATCCGCGAGCGCGGGTTGAAGGCGGTGTACGTCGCGGGCCCCGGTCACGGTGGACCCGGTCCGAATGCCTGCGCCTGGCTCGAGAACGCCTACACCGAGCTGGAGCCCGATATCCCGCGCGATGTCGACGGCATGCGCAGGTTCTTCCACCGGTTCTCCTTCCCCGGCGGCGTGCCGAGTCACTGCGCACCCGAAACTCCCGGCTCGTTCCACGAGGGCGGCGAGCTCGGCTACTGCCTGCTGCACGCCTACGGCGCCGCCCTCGACAACCCCGATCTCGTCGTGTTCTGCGTGGTCGGCGACGGCGAGGCCGAGACCGGTCCCCTCGCGGGCAGCTGGCACGCGAACAAATTCCTCAACGCCGGTCGCGACGGCGCGGTGGTGCCGATCCTGGCGCTCAACGAGTACAAGATCGCCAACCCGACGATCTTCGCCCGCATCCCCAAAGAGGAACTGGTCGAACTGCTGCGCGGCTACGGCTACGAGCCCCTGATCGTCTCCGGCAACGACCCCGCCCCGGTCCACCAGGCCATGGCCACCGCGATGAACACCTGCATGGACCGGATCGCGCAGTTCCAGAAGGCCGCCCGCGAGGACGGGGACACGAAACGTCCCCGCTGGCCGATGATCGTGATGCACACCCCGAAGGGCTGGACCTGTCCCCCGGTGGTCGACGGCGTGCAGGTCGAGGGCACTTTTCGCGCGCACCAGGTGCCCCTTCCCAACGCACGCACCAACGCCGAACACCGGCGGGTGCTAGAGCTGTGGTTGCGGTCGTATCGGCCGGAGGAATTGTTCGAACAGGACGGCTCGCCGGTGCCCGCCCTGCTGGAGCAGGTCCCCACGCAGCCGATGAGCCTGAACCCGGTTGCCAACGGCGGCTTGCTGATTCGCGATCTCGACCTGCCCGATTGGCGCACCTACTGCGTGGAGGTCGTCGCGCCCGGAGCCGGTCAGCACGAGGCCACCCAGGTGCTCGGCAGCTGGCTGCGCGATGTCACCGCGCGCAACCCGCACAACTTCCTCACCTTCGCCCCCGACGAACTGGTCAGCAACCGGTTGCAAGACATTCTCGAGGTGACCGGGCGCGATTGGCAGGAGGAAGTCGGGCGCTGGGATGTCGATCTGTCGACGGTCGGGCGCGCGGTGGAGGTGCTGTCCGAGCACATGTGCGAGGGCCTGCTCGAGGGCTATCTGCTCACCGGCCGCCACGGCGTGTTCACCTGCTACGAGGCGTTCATCCACATCGTCGACGCCATGTTCAACCAGCACGCCAAATGGCTCGATGCCAGCCTGCAGGTGCCGTGGCGGCGCAAGATCCCCAGCCTGAACTACCTGCTCACCTCCCACGTGTGGCGCCAGGACCACAACGGATTCACCCACCAGGACCCCGGTTTCCTCGACGTGGTGGCGAACAAGAGCCCCGACATCGTGCGCGTGTACCTCCCACCGGACGCCAACACCCTGCTCTCGACCTACGACCATTGCCTGCGGTCACTGCACTACGCCAACGTGGTGGTGGCGGGCAAACAGCCGGGGCCGGACTGGCTGACGGCGGAGGAGGCCGGGCTGCACTGCACACGCGGACTCGGAATCTGGGAATGGGCCTGTCACAACGACGATCTCGGCACGACACCGGATGTGGTGCTCGGCTGCGCGGGCGACGTGCCGACCCTGGAAACCCTCGCCGCGGTCGCGATCCTGCGAGATCGACTGCCGGACTTGCGAATTCGATTCGTCAATGTCGTCGACCTGATGCGCATGCTGCCCGCCGACGAACACCCGCACGGCCTGCCCGACGCCGAGTTCGACGCCCTGTTCACCACCGACCGTCCGGTGATCTTCGCCTTCCACGGCTACCCGTGGCTGGTCCACCGGCTCACCTACCGTCGCACCAACCACGCCAACCTGCACGTGCGCGGGTACAAGGAGAAGGGCACCACGACCACCCCCTTCGACATGGTGATGCTCAACGATCTCGACCGTTTCCACCTGGTGCTCGATGTGATCGACCGCGTTCCCGGGCTGCGTGAGCGGGCGGCCGGTCTGCGCCAGGAGATCGTCGACGCGCGATTGATCGCGCGGCGGTGGACCCGTGAACAGGGCGCCGACATCCCGGTCGTCGCGAACTGGGTCTGGCCGGACTCCGCGATCCCCACCGCGGAGTAACGCAGTTGCGGCCCGAGCCCGCCGTGGCCGACGATTGAGTGGATATGACCGAACCCCGCACCGACCTGCTCCCCCGCGACCGCCGTGATCTCAACGGACCGTTCGATGTGATCGGCGACGTCCACGGCTGCCGCAGCGAACTGGAAACCCTGCTGGGCGAGCTCGGCTACGCCATCGATCGCGACAACCGCGCCCGTCCGATCGGCGCCACCCACCCCGACAATCGCACCGCGGTCTTCGTCGGCGACCTCGTCGACCGCGGCCCCGATACGCCCGGCGTGCTGCGCCTGGTGATGGGAATGGTGGCGGCGAAAACCGCCCTGTGCGTCGCGGGCAATCACGACCACAAACTGATGCGCGCCCTCGACGGCCGCAATGTCCGCATCGCGCACGGCCTCGAACAGTCACTGTCCCAACTGGCCGACGAAGACCTCGAATTCCGCACCGCCGCACACACTTTCCTGCGCGACCTGCCCGCCCACTACCTGCTCGACCGAGGCAAGCTCGTAGTCGCCCACGCCGGTCTGCCCGAGAGTCTGCACGGCGCCACCACCGGCCGGGCCCGCTCCTTCGCCCTCTACGGCGCCCCCACCGGCGAACTCGACGAACACGGCTACCCCGTCCGCTACGACTGGGCGCAGGACTACCGTGGCAGTGCCACGGTCCTCTACGGGCACACTCCGGTCCACACCCTCACCTGGGTGAACAACACCCTGTGCCTCGACACCGGCGCGGTCTTCGGCGGCACCCTGTCGGCGGTGCGCTACCCGGAGCTGACCACCGTCTCCGTTCCCGCCGAACAGGTCTGGAGCGAACGCGCGGGAATCACCCCGGCGCACTAACTCTCGCCGCGCTCCTTCTTGATCTGGCGCCAGCCGCCCGCGCGATTGTCGGCGATGATCTGTTTCAGCATCTTCGACAGGGCTCGTTCGTTGAGGGTCTGGCCCTCGTAGACCGCGACCGTCCTGGCGGTTTTGTTGTCGTGACCACCGGTGATGATGTGGTCCGGGTCGGGCACGATCGCGCCGTCGTAGAGAAAGATGTTCACGTGGGTCTTGGCGGCGAGCAGCGCGCAGATATTGCCGTCGAGGACGAAGTAGGGCTGGATGCGACGTTTGACCGTCTCGGTGACCGCCGGGTCGGCGGCGTGGACGAGCTCACGCACCTGGCGGCAGATCGCCTGCTGCCAAGTGGGTAGCGCGTCGATGTAGGCGTCTACGCGCGGATCGGCGACATACGTCATCGACGGATGATGACACAGCAAATGCTCCGAACACAGCGCGACCAGCGGTTTCGCCGTCCATGTCGAGCGCCCGGCACTTCCGTCGCCGAATCGTCAACGACGAACCCCCGCGTGACGTGCGGATTCGCACCGAGATAGGCCTACCATCAGCACCGGACGACCCGACTCATCGACGAGGAGAGGTTCATGCGCGCCACATTTCTCGCACTGTCCGTACTCGCTCCACTCATGGTCACCGGTGTCGCGGGCGCCGATCCCGCCCCGCCGGGAACCGGAACCTTGACCGCCTGGGCCTTCACCGGCAGCGAACCGATTCCGGTGAATCGAGCCGATATCGCGGTCACGCCGTGCGGCGCCGAGCAGGTGGTCGCCACACTGGTCAGCGGAGCCGACGGGCGCGCGAGCGTGGCGCTGCCGGTGGGTTGCTACGAGGCGAAAGTCGTGGCGGTGCCCGGCGGCTGCGGGCTGGCCGTCACCGAAGCCGTTCGGGTCACACTGACGGCAGGCACCGAGTCGCGCGCGGACTTCCGCTTCGGCTGCGCGTGACGGGCACCGACACGACGACCCTCATCGGCCCCAGCGGAGTGTGGCGGTCCGCCTAGTCCTTCGGGCCGCCCGCCACGTAGAGCACCTGACCGGACACGAAGCCCGCGCCCTCGCTCGCGAAGAACGAGGCCGTGTTGGCGATGTCCTCGGGCGTGCCCACCCGGTTGACCGGAATCGCCGCTGCGGCAGCCGCTTTGAACGCCTCGAAGTCGGCGCCGACGCGGGCGGCGGTGGCCGCGGTCATGTCGGTTTCGATGAAGCCCGGGGCGATCGCGTTGGCGGTGACACCGAACTTGCCGAGTTCGAAGGCGAGGGTCTTGGTGAAGCCCTGCATGCCCGCCTTGGCCGCGGAGTAGTTGGCCTGGCCGCGGTTGCCGAGCGCCGAGGTGCTGGACAGGTTGACGATCCGACCGTACTTCGCCTCGACCATGTACTTCTGCACCGCGCGCGTCATCAGGAAGGCGCCGCGCAGGTGCACGTTCATGACGGTGTCCCAGTCCTCGACGCTCATCTTGAACAGCAGGTTGTCGCGCAGCACGCCCGCGTTGTTGACCAGAATCGTCGGCGGGCCCAGTTCGGTGGCGATCCGCTCCACCGCGGCCGCGACCGCGGCTTCGTCGGACACATCGGCGCCGACAGCCAGCGCGGTGCCGCCCGCGGCCTCGATGGCGGCAACCGTGCCCGCACAGGCGGCTTCGTCGAGGTCGAGCACGGCAACGGCATTGCCATCAGCGGCGAGCTTGGTGGCGACGGCGGCACCGATCCCACGTGCGGCACCGGTGACGATCGCGACCCTGGAGTTAGAAGACATGGGCGCCACCCTATCGCGCCCCGAAATCGAAAAAAGCCCCTGGTACGGGGCTGGATTCGAATGATGGTCGGGGTGACAGGATTTGAACCTGCGACCCTCCGCTCCCAAAGCGGATGCGCTACCAAGCTGCGCTACACCCCGATACCTCATCAGCGAGAACACCGCCGAGGCAATACATGTTTGAGCGGGTGACGGGAATCGAACCCGCACCATCAGCTTGGAAGGCTGAGGTTCTACCATTGAACTACACCCGCAGGCATACGACATCGATGGGATCGCCACGATGTCGTGTGCGACACGACTGTACCGAACCCCGCGCGAAAAACGCCAATCCGGCCTCTGCCTGCCCGATTGATGCGCGCCGGCCGCCGGTGTACCCGACTCCGCACGCGACCGATCGTCGCTGTGCCCGATTAGGGCCTAATGACCCTATCCCCGAAACAGCCTCCCGGCGACGATGGTTGGTGCGCCCATGGGGACCGGCGCCTGCTCCACCGGGGGATTAAATAGGAGAATTTTCCTTAAAAACCTGGCACGTGGGCGGCGAGTAGGCCACCATGAGAGTGCGCGTGACGGTTATTGCCACACCGTCACGACTTGCACCCCGTGCCAGGAGGGACCCATGGCGACGCAACGTCCACCGCCCCGCGGAGGGCACTACGCTGCACGTTTCGGGCTCCCGAAATTCTTTTCGGGAAATGTGTAACGCCGGAGACGCTGTAGCGATGTCATAGCCGATCGCCATTCGCGAGAGACGCGAGAACACGTTCTAGAACGTGACTTTTCGGTCTCGGGTGGCTTGCTAGGATCCTTTTTGCCGGACGGGGGTATCTGGAAAGGGGGCGGTGAGCGTGTACCGAACTCGGTGGACCCAACCGCGTAGCAGTGCGAATGATCGCCGGTGATGTCGATGACCCACATCGAGCCACCGGTCGCCGCGATGGCCCGCGCCTGGGCCCGCGCGGTATGCGCCGAACCGGGCTCTTCCACGGCGCCGCATCAGTTGGAGCCGGTGCTCGTCGACATCGTCGAGCGGCTGCTGCACCTGGCGCGGACCGAACCGTTCCCGGTCCCACAGGCGCGTAAGCTCGGCGCGCGATTGGCCGAGGCGCCCTTCGAACGCACCAGAATGCTGGCCCATGCCAGTCGCTGGCTGCTCGGCTTCCCCTCCGGGGTTCCGGGTTCGCTGGTGGCGACCCGCTGGCCGCTGGTGGCCAGCCAGGCCATCGACAGCTACGCACAGGCACTCCAGGAACGCGCTCTGGCGCAACAGGAACAGAACATCTCGGCGAAAGTGTCACTGCGCGTACAGGAGATCGCCGCGCTGCAGCACCGCTTGCGCCACGAGGCGACCCACGACGCACTCACCGATCTCGCGAACCGCACACTGCTGCAAGAACGGGTGCGCGCGTTCGCCGCCGACCCGAGCCGCGGTGTCGGTGTGCTGGTGGTGGACCTCGACCGCTTCAAACAGATCAACGACGGCTACGGACACGCGATCGGCGACGAGGTTCTGGTCGAACTGGCCAACCGCTTGCGCGAAGTGTGCCCGCCCGACACGGTGATCTGCCGGTACGGCGGCGACGAGTTCGTGGTCGCGGCCAACCCGCGCCGCGACACCCTCGGCGAGCTGGCCCACCGCGTGGTCGCGGCTCTGCGCGACCCGGTGTGGTCGAGCGCGGGCCCGGTACCGGTCTCGGCCAGCGTGGGCACCGCTTTCTGCCCACCGGGAAAAACGTGCGATTTCACCGACTTGCTACGCCGCGCCGACCGCGCGATGTACTCGGCGAAATCGGCGGGCGGGCGGCGTTTCGCGCTCGCTGAATCGGGCGACCCCGAACTGGGAACGGCGGTCGCCGGCTGAGTCGGATCGCGAAGCCTGCACTTCGCGATCCGGCTCAGCCGATTTATTCGGGCTGACAGGTGGGGCACCAGAAGAGGTTTCGGCCCTCCATGACCTTGTGGGCGATGGGGGTTGCGCAGACTCGGCACGGTTCGCCCTGGCGGCGGTAGGTGTAGGTGCGGGGGCGGTCTTTGTTGTAAGACGGTGCGCCGGTGTCGTGTTCGGGGCGAACGACGTGCATGCGGCCGGTGGTGACGCCGATGGGCATCAGGGCGACCAAGTCCGCCCAGAGGGCATCCCACTCGGCGGGGGTGATCGAGGTTCCGGGGCGGAACGGTGAGATGCCGTGGCGGAACAGGACTTCCGCGCGGTAGACGTTGCCGACGCCGGCGATCAGGGACTGGTCCATCAGCAACGCGCCGATTGCTCTGCGGGAGCGGCGGATTCGCTCGCCTGTTCGTTCGTGGTCGGCGTCGGCGCGGAGCGGGTCGGCGCCGAGGCGTGCGGTGAGTGCGTCCACTTCGGGTGGCAGCAGGACTTCGCACGCGGTGGGGCCGCGTAGGTCGGTGCCGAAATCTGTTGCGGCGCCGAGCATTCGCATTCGCACCTGGCCGACCGGCGCCGCCACCGGCAGCTCGACCTCACTGAAGGTGCCGTACAACCCGAGGTGCACATGCACCGTCAGCCCGGACTCGTAGTGATGCAGCAGATGCTTGCCGTAGGCCTCGGCCCGCTCGAGCACCTGCCCGTCCACGAGCGCGGCGCCCTCGGTGAACCGCCCCTGCGGACTCGAAACCCGAACCACCCCACCGGAAAACCGCTGCTGATGCAGGTCGGCGATCCGGTGGAGCGTATGTCCTTCGGGCACTACTCAGTACGCGGGGATCTCGGGGGCGATGCCGGTCTTCTCGTACTCGGCCAGGATATCGATGCGACGCTGGTGGCGCGCCTCCTCCGACCACGCGGTCGCGATGAACGCGTCCACGATGGCGAGAGCCTCGGCGGTGGAGTGCATGCGGCCGCCGATGCCGATCAGGTTGGCATTGTTGTGTTCGCGGGCCAGCACGGCGGTTTCGACGCTCCAGGCCAGGGCGCAGCGGGCGCCGGCGACCTTGTTGGCGGCGATCTGCTCACCGTTGCCGCTGCCACCGAAGACCAGGCCCAGCGAGCCCGGGTCGGCGACGGTGCGACGGGCCGCCTCGATGCAGAAGGCGGGGTAGTCGTCGAGGGCGTCGTACTCGAGGGCGCCACAGTCGACGACCTCCAGTCCGGCCTCCTGCAGATGGGCCTTGACGTGATTCTTCAGTTCGAAACCGGCATGGTCGGCACCCAGGTAAACGCGCATGGCTGCGATTGTCGCAGGCCCGCTTAGAGTCGTTTCATGCACCCGCACGAACCGCATTCCCCGCATTCGGCAGGTCCCCCGCCGGAGCACTCCGACGCCGAGCCCGAGCACACGCCGTCGCTGAACAAGGACACCGCGCCGCCGTCACCGTGGGCACAACCCGACCCGCGGCCCGGTGATGTCCGTGCGCAGGACAACCCTGCGCCGCCGCCGTTCCCCGGCCGCAGCGCGCACCCGAACCCGCCGTTCCCCGGCCCGACGGGTGCCTATCCGCCCGTCACACCCGGTCACTACACCCCCGGCCACGTCCCGCCGGGCGGGCCGCCCGCACACCGCCCGCGCGGCCTGATGCCGTGGGATCGCCCCGCCCGGCATCCGTGGGAGATCCCGCTGCTGATCGTGGTCATCATGATCACCGCGGTGGCGTACCTGCTGGCGCTGCTGCTCACGATGGTGGCGTTGTTCGCCGAGCCGGTGGTAGACGAGAACGGCGTGGAACAAACCAGTTCGATCCTCAGCAGTCCGTACGTGCTGTTGCTGCTGTTCGCGCCGATCCTGCTGTGGGCGGCCCGTGGTCTGAACCTGGCGACCCAGCGGGTGAACGGCGTGAAGATGTCGCCCACCCAGTTCCCCGAGGGGTATCGGATGGTGCAGGAGGCGGCGGCGCGGTTCGGGATGCACAAGGCGCCCGACGCCTATGTCATCCTGGGCAACGGTCAGATCAACGCCTTCGCTTCCGGACACGGGTTCCGCCGGTTCGTCGTGGTCTACAGCGACCTGTTCGAAATCGGCGGCGCCGCACGCGAACCCGACGGCCTCGCTTTCATCATCGGCCACGAGGTCGGCCATATCGCCGCCGGTCACGTGTCGTATTGGCGCCAGCTCGGCATGTTCGCCGCGCAGTGGTTGCCGCTGCTCGGGTCGTCGCTGATCCGCGCGCAGGAGTTCACCGCCGACAATCACGGCTTCTGTTTCCGTCCGCAGGGCGCGCCGAGCGCGATGGCGACGCTGGCCGCGGGTAAGTACCTCAACACCGATGTCGGTGTCGACGAGATGGCCGATCGGGCCGCCACCGATCGGGGCGGTTTCATCTGGTTGGTCAACGCGATGTCGAGCCACCCGGTGCTCACCTGGCGGATGTGGGCGCTGCGTGACCGTTCCAAGCCGGGCCCGATGTTCTGGCGTCCGAGCGCACCGCATCCGGGCATGATCCCGCCGCCGGGTGGCTACCCGCTCAATTCCGCGCCGCCCGCGCTGCCGCCGAAACCGGTCTGACGGGGGCGCCGCTGCCGGCGCCCCCTTTTCACGATCAGTCGAAGACCGGGTCCTCGGTGCGGGTGCGCTTGAGTTCGAAGAAGTGCGGGTACGAGGCCAGCGCGACCACGCCGTCCCACACCCGGCCCGCGTCCTCACCGCGCGGAATGCGCGAGAGCACCGGCCCGAAGAACGCGGACCCGTTGACGTGGATGGTCGGGGTGCCGACATCGGGGCCGACCTTGTCCATGCCCGCGTGGTGGCTGGCCCGCAGCGCCTCGTCGTAATCGGTGCTGGTGGCGGCCTCGGCGAGGTCGGCGGGCAGGTTCAGCTCGGCGAGGGCATCAGCGACGACCGCGGCATAGGTCTGCTGGGGTGTCTCGCGCTCGTACTCGGCCTTGCGGTCGTGGATCCGCGAGCCCATCGCGGTGTAGAGCGGGAGCAGGATCTCGTCGCCGTACTTCTGACCGGCGGCGATGGCGACCCGGACCGGTCCCCACGCGGCGGCCATCATGTCGACGTAGATCTGCGGCAGGTCGTCCTTGCCCTCGTTGAGCACGGCCAGGCTCATCACGTGGAAGCGCGCCTCGATATCGCGCACCTTCTCGACTTCCAGGATCCACCGGGAGGTGATCCAGCACCACGGGCACAGCGGGTCGAACCAGAAATCGGCGACATCCTTGGTGGCCTGTTCGCTCACAGTGGGTTCCTCTCGGGTCAGCCTGCGGCGGGGTTGTCCGCCCGTCGACTGGTGCAACCGCGGCACCGCCGGAATCGTTCCCGTCGGCGCGGACGCGCACTAGGCTCGTGTTGCGAGGAGTCCGGGTCGTCCGCGAGAAGGAGTCCGTTCATGAGCTCGAATCAGCATTTCGTCGTCATCGGTGGGGGTCTCGGTGGGGCGAAGATCGCCGAGGCCTTGCGCGCCAACGACTTCGACGGCCGGGTCACACTGCTGGCTGCCGAGGAAGAGCTACCGTACGAGCGCCCGCCACTGTCCAAACAGCACCTGGCAGGCACCCAGCAACTGCCCGATTTCACCGTCGACCCGGCCGCTTGGTACCGCGATCACCACGTCGACCTGCGCCTGGGCACCACCGCGACAGCGTTCGATCCGATCGCCAAGACGGTGACGCTGCCCGACGGTTCCACCCTCGACTACGACAAGCTGGCCCTGGCCACCGGTTCCCGCGCACGCACACTCGACATTCCCGGCGCCGACGCCCCGAACGTCTACACGCTGCGCACGATCAACGATTCGAACGCGCTCGTCGAGGTACTGCACACCGACAAGCGTCTGGTCATCATCGGCGCGGGCTGGATCGGTCTCGAGGTCGCCGCGCAGGCCCGCGCCAAGGGTGTCGAGGTCACGATCATCGAGTCGGCGGACCTGCCGCTGGTCAACATCCTCGGGCCCGAAATGGGCAAGTTCTACGCCGACCTGCATCGCGCGCACGGCGTAGACCTGCGCACGAACACCACCGTCGACGCGATCCTCACCGACGAGGGCGACGCGACAGCCGTGCAGCTCGGCGACGGGACGGTTATTCCCGCGCAGGCGGTGCTGGTCGCGGTGGGCGCCCAGCCGAATATCGAGGCGGCGACCGCGGCCGGGCTTGCGGTCGACGGCGGCGTGCTGGTGGACGCGGCGTTGCGCACCAGCAACCCCGATGTGGTGGCGGTGGGCGATATCGCCGAGGAGGAGCATCCGCTGCTGCATCGGCTGGTCCGTGTCGAGCACTGGGCGACCGCGCTGAATCAGCCCGCCGTGGCGGCGAAGACCATGCTGGGCAAAGTCGCTGTCTACGACCGGCTTCCGTACTTCTTCAGCGATCAGTACGACGTCGGGATGGAGTACACCGGCTACGTCGGGCGCGGCGACGACGTGCGGGTGGTGGTGCGTGGCGATCTCGACAAGCGCGAGTTCGTCGCGTTCTGGCTCGACAAGCAGAACAAGGTGCGCGCGGGGATGAACGTGAACGTGTGGGATGTGACCGACCGGATCAAGGAGCTGATCGGCTCCGAAGAGCCCGTCGATCCCGACCGACTCACGGACACGAACATTCCACTGTGATCCAGTTCACATCATCGGTTGTGTCGAAGACGTCGCATCGGCTCCGACCAGTTGTCGAGCGCGCCACCACGGCGCACCGAACAGGAGCCGAATCATGAAATTCATGCTGGTCAAGACCTACTCCCCCGCCGCCAACTGCGATATCCCGCTGCCGGAATGGGCACCCGAGGACATCGCCGCCCACATCGATTTCCAGCGAGCACTGGGCGAACAGCTCGCCGCCGCGGGCGAACTCGTCGACGCACAGGGCCTCGCCGCCCCCGATCAGGCGATGATCGTGAGCTCCGACGGCCGCTCGGCCCCCGTGGTGACCGATGGGCCGTTCCCGGAGACCAAGGAGTTCCTCGCCGGGTACTGGATCGTCGATGTCGACTCCGCCGAACGGGCGGTCGAGATCGCGGCGCAGGCCTCGGCGGCGCCCGGACCCAACGGCGTGCCGATCGGTGAGTACATCGAGGTGCGTCAGGTGATGAGCGCGCCCGAACCCGCGTGACAGCGCGTATCGAGGACCTGCTGCGTGAACTCGCGCCGCAGGTCCTCGGCGTGCTGGTCCGCCGCTTCGGCGATTTCGACCTGGCCGAGGACTCGGTGCAGGACGCGCTGCTGGCGGCGGCGACGCAGTGGGATCGCGACGGGCTGCCGGACAATCCGCGCGGCTGGCTGATCCAGGTCGCCCAGCGCCGGATGGCCGATGCGGTGCGGACCGAGGTGGCGCGGCGACGCAGGGAGACAACGGATTTCCTGCGCGAGGTGCCCGTGGAAGCGGTCGCGCGCGACGACACGCTCGACATGTACTTCCTGTGCTGCCATCCCGACCTGCCGCCCGCCGGCGCGGTCGCGCTGACGCTGCGCGCGGTCGGCGGCCTGAGTACCGCCGAGATCGCCGCCGCATTCCTCGTCCCCGAATCGACTATGGGGCAACGGATCTCGCGGGCGAAGAAGCGGCTGACGGAGTCGGAGCGACCGTTCGCCGACGGTGCGCACGACAACGCCAGGGTGGATGCGGTGCTGCAGGTGCTGTACGTGATCTTCACCGAAGGCCACACCAGCAGTTCCGGCGCAGGACTTCGCCGCGGCGACCTGTCCGCCGAAGCGATCCGGCTGACCCGCGCGCTCAGTTCGCTGATCCCCGACAACACCGAGGTCACCGGCCTGCTCGCGCTGATGTTGCTCACCGACGCCCGCCGCGCCGCCCGCACCGGACCGCACGGCGAACTGATCCCGCTCACCGAACAGGACCGCTCGCGCTGGGACCGCACGCAGATCACCGAGGGGCTGCGCCTGCTCACCGCGACCCTGCCGTCCGGGCTGACGGGGCCGTACCAGATGCAGGCAGCCATCGCGGGCCTGCACGCCCAGGCGCGGCGGGTCGAAGACACCGACTGGTCACGAATCCTATTGCTGTACAACATGGTCGAACGTGCGACCCCGAACCCGATGATCACCCTCAACCGTGCCGTGGCCACCGCGATGGTGCACGGACCGGCCGCCGGACTATCCGTAGCCGACACCGTCTCCGAGCCGCTCGCGCACTCTCATCGCCTCGCCGCCGTCCGCGGGCACCTGCACGAGATGGCGGGCGAGTCCGCCGCCGCCGTGCGCGAATACCAGCGCGCCGCACGGCAGACCGCGAGCGCGCCCGAACGCGACTACCTCTTGCTACGCGCGGCTCACCTGCGCGCGAGCGGGTAGGTGCCCACCGAGCTCACCCGCTTGCGCACCCGATTCGTCGGCGCGCTCGACCGACGCCGTGACCGGGGCACCGCGCCGCGCCTGGCAGACTCACCTTCATGACGGACGTATTCAGTGCTGGCCTGCTCGTGTATCGCCGCCGCGAGGCAGGGGTCGAGGTGCTGCTCGGGCACATGGGTGGGCCGCTGTGGGCGAAGAAGGATGCCTCCGCGTGGTCGATTCCCAAGGGCGAGTTCGCGGCCGAGGAGGAGTCCGCGCGTGATGCGGCCCGCCGCGAGTTCACCGAGGAACTCGGGCTGCCCGCACCCGAGGGTGAGTGGGCCGAGCTCGGTCAGGTGAGCTATCGCAGCGGGGCCAAACGCAAAATCCTCAAGGTGTGGACCGTCGAGGGCGATCTCGACCCGGCCGACGTGGTGCCCGGCACGTTCGAGATGGAGTGGCCGCCGCGATCGGGGCAGGTCGCGCAGTTCCCCGAGATCGACCGGGCGGACTGGTTCGACCTCGCCACCGCGGCGGAGAAGCTCGGCAAAGGACAGCGGCCGTTCCTGAACCGGCTGGCCATCGAGCTCGGTGGAGATCTGGGGCGTTCGGAGTAGATTTCACAGTATGCCCAGCGACCTGCAGCTGAAGATCATGAACACCGTCCATCGCGCGTTGCTCACAGTGAGCGGCGGCCACATCGGCAACTCCGTCATGGGAATGGCCTCCCTGGAACTCACGACGATCGGCCGCAAGTCCGGCTCTGCGCGCAAGTCCATGCTGACCGCCCCCATCATCGACGGCGACACGATCGTCGTCGTCGCCTCGCGCGGCGGCGACGACACCCACCCAGCTTGGTTCCTCAACCTCCGCGACAACCCTGACGTCGAGGTATCGCTGCGCAACGGACCCGAGCGGCCGATGCGGGCCACCGTCGCCACCCCCGAACAGCGCGCGGAACTGTGGCCGCGGGTCGTCGCCGCGTACAAGGGCTACGGCGACTACCAGAAGAAGACCACCCGCGAGATTCCGCTGGTCCTGCTCACGCCACGAAACTGAGACTCGAGGGCCCATCTTCGCGCGGGCGCCGGGCACGCGGCGACCGCTATACCCGCGCGGCCCGGAACTCGGTCGGGCTGGTGCCGCGCAATCGTTTGAACGCCGCGCTGAAGCCGAACGCGTCGGAGTAGCCCACAGTGGTCGCCACCTGCGCGACGCTGCGGGCGGGGTCGGCGAGGAGTTCCTCGGCTTCGGCCATCCGCCATTCGGTGAGGTAGGCCAGCGGCGGTTCGCCCATCACCTCGGTGAACCGCCGGGCGAACAGGGCACGCGAGACCGCCGCCTCGGTGGCCAGGCTCGCCACGGTCCAACGGTCGAAGGGCCGGTCGTGGATGGCGGCCAGCGCCGGTCCGACCACCGGGTCGGCCATGCCCCGATACCAGGCGGGCGCGCAGTGCTGCTGCTCGGCGAGCCAGGAGCGCAGTGTGCAGACCAGCGCCCAGTCCAGCAGCCGGTCCATCAGCGCCTGCGAGCCTGCGCTCATGCGGACCGCGTCGGCGGCGGATTGTTCCAGCCACCGGCACATTTCGGGGTCCTCGTGGACGACCATCACCTGCGGTAGCGCTCGCAGCAACCGCTCGTGTCGTCGCCCCGAGGCGCGGTAGGCGCCGACGAGCAGCGAAGTCTCGCCTGGCACACCGGTTCTCGTCGGCAGCTCGATCAATTCCGGTGTGGCACAGTTGAAATCGGCGGGTCCGAAGCCGTCGGGCACGAAGCAGGACAGCTCGTAGCGCTCGTGCGGACGATCGAGCGCGGCGGGCGTGTCGGCGAGGTGGAACGGTTCACCGGCCTGTACGAGCGCGGTGTCACCGGCGATCAGACTCGTGCGCGATCCGTCGGCGAGCACCAGCGTGCCACCGCCGCGCAGCACCGTCACCATGATCAGCGGCGCACGATCGGCGAAGCGAATCGTCCACGGTGGGCGCAGCACGGCATGGGCCACGACCGATCCTTCGGCACGAATGCCGCTCAGCAACGAACTCAATGGGTCCACCTCACCAGCGTAGACGAATTCCTATCGACTGGAGATGATCACCCATAGATCGTCCACGTGATCCGCGGTTCACTGAATGGACCGGGCCGACAAGCCCGCATCCGATCGAACAGGAGCCCACCGTGACCCAGTCCGCCGCCACCACGACTGCCACCGCTGAACCGACCACCACCGGATCGCGCACCGCCGACTCCCCGACACCGAGCACGTCGCCGGTCGCAGGCGGCACGGCAACTCCTGACACCACGGCGCCGACCGCCGATCGATCCGCCCCGACCGCGCTCGTCGTCCTCGGCCACCATCGCGCCGATTCACTGTCGGCCCACATCGCCCGCCGGGCCGCCGACCGGCTCACCGCCGCCGGCTACGCGATCGACTTCCTCGACCTGCACGCCGAGAACTTCGACCCACGCATGACCGTGGCCGACCAGCCCGACTGGGGCAATCGCGACAAGGTCTACTCCCCCACGGTCGAGGCGCACATGCGGCGCATGCTGGCCGCCGACGTCATGGTCGTGGTGTTCCCGGTCTATTGGCAGAGCGTGCCCGCGCTGCTCAAGGGTTGGATCGACAGCGTCTGGAACTACGGTTTCGCCTACGGCCGCAGCAAGCCCCGGCTGGCGGGCAAGCGCATCCTCTGGCTCGGATTGGCCGGAGCGACAGCGGATGACGAGATCATCCCCGGCATGCAGCAGCTGCTGGAGGCCCAGCTCAACGTGGGCCTGGCCGAATACGCGGGCATCACGAATTCCCGGGTCGGCCTGCTCCCCGATGCCGAGGAGCAGCCCCAAAGTATCGACGCCGAGGGCAATCTCGTGATCGGCGAGGCGATCAGCGGTGACGCGCGCACCGCCCACTACGCCGCGTTCGACGCGAAAGCCGAGGCCTTCGTCGACGAGTTGCTCGCCGTCGACCTCGTCACGGCCTGACCCCCGTCGACGCGCAGTGGCCCCTGGCCGGTCACTGCGCGCTCGGGTGCACCTCCCGAGCCAGGCCGACCGTGTCACAGTCCGGCGTAATCACACAATTCGGCGCGAAAGAATCAGAAAACTGATTCTCGGACGCCGTTTTGTGCGATTACGCCGGTCGAACTCTCGGTCACAAGCCGACGAGCGCGCGGCGCAGCACGCCGTAAAGCTCGGTGGGGTTGCCGGACTCGGCGGCGGACTTGTCGATCAGGTCGATGGCGGCGGCGGTGAACTCGTCGCTCTGCGGCTGTACATAGTCCGCCGGGTTGTCGACGCCAGGGGCAAACCCCTCGAGCAAGGCCGCCACCGACTGGAGGAACGGCGCCGTCAACTCGGACAGTCGTGCTGCTGAGCCACCGATGGAACGCACCATCGTGCCGCCCTGGCGGAACGCGGCGAACATGGCGTACATGGCACCCAGGATCGACACGTCGTACATAGCGGCGGCGCCGAGGTCTTCGCCGACGAATTCGGCGCGACCGAACAACTCCAGTACCGCGCGGAATCGCTCGAATCCGCCGGTCGCACCGCTGTAGAGCACGAAAGCCTCAGGTCCGCCGATCATTTCGGGCACCGCCATGATGCCGCCGTCGATCAATTCGACCTCGTTCGCCTCAGCCCAGCGTCCCAGCGAACGTGCCTGCTCGGGCGAGGTGGTGGTCAGGTTGACCACCACCTTCCCGCGCACCTGGTCCGCGGCGGGCTCGAGATGTTCCCGTACCGCGGCATCATCGAGCACGCATAGGACGACCAGATCCCCCGCCGCCATCGCCTCGGCGGAATTCGCCGCGACCTTCGCACCATCGGAAACCAGCGCTTCAGCCCGCGCCGCAGTGCGGTTCCATACCGTCACCTCGTGGCCACCGGCCAGCAGTGCCTTCGCCAGTGCGGTACCCATCACTCCGAGTCCGATAACCGAAACATGCTGTGCCGCAGCTTGGTTGACCATTTTTCTCCTAGTTCCGAAGCTCTGCGCCGCCGATCAGCAACGCCCTCCTAGAATCACCTGTTGCGCTACACTGGACAAGTACCGACTATGAAGTGCAATACCCACCAAAAGGTAAGTAAGGCGAGCATGAAGCAACGCGAGCGCCCATATTCCTGCGAACTCGACGCCGCTCTCGACGTCGTCGGCGGCAAGTGGAAAGCCCTGATCCTGTGGGCTCTGTCCACCGGCACCCAGCGCTTCGGCGACCTGAAACGCCTGATCCCGGGCGTTACCGAGAAGATGCTGATCCAGCAGCTACGCGAGCTCGAACACGACGGGATCATCAGCCGCGAGGTTTACGCGCAGGTGCCTCCGAAGGTCGAGTACTCGCTCACCGACCGCGGAGTCTCACTCAACGCGGCGCTGGCCGCCCTCGGCGCCTGGGGTAGGGAGAACATGACGCACATCTGCGCAGTCAAAGGCGTAGACGCGCCCGTGCACTGACGAAGATCAGCCGTCGAAGAGACCTTCTGTACCCGGATAAGCGCGGCGTGACCTTGCGTCAAAGATGTTGCGGCACCGGAACTTATCGCCTGCGCCGCATCCGATCAAGCCTGCGTCCCCGCCCACTTCTGGCCGGTGATCCGCTCGTAAGCCTCTTCGTACTTGCGGCGAGTTCCTTCGACGACGTCAGCCGGGATCTCGGGGCCCGGGTATTCCTTGTTCCAGCCGGTCGAAGTCGACCAGTCGCGCACGAACTGCTTGTCGAACGACCGCTGGGCGCGACCCGGCTCCCACTCGTCGGCAGGCCAGAACCGCGAGGAATCCGAGGTCAGCACCTCGTCACCGAGGGTGAGAACATCACCGTCCCAACCGAATTCGACCTTCGTATCGGCGACGATCACACCTGCCTTCGCAGCATGCTCGGCCCCACGCGAGTAGATCTCGAGGGTCAGATCGCGCAGCTTCTCCGCGACCTCACGGCCCTCCTGGTTCACCACATCGGCGAAACTGATCGCCTCGTCGTGCCCCTCGGAAGCCTTCGTCGACGGCGTGAAAGTAGGCTCGGGCAGCTTGTCCCCGTCGCGCAGACCCGCAGGCAGCGCGATCCCCGACACGGTCCCCGACCGCTGGTACTCCTTGAGACCGGAGCCCGTGAGATACCCGCGCGCGATGCACTCGACCTGCAGCATCTTCAACGGCTTCACCCGAATCCCACGCCCGGCGAACTCCGCGGGCACATCGGTCGCCGAGACCACATGATTCGGGATCCCGGTGAAGTACTCGAACCACCAGTTCGACAACTGCGTCAGCAGCGCGCCCTTGTCCGGAATCGGCGTCGGCAGCACCACGTCATACACCGAAACCCGGTCCGACGCGACGAGCAGCAGGGTATCGCCGTCCTCATAGAGGTCACGGACTTTCCCCGCGTGCACGTGCTTCAACGTCGAACCTCCTGGTGAGTGCCTACATACTGAGTATGTAGGACTCTACCGACCGCGCCGGGCGCGCGATCATTCCTGGTCACCGCGACGCGGGACCGGTCACATTCCCGGTGTCGCGGTCATGACCGGATCGCGGCCACCGGGTCGAGGCGCCGCCGTGTGCCGGGGCCTTCGCCGAAGTCGCGCCCGGCTCGCGCGGCCGGGACCCCATCGCATCGGCCACTCGCACCCCGCACGCTCGAGCCGGGCCGAAACTCGGGAGCGGGCGGCGACCGCAAGTGGCATTGTGGACGGCGAACTACCGTGCCGTGTTCGTCGACGACGAAGGAGATCAATGTCTGCCCCGAATCTCACCCGCGACCAGGCGGTCGAACGCGCGGCCGTGGTGGCCGTGCGGAACTACCGGATCGAACTCGACCTCACCGATCAGCCGCGCGGTGCCGGGTCCGAGGTGTCGGACACGTTCGGATCCAAGACCACGGTCGCCTTTACCGCCACTGCCGGGGCGAGTACCTACATCGATCTGGTGGCCGCGCGGGTGCGGTCGGCGGTGCTCAACGGGGTGGCCCTCGACGTGAGTGGTTATGACGAGTCGACCGGGATCGCGCTGCCGGAGCTGGCCGAGAACAACGAACTTGTCGTCGAGGCCGACTGCGAGTACTCGCACACCGGCGAGGGCCTGCACCGGTTCGTCGATCCGACCGACGACAATGTGTACCTGTACTCGCAGTTCGAGACCGCCGATGCCAAGCGGATGTTCGCCTGCTTCGATCAGCCCGATCTCAAGGCCACCTTCGACATCGTCGCCACCGCGCCCGAGGACTGGGCGGTCATCTCCAACGGTGCCGATATCGAGCAGCACAAGGTCGGCGCCGTCGTGCGCCACACCTTCGCCACCACGCCGCGGATGAGCACCTACCTGGTCGCCATGATCGCGGGACCGTACGCGAAGTGGTCCGACACGTTCAGCGATGCCAGCGGTGAGATCCCCCTTGGCCTGTACTGCCGTGCGTCGCTGGCCGAGTACATGGACGCCGAGCGGCTGTTCACCGAGACCAAGCAGGGTTTCGAGTTCTACCACAACAACTTCGGTGTGCCGTACGCGTTCGGCAAGTACGACCAGCTGTTCGTGCCCGAGTTCAACGCGGGCGCGATGGAGAACGCGGGCGCGGTCACCTTCCTCGAGGACTACGTGTTCCGGTCCAAGGTGACCCGCGCGTCGTATGAGCGTCGTGCCGAGACCGTGCTGCACGAGATGGCGCACATGTGGTTCGGCGACCTGGTCACCATGAAGTGGTGGGACGACCTGTGGTTGAACGAGTCGTTCGCGACCTTCGCCTCGGTGCTGTGCCAGGCCGAAGCCACCGAATACACCAGTGCCTGGACCACTTTCGCGAATGTGGAGAAGTCCTGGGCCTACCGCCAGGACCAGCTGCCCTCGACCCACCCGATCGCCGCCGACATCCCCGACCTGCACGCGGTGGAGGTCAACTTCGACGGAATCACCTACGCCAAGGGTGCTTCGGTGCTCAAGCAGCTCGTGGCTTACGTGGGGCTGCAGCCGTTCCTGGCCGGACTGCGCGACTACTTCGCCGAACATGCTTACGGCAACGCCACTTTCGACGATCTGCTGGCCGCGCTGGAGAAGGCGTCGGGGCGTGACCTGTCCGACTGGGGCGCGCAGTGGCTCAAGACCACCGGGCTCAATATCCTGCGCCCCGATTTCACCGTCGCTGCCGACGGCACCTTCGCGAACTTCGCGGTCGTGCAGGAAGGCGCGGCGCCCGGTGCGGGCGAGTATCGGGTGCACCGGATCGCGATCGGCGTCTACGACGATGTCGACGGAAAGTTGGTGCGCACCAAGCGAGTCGAGCTCGACCTCGACGCCGCCGGGCGCACCGAGGTACCCGAACTGGTCGGCGTGCCGCGCGGTGCGCTGGTGCTGGTCAACGACGACGACCTCACCTACTGCTCGCTGCGTCTCGACCCCGATTCCCTCGACGTGGTCGTGCAGCGCGTCGGTGACATCGCCGACTCGCTGCCGCGCACCCTGGCCTGGTCGGCAGCCTGGGAGATGACCCGGCAGGCCGAGATGAAGGCCCGCGATTTCGTGGCACTCGTGCAGCGCGGGATCGGCTCCGAATCCGAGATCGGGGTGGTGCAGCGCCTGCTCATGCAGGCCGCCACCGCCATCTCGAGCTACGCCGACCCGGCGTGGGCCGACCAGGAAGGCTGGCCGGCCTACGCCGACCGGCTGCTCGAACTGGCTCGCGCCGCCGAGGCCGGTTCGGACTACCAGCTGGCCTTCGTCAACGCGCTGACCGGGTCGAAGCTGGAAGCACGCCACCTCGACGTGCTGGCCCAGCTGCTCGACGGCGACCCCACCGCAGCCGGTCTGGCCGGGCTCACCATCGACACCGACCTGCGCTGGCGCGTCGTCACCGCCCTCGCAGCGGGCGGCCGGATCGACGCCGACGGCATCGAAACCCCCACCATCGACGCCGAACTGCAGGCCGACCCGACCGCGGCAGGCAAGCGCCAGGCGGCCACCGCCGCCACCGCACGCCCGATCGCCGAGGTCAAGGCACAGGCCTGGAACACCGTGATGGGCGACGACTCGGTCCCCAACATCACCGCCCGCGCCATCGTCGGCGGCTTCGCCCCCGCAGGCCAGGGCGACCTGCTCGCCCCCTACGTGGACAAGTACTTCGCCGAGATCCCCGCCGTCTGGGACCGCCGCTCGAGTGAAGTAGCCCAAACCGTCGTCATCGGCCTCTACCCCCACTGGGCGATCACCGAAGAAGCAGTAACCAAAGCCGACGACTTCCTCGCAGGCAACCACCCACCCGCCCTCTACCGCCTGGTCTCCGAAGGCCGAGCAGGCATCGAACGCTCCCTCCGCGCAAGAGAATTCGACGCGAAGTAAGTAGTTCGACTCCGAGAGCCCGGTAGTGCGGTTTCGCACGCCGGGCTCTCGTCGTGTCCGGGACCGGCGACGGCGGTAAGTCGGCTCGCTGCTGTGAGCAGATCCGCTGACGGCAGCATCGGCGGCGAAACCTTCTGCGCGCGAGGCACCGTGGACTCATGGCACACGACGAAAAACCCCCGATGTTCACCTGGCGAACCCGCGAGCAACTGTTCGCCCGCCGCATCCTCGTCCTCGACGGCCCCCTCGACGACGACAACGGCACCCTGCTGATCACCCAACTACTCACCCTCGGCGCCCAGAGCCCCGAAGCCGGAATCTCCCTGTGGATCCACTCCCCCGGCGGTTCCGTCCCCTCGATGCTGGCGATCCGCGACGTGATGCGACTCGTCCCCTGCGAAGTATCCACCCTGGCACTCGGATTGGCGTGCAGCGCAGGACAATTCCTACTGTCCTCGGGCACCCCCGGCAAGCGGTACGCCCTACCGCACGCCCGCGTCCTCATGCACCAGGGTTCAGCGGGAATCGGCGGCAGCGCAGTAGAAGTGGAAGTACAGGCCGACGACCTGCGCCACACCGTCGACACCGTGCTCGGCCTCATCGCCGCCGACACCGGCCAACCCTTCGACCGCATCTACGAGGACTCCCTGCACGACCGCTGGTTCACCGCACCCCAAGCCCTCGACTACGGGTTCATCGACCACATCGTCGAATCGTTCGACCAGGTCATCCCGAACCGCCACCGCATCGGGATCACCACATGAGAAACACTGCCGCACACAGGTTCCCGTCGCTGACGCGCAAGGTACTCGCTGCCACAGACCGCGAGCAGGGCCCACAGCGCGGGGTGGGCATCGTCGCCTCGGTGCCGTTCGGTGGCGGACTCGCCGCAGCGGACCTCCCGTACTCCACGTCGTTCAGCTACCTCAGGAAGGCCAGCGCATGACCTACACGATCCCGAATGTGGTGTCCCAGCACCGCGGCGGCGGTGAGCGGATCACCGACATCTACTCACACCTGCTCAGCGAGCGCATCGTCTACCTGGGCACCCCCATCGACTCCGGCGTCGCCAACGCCCTCATCGCCCAACTCCTGCACCTGGAATCCGACAGCCCCGGCCAGGCGATCAGCCTCTACATCAACTGCGAGGGCGGCGACCTCTCCGCCATGCTCGCCGTCTACGACACCATGCGATTCATCACGGCCCCCGTGCACACCACCTGCGTCGGCCAGGCGATCGCGGTCGGTGCGGTCCTGCTCGCGGGCGGCGCACCCGGCCATCGCGCGATGCTCCCACACACGCGAATCGTGTTGCACCAGCCCGCGACTCGCGGTCAGGGCACCATCCCGGACCTGATCCTGCAGGCCGACGAGATCGTCCGCATGCGTGCGGCGATCGAGGCGATCCTGGCCAAGCACACCGGTCAGACCCCGGAAACTCTGCGCCGCGACACCGACCGCGACCGCGTCTTCACCGCCGACACCGCGCTCGACTACGGCCTGGTCGACCGAGTTCTGCACGAACGCGAGTGATCGGCCGAGCTACGAGACCACGCTGGACGGACATTTCCACCCCGGATCGGTCCGAATATCGACCGAATCGCCGAAGAGTGACCGTCCAGCGTGGCGGTACGGTCCGAGCGCCGGACTCCGTGCACCAGCCGCTCTGACGGAGACTGCACCGAGGCGGCGTCGGCACTCACTGCTTTTCGATGCGGTCCAGGTAGACCCGGCGGACATCGTCGTCCACCCGGGTGATGGCGGCGTCGTCGTGGGCGGCCTTGCGGACAGCGCGCATCACCGACTCCGGGACCAACCCCACGGCATTCGCCAGCGCGCCGACATACCCGGGGACCGCCGTTTCGGCCGCACGGGTCTTGACCGTGCGGACCACGGCGGCGGCGATGTCCTCCGGGTCGACGGCGGGCAGGATGCCGTAGTCGATGCCTGAGCTGAGCTCGGTGCGCACCGCCGACGGCAGCACTGCACTCACGCTCACCCCGGTGGCGTCCATCTCCAGCCGGGTGGCCGCGGTCAGACCGACCACCGCGAACTTGCTGGCGTTGTAGACGGCGAGACCTTTGAGCGGGAACTTGCCTGCCAGCGAGGCGATGTTCACGACGTGGCCGTAGCCGCGCTCGACCATGCCCGGCAGTGCCAACCGCATGCCGTGGATGACGCCGTAGACGTTGACGTCCATGGTGAGTTGGTCGATGCGGTCGGACTGGTCGAGGAACGGGCCGTTGGGCATCACGCCCGCGTTGTTCACCAGCACGTCCAGCGGGCCGCGCCACTGCGCGGTCGCGTCGAGAAACGTTGCGTAGGAGGTCTTGTCGGTGACGTCGAGGGCATGGCCCATCGCGTGCTCGCCGAGGTCGGCGGCGGCCTGCACGGCCAGCGCTTCGTCGAGGTCACCGAGTGCGACGTACGCGCCGGCCTCGATGAAAGCTTTGGCGGTGGCGAGTCCGATGCCGCGGGCGGCGCCGGTGATCGCGATGGTGGCGCCTTCGAGGTCGATCCGTGGGTAGCTCATATCGTGGCCTCTCGTCGAACGTTCACGCTGATGGATGATGCGCCCTGCGTGCGGGCAACTCGCGTGGTGTCGGGGCTCATGCGGGCACCGGCGCGTGGGTGATGGTGAAGTCGGTCGGGTCGAAGGTGGCGACGCGGGTGGTGAGTTCGCCGGTGGACCATGGCCAGCTGAAACTGTTGCGGCCGTTGGCATCCATGTAATAGCTGTGGCAGCCGCCCGCGTTGTAGACGGTGCCGGCCAGTGCGGCCTGCACCTGGTCGACGTAGCGCGCCTGCACCTCGGGACGCACATCCAGCGCCGCCCAGCCCACGCGGCGGGCCTTCTCGATCGCCGAGACGAGGAAGGCGACCTGGGCTTCGAGAATGGCGAACGCCGACGAATGACCGGTGCCGAGGCTGGGGCCGAGCACGGTGAAGGCGTTGGGGAAACCGGTGGTGACGGTGCCGAGATAGGCCTCGGGCGAGCCGTTCCAGTGCTCGGCCAGCGTCCGGCCGTCGGCGCCGCGCACGATCTCGGCCAGCGGGGTGTCGAGGATGTGGAAGCCGGTGCCGAGGATGACGGCGTCGACCTCGGCGGTGGTGCCGTCGGCGCCGACCACGGTGTTGCCGCGAAATTCGGTGACCCCGGTGGCGTGCACGTCGACGTTGGCGCGGGTCAGCGACTGAAGGTAGCTGTTGGAGAACAGGATTCGCTTGCAGCCGAGCAGATAGTCCGGGGTGAGTTTCGCCCGCAGTGCCGGATCACGCACCACCGCACGCAGATACGCCGAACCGACGGCCTGCACGGTCTGCATCAGCGGCCTCGGGTGCCGGAACGCGACGCCGAGACCTTCCATCATGCCGTACTCGATCGAGCGCAATGCCTTGTGCGCGAAGGGGAATCGTCGCATCACCCGCTTCTCGAAGCCGGGTACGCGATGATCGAGCTTCGGCAGCACCCATTGGGCGGTGCGCTGGAACAGGTGCAGTCGCGCGACGTCGGGCACGATCGCGGGCACGAACTGCACCGCCGACGCACCGGAACCGACCACCGCGACCCGCTTGCCGCGCAGGTCGTAGTCGTGATTCCAGCGCGCGGAATGGAAGACCTCGCCGGGGAATTCGGCAAGGCCGGGGATCGAAGGAAGGTTCGGTTCGTTCCACGGGCCTGCGGCCGAGACGACGAAGCGCGCCGTCAGCTCACCCTCGCTGGTCTCGATCCGCCAGAGGTTCTCGGCGCTGTCCCACCGGCTGCCGAGTACCGCTACTCCGAAGCGGGTGCGTTCGGCCAGCCCGTGCTCGCGGGCGACCGTGTCGACATAGTCGAGGATCTCGGGCTGGGTCGCGAACAGTCGCGACCATTCGCTGTTGGGCGCGAAGGAGAACGAGTACAGGCCGGACGGTACATCGCACGCGCAGCCGGGATAGGTGTTGGCACGCCAAGTGCCACCGAATGTTTCGGCCTTCTCCACGATCACCACGTCATCGACGCCGGCCTCGACCAGCTTGATCGCGGCGCAGATGCCGGAGATCCCGCCACCGATCACGACTACTTCGTGGTGCTGGGTCATCAGATTTCTCCTTCGAGCGATGCAGGTGGAACGGTGCCGGCGCAACTGGTCGGTCGCCGGCCGCCGATCATGCGAATTCGCGGTGGGCGGTGCGGATCGCCTCGGCGAGCCGGGCTGGGACGTCTCGCCGAGCGGCAGCCAGGGTGGCCGGTCGGCGAGCGGAGTCCATGAAGTTCGGGCCCATCGCGGCGAGTTCACCGGGGCCCGGTTCGATCCGGATCACGCGCGTACCCGCGGCCCGCAGCAAGGCCACTTCGCGGTCGAGGCCGCGGGTCATCTGCGCGCGGAGCAGCCGCTCGACGCGGTCCAGGCCGGTCGCCGGTGCGCCACCCGCCGAGGTCATCGGCGCGATGATCACCACCTCGTCGAGTTCGAGCGGCAGGAGCAGATCAGCCGACACCGACGACACCGACCCGCCGTCGACGTAGGACCGCCCGCCGATCCGCACAGGCGGGAACCAGCCGGGGATCGCCCATGACGCGGCGATTGCCTCGCCCAAGTCGGCGGGTGTTTCGCCCTGCGCACCGAACGCGGTCCGCGCACCAGTGGAGGCGTCGGCGGCGACCAGCCAAGTGGCAGGGTGGCTCACCCAGTCGTCGGCGCCTGCCAGGGCTCGGCCGTAGGCGCGCAGCCATCCGGCGTCGCCGCGACCGCGGGGTAGGAGGCCGGCCAGCGCGGTGTAGGGCGACCCAGCGCGCACACCGGCGCCGATCAGGCCGGGCCCCGGTAGGCCGAGGCCGGGCAGCGGCGGCAGCTTGCCCGGGTCCACCGCCACGTGTTGCGCGAGCACCGCGTCGGCGCCGGGGGTGGCGTCGAGGGCGGCGAGCAGGTCGATCGGCGTCCGGCCGGAACCGAGTGCGGCCACGATCTCCGCGCCGGCCGATGTGCCGATCAGGACATCGGCGGTGCGCACATCCCAGTTCATGGCGCGTTCGACGGCGTCGAGGGCAACAGCGGTCCAGGCGAAGCCGAGCAGGCCGCCGCAACCGATGGCGAGACCGCGTCGTGTTGTCATGATTCGAATACTAACGGTATTCGAATTCCGGCGGTAGCCCATTTTGCTAAACTCCCGCATATGGCCAGGATGACGCGCAAGGAGTCACACGCACTCACTCGTGAACGGCTGGTCGAGACCGCGAAGCGGTTGTTCATGGCCGACGGCTACAACGTGACCTCACTGGAGAAGGTGGCCACCGAGGCCGGATTCTCCAAGGGCGCGGTGTACTCCAACTTCGCAACCAAGCACGAATTGGGCCTGGCCGTGCTCGACGTCGTGCATGTGGAGCGGGCCCAGTCGCTCGTCGACGCGATGCTGGCGCACGACACCATGGCCGAGCGGATCGACGGTTTCGCGCGGTGGGCCGACGAGAACATCGGCGATGTCGGCTGGACCGCGCTCGAGGTCGAGTTCGCGACGAGCACCCGGCACATGCCCGAGGTGCGCACCGAACTCGCCGAACGCCGAAGCACCCTCACCGCGATGCTGGCCACGGTGATCCAGACCCAGGCGGATCAGCTCGGCTTGAAGCTGCCGATGTCAGCCGAAGACAGTGCGCTGCAACTGCTCTCGCTCGGCATCGGCCTCGGCGTGCAGCGCGCGATCGACCCCGAACTCCCGATCAGCGCGATCGTCGACCTACTCCGCAGCCAGATCGCCGCCGCCGATGTGACGTTGGACGGTTGATCACCAGGCAACCATGGCGGTATCGCCCGAGAAGGAAAACCACCAGAGCCTGTTGATCTTGATCGGCTGATGAGTCAGGCGGCCATCAACACGGCGTTGGGTGCGATCGACATCGGGGCACCGTGGGAGGGCGCGATCTGGCGTCGGCCACCGAGCACCACCGCGACGGTCGGCACGAGTGCGTGTCGGCGCATCGATTCGGCCACCTGGGCCACGAGTTCGCCCAATGAGGTACCGAGCGCACCGGCCAGCGCCGCGATCATCTCGCTCGACGGTTCCTTGCGCCCACGCTCGACCTCGGACAGATACTGCGGCGAGATCCCCGCGCGACCCGCGGTGTCGACGAGCGTGGCGCGCTGCTCCAGGCGCAGGGCCCGCAACCGTTCGCCCAGCGCCTCACGCCAGAGTGGTTCCGGCCGCGACTGCCGTTCGCCGCGTCCGCCAGGAATCACCCGCAACCCGTTGTGCTCGCCCATACTCCGAGCGTAGGGACGTCAGCGCCGAAACACCCGCCTCTTCTGCTCTGGGCGTAACCGCGGACCGATGTGCGAATTACCGCGTGATACCGAAGCGGGCGTCGGCCCAGCTGAGGGCGTCCGCGAAAGATGCCGACACGATGTGGCTGTGGTCGACGTCGTCGTACTTGCGGTAGTCGACCGATTCGCCGCGTCCCTGCTGTTCGCGGACCATCGCATCGGTCGACGCCAGTGGGACGGTGAGGTCGGAGCGACCCTGCAGAACCAGGACAGGCACTGTGAAGTGGAGGCCGCCGGGGTCGTTGTCGTCGAGGACTCGCAGCAGCCCCGAGAGGTCGCCGTCGGTGGTGAAGACGTCCTTCGCCGACAGGCCGCCCCACTGGTCGCGCAGGCCACCGGTGCATTCGGTGTCGGCCTTCGGGAGCAGCGACACCGCGCGGTCGGTGAGGAAACGACGGGGGTCGACATCGGTGATCGTCTGGGCGCCGCGCACCAGCAGCGGCAGGTAGATCGCGATGTCGCCCGTGCCGAGCTTGCCCAGCGGGTTCGACGCCGCCCACTTCGCCATGCGGACCTGTTCGCCCAGATGCGAGGCGGGCGCGAGCGCGATGGCGCCGAGCAGTGGTGAGGCGGGCGCCCAGCCCGCGGAGTCGGCGGCGGCGAACAAGGCCGCGTGGCCGCCCTGCGAGTGCCCCATCGCCACCCAGCGCGAGCCGACGGATTTGTCGACTTCCCGTGCGGCCGTGGCGATATCGGCCATCGCGCGATGTTCGGTCTCACCGATCAGGTAGCCGTGATTGCCCGGCGTGCCCAAGCCCTGGTAGTCGGTCCTGGCGACGGCGTAACCCTTGGCCACCCAGCGGGCCTGCTCATCCCGGCTCGGCGTGGAACCCTCCGACCGCGACGCCGCGCACACATCGGCGACCCCGGTGCTTCCCGGCCCCCAGGAGATCAGCGGCCAACCACCCGCGGGCGCAACACCTTCGGGCACCGCAAGGGTCCCCGACACCGCGACCGGCTTCTCCTGCGCGTCCACCGATCGATACAGCGTGAGGTAGTTACGAGCCCCCGACACGGCGTGGCCACCGGTGAGCGGCTGGGACCGGATCACCGAACCACGCGGTCCCGGGATCGAATCCGCGCTGGGATTGTAGAAGTCGGAAAGGGGTGCGGCCGAGGCGAACTCGACGGGCTTGCTGTCGTCGGCGCAGGCCGCGGCAGTCAGCGCCAGGCAGGCCACCACGAGCACCCGAGCGGTACGTCCGTACAAGTTTCCCCCATTACGCCGACGGCCGACAGACCGCCGACCAGGTTACTCGATGCCGCCCGGACGGCTGGGCACCCCATGATGCCCAACCGTCCGCCGGACTCAGCTCGACACCCTGCCGAGGAAATCGCGGATCAGCGCGGCGATCTCGGGTCCGTGCGTCTCCAGCGCGAAGTGGCCCGCGTCGAGCAGGTGCAGTTCGGCGTCGGGCAGGTCGCGCAGGTAGGCGCGGGCACCGTCGGGGCCGAAGATCTCGTCGTGCTCACCCCAGGCGATCAGCGTCGGCGGCTGGTATTCGGCGAAGTACTTCTGGAACTCGGGGTAGCGGTCGAGGTTGTACTTGTAGTCGGCGAACAGTTCCAGCTGGATCTCCTTGTTGCCAGGGCGGTCGAGGTAGGCCTGGTCCAGGGTCCAGGTGTCGGGGCTGACGAAGGCCAGCCGCTCGGCCGGAACACCGTGCGTGTACTGCCATTTCGTCGCCTCGAGCTCATACAGTGCGCGCATCTGCGGTTCGTGCGCGGCCCGGTCGTCGGCGTGGGCGAACAGCGGCTCCCAGAACGGGGTGAATCCTTCGGTGTAGGCATTGCCGCTCTGGGTGACGATCGCGCTGACCCGCTCGGGGTTGCGCGAGGCGATGCGCAGGCCGATGGGCGCGCCGTAGTCCTGGATGTAGATCGCGAACCGGTCGACACCGAGGGTGTCGAGCAGTTCCAGGGTGATCTCGGTGAGTCTTTCGAAGGTGTAGTCGAATTCGTCGACCGGCGGCATGGCGGACCGGCCGAAGCCGAGGTGATCGGGAGCGATCACGTGGTAGTCCGCGGCGAGGGCGGGAATCAGATTGCGGAACATCGCCGAGCTGGTGGGAAACCCGTGCAGGAGAACGATAGTCGGCTTGGTCGGGTCCCCGGCCTCGCGATAGAAGACGGAGTGCCCCTGGATCTCGACGGCGTTGTGGCGGGTGTGGCTCATGATGGATCTCCTCATGTCGACGAGTCAGACGGGTTAACCTTTCATCAAGCGTTTAACGGTTAGATAGGAACGTTGATTCCCGCATCGGGAAAAACTTCGAGATCGAGGAAAAGCCCGGTCGCACACCAGGTCCGCCAAAACACGAACGGCGCGTTCACCTGGTGAGGTGAACGCGCCGTTCGGCAGCGAAGAGGACTAGCGACCGATCGCGGCGGCCATCACGCGGGTGGCCGAGATCAGGCCGTCGATCAGGTTGCCCTGACGGAACGAGGCGAGGGCGGCGGTGACGCCGAGCTGGCAGATGCGGTCGTTGGCGCGCTCGGCCACGTTCGCACCGGAGCGGACCTCGATCGCGCCCTGGTTCGGGGACACGGCGATGAGCACCGAATCGGCCGACTCCGGGGTGTTCGGCAGGATCGCGTCGGCACCGGCCGCCGGATCGGAACCGAGGTCACCGAGGTAGATGTTGAAGCGGACCTTGGTGGCCCGAGTCGCCTCGGTGAGCGCGTTGTCGAGGGAGATGCGCTCGTGATCGGTGAACGGCACCTCGTCGAACACGGTGCCGGGCTCGTGCACCCCGGAAACCCGGCCGCTGCTGGTGAGGACGGACCCGTGCGGCAGGTCGGCTTCGACCACCGCGGGCCAATTAGAACTTGCCACTTGCCCGGCCTCCGATCAGCTCCGCATGCGCGGTTTCGAGAGCCGCATGACTGCCATGCGGCTCGGCGGTGTGGTGACCCGCCGCAGCGGTCACCTCATCGGTAGCACTCCACAGCACCGGCCGGTGGGTCCACTTCTGCCCGAGTGCGAAGTGGGCCGGCTTCTCACCGGGGAATGGCTTACCGAGATAGGACAAACCCGCGATCGCGAAGTAGATCGCGGCCGGGATGCCGACGAAGATCAGCACTGTCTCGAGAATGCTCACGCTCCAACGGTAGACGATGCTGTGTAGTAGTTCATCCTCCGGCTGCCCCTTGGCCGCGTGTCACACCAGCCAGGCCGCCGCGTTCGGCGCCAACCGGTCGTCGACGACCGGCGCACTCGACAGCAGCACCTCCCCCGGCGGCAACTGGATCGCACCGTCGGAGGCGTTGAGTACGCAGGTCAGCCCGCCCGGACGACGGAAGGCGAGGCAACCGTCGGGACTGCCGTACCACTCGATCGTCTGGCCTGCGAACTCCGGCCGAGTGGCGCGCAGGTCGATCGCCAAGCGGTACAGCGACAACGTCGAGTGCAGTGTTTCCAGTTGCGCTTCGACGGTGCGATCGGCCCAGTCGGCCGGGATCGGCAGCCACGGCTTGCCCTCGGTGAAACCGAATGGGGTGGCCGCGCCCTCCCACGGCATCGGGACCCGGCACCCGTCACGGCCGCGTTCCTTGTGACCCGTGCGCTCCCAGACGGGGTCTTGCAGGACCTCGTCGGGCAGGTCGTCGACGTTGGGCAGACCCAGTTCGGCGCCGTTGTAGATGAACACCGCACCGGGCAGGGCGAGTTCGACCAGCATCATCGCCCGCGCCCGCGCGACGCCGGTCTTACCGCCGCCGTAGCGGGTCACTTCGCGTTCGATGTCGTGGTTGGACAGCGTCCAGGTGGGTGGCGCGCCCGCGTCGGCGACGGCGTCGAGCGAGTGCGTGATCGCGTCGTGCACACCCTGGGCGGTGAAGGGGGTTTCGGCGAGGCGGAAGTTGAATGCCAGGTGCAGTTCGTCGGGGCGGACGTATTCGCCGAAGCGGAGGTTGTCGTCGACCCACACCTCGCCGATCGACACCGCGTCCGGATAGTCGTTCATCACCGTGCGGATGCGGCGGTGGATGGCGTGCACGCCCGGGTTGTTGAAGCGGGGATCGTCGTCGTCGTGGACGAGCATCTTGGTCTCGACCTTGTCCATGTCCGGCAGGCCATCGGGCTTGGCCATGCCGTGTGCGACGTCGAGGCGGAAACCGTCGACGCCACGGTCGAGCCAGAAGCGCAGGGTCTTCTCGAAATCGTCGGCGACCTCGGGGTTGTCCCAGTTCAGGTCGGGTTGTTCGGGCGCGAAGATGTGCAGGTACCACTGCCCCGGCTTGCCGTCGGGCTCGGTGATCCTGGTCCAGGCGGGGCCGCCGAAGATGCTCGGCCAGTTGTTGGGCGGTTGCGCCCCGTCCTTGCCGCGACCGTCGCGGAAGATGTAGCGGGCGCGTTCGGGGCTGCCCGGCGCGGCTTCCAATGCCTCGGTGAACCACGCGTGTTCGATGCTGGTGTGGTTGGGCACCAGATCCATCGTCACTTTGATCTCGCGGTCGTGTGCCTCGGCGATCAACTCGTCCAGCGCCCCCAGCCCGCCGAAGAGCGGGTCGATATCGCGTGGATCGGACACGTCGTAGCCGCCGTCGGCCTGCGGTGAACGCATCACCGGACAGATCCACAGTGCGTCTACACCCAATAGCTCCAGGTACCCCATCTTCTCGCGGACCCCGCCCAGATCGCCGACACCGTCACCATCGGAGTCGGCGAACGAACGCGGATAGACCTGATAGAACACGGCGGTTTTCCACCACGGAGCGGTGCTTGCTTCCCCCGGCACCGGCGAGGCAGGTGTCTGTGTCACACGTGCAATATTGCCAAAGATCGCCCGGGATAATCCTGTGGAGCGAGACTTTCTGCGAATCCCGCAAATAACCAGCGTTCGCCACGCCGTGACGAAACATCGTGGTAAAGGACCGCAACGGCGGGAAACAGGGCGGCTACCTGCCCGACATCAGCGAACACCGGGCACCCGTACGCTGGGTGAGGCAGCTACGGGGCGTTCTGTAGGGAGGCCGCGGGAATGCGGTGCACGCCTGGGATCAGCTCGGCGAATTCTGCAGGGAAGCCGCGGCCATGTGGAAGTAGTCGAGCAGGGCCTTGCGATGCTCGTCGTCCAGGATCGCGGGTTCGATCTCACCGACCGCGATCGTCATGCACCGCATCCACGCGTCGCGCTCGAGCGGGCCGATGACGAACGGGTTGTGCCGCATGCGCAGCCGCGGATGCCCGCGTTCGTCGGAGTAGGTGCGCGGACCACCCCAGTACTGTTCGAGGAACATCCGCAGCCGGCGCTCGGCCGGGCCGAGGTCCTCCTCCGGGTACAGCGGACGCAGGATCTCGTCGGCCGCCACCTCGCGATAGAACACCGACACCAGTCGGCGAAACGTGTCCGCGCCGCCCACGGCTTCGTAGAAGGAGGTCGTTGTCTGCTCACCGGTACTCACGCGCTCCATTGTGCCCCGTTCCCCACGGTCACGAACGCGCTGCCCTTCAACCACAGTTCATCCGGAAGTTTGAAAAATAGCCGTGCAATACCGCCGGAACCATGGTCAACTGAGGTCAGTATCGGCCCCAGATACCACATGATCCTGCCAATCATGAAATTGAGGTCAAGAAGATGAAGCAGCGACCGAGCGCCCGTTCACACGAGGCGCGCACGCACCGACAACTCCAGCCCGCCGACGTCCACAACCGTGGCTCGGGGGCTGTTCCGCTGCGTATCTTGTCCGATCCCCATCCGGGCGCACATGGTCATCACGACCTGCCGCATATCCCCGCGCCTCTGCATCTCGCCGGAGACCACGACGCCGCCGCATGGCGCAAACGCCGGGTCCTGCTCCTCAACGCCACCTACGAGCCGCTCACCGCGCTGTCCGCGCGTCGCGCCGTCGTGCTGCTGATCTGCGCCAAAGCAGACGCTGTCCACGAAGATCCCGAAGGCCCGGTCCTGCATTCGGCGGGCTCCGAAGTCGCGATTCCGTCCGTCATCCGCCTGCGCACCTACGTGCGCGTGCCCTACCGCGCCCGCGTGCCGATGACCCGCGCCGCGCTCATGCATCGCGACCACTACCGATGCGGGTACTGCGGCGGCAAAGCCGAAACCATCGACCACGTGATCCCCCGCAGTCGCGGCGGCGAGCACTCGTGGGAGAACTGCGTCGCCAGCTGCGCCCCCTGCAATCACCGCAAGGCCGACAAGATGCTGGCCGACCTCGGCTGGCACCTGCGCCATCCACTGGTCTCCCCCAAAGGTCCGCACTGGCGACTGCTGTCCACCACCGCCGACCTGGATCCGATCTGGTTGCAGTACCTCGGCGAAGGAGCCGCATAAGCTCAGCGTTCCACAGACGCGCACGGCCGCAGCGTTGGCGGAGGTACGCATAACCCTCAGGCGCTTTCGATGACCATCGTCGCCCAGGTTCCCGGTTCGAGGGCTTCGAAGATGTGCGGGAGATCGCCCAGGTAGCGGATGTAGTCGCCGGGACGCATCTCCACGGGTTCGTCGGCCGGGCCCGCCATGGCGCGGCCCGCCGCCAGCACGACGTGTTCGACGACGCCGGGCGTGTGCGGATCCGAGCGGCGGGTGTGGCCGGGTTCGGCCGCGACGCGGTACACGTCACAGCGAGTCAGTGACTGGCCCGCTGCGAGCAATGTCACTCGATAGTCGGCGTCTGCCGCCGGAACGGGCGAGCCCTCGTCGGCTCGGATGACCTGAACACTGGGCCGCGGCGGATCGAGCAGCCGCGAGAACGGCATCTCCAGCGCGACACACAGTGCCCACAGGGTTTCCAGGCTGGGATTGCCGGTGCCCGATTCCAGTTGCGAGAGAGTGGATTTCGCGACGCCGGCCCGGCTGGCGACTTCGGTCAGCGACAGACCCGCGCGGGCGCGTTCGCGTCGAAGCGCGGCCGCGATCACCGCCTGGGGCGGTCCGACGACAGGGTCCTGCCGGTCCATCTGCGCCTCCTGGGGGCTGGCGATACCGCGTTGACTTTACCCACCCCTGGCGTTCAATATAAACAACATGCGTTCGATTTGGCGAACACTCGACCGGACAACCGTGGCTGCCGTAGCCGCGGCGTGCTTTGCCGTCGGCTTGTTCGGGGTGTCCTACGGTGCGTCGACGATCGCGGCCGGGTTCCCGATGTGGATGCCGATCGTGATGGCGGTGACCGTGCTCGCCGGTGGATCGGAGCTGCTGTTCTTCGGGATCGTGGCGGCCGGGGGTAGCCCGCTGGCGGCGGTGGTGGCCGGACTGCTGCTCAACGCGCGGCATCTGCCGTACGGATTGTCGGCGCCGGAGGTGTTCGGGAGTGGCTGGAAACGGGTTCTCGGCATCCACGTCCTCAATGACGAGTCGGTCGCTTTCGCCGCGGCGCCCGGCAATCAGGAACGCAAACGCGCAGCGTACTGGGCCTGCGGAATCGGTGTCGCACTGTGCTGGCCGCTGGGCGCGACCCTCGGTGCCGCACTCGGTTCGCTCGTGCCCGACACGTCCGCGCTCGGCCTGGACGCGGTGTTCCCGGTGATCCTGCTGGCACTGATCCTGCCCGCGCTGCGCGATCGTGCGACGTTGCGGCCGGTGCTGGTCGGTGCCGGGTTGGCGGTGGTGGTCGCGCCTTATGTGCCCGCCGGGCTGCCGGTGCTGATCGCGCTGGGTGGGCTGGTGTTCGCGCTTCGTCCGCCTGCCCCTGTCCTCGAGCCCGTCGAAGCGGTGGGGGCATGAACGCGCCGTACCTGCTGCCCGCCATGCTGGCCCTGGCCGTGGGAACCTACGCCCTGCGCTGGACCGGCCCCGCGATGCGTCACCGACTACGCCTGTCCCCCAGAGCAATTCACCTACTCGACACCGGCGCCCTGATCCTGCTGGCGGCGCTCGTCGCAACAGCGACACTGCCCACCGGCTCCGGCCACCTAGGCATCGCCCTCCCCGCCGGCGTCGGCGTAGGCGGAGTGCTTGCCTGGCGCCGCGCCCCCCTGCTCGTCACCGTACTGGCCGCAGCAACCACAACCGCGCTCCTGCGACTCCTCGGCGTGCACTGACCCCCGTCACACCGCCTACCCCGACCCCCACCCGCCCTACTTACTGCACCCCGATCCACCATCACCACCCTCCCCCACCCCGCACGCTAAAAACCACCCCCTACCCCACTCCCAGCAACACAGTGCACCCCGAAGCCGCCGCGCCCACACTCCCAACCCCGCACGACCCGACCTCGAGGAGGGTCCCGCCGCGCAGCGGCGGTAGCGGCCCGGCCGCGAGTTAGCCGCCGTTGCGTCCGAGGCGCAGCCTCCAGC
>NZ_JBHYRN010000009.1:0-194738 GCF_042749305.1 Nocardia sp. NPDC058705 | reverse complement strand
CCGTTACTAGAGGCTGCGCCTCGACGCAACGGCGGCTAACTCGCGACCCGGGCCGCTACGCCGCTTCGCGGCGGACCCTCCCTATGGGTCGGGTGTGCGGGGTTGGGAGTGCGGTCATGGCGGATTTATGGATTGGTAGGAGGGTTTGATGGACAGTTCGGTTGATGTTCCTTATGTGAGGTACGAGGTTGTTGACGGGTTTGCCACGTTGACCTTTGATTCGCCGCATAACCGGAACGCCTTGTCGTCCAAGCTTGTTCGGGAACTCGTTGCCGGTCTGACTGCGGCCAACGATGATCCAGCGGTGCGCGGCATCGTGCTCGCGCACACCGGCGACACCTTCTGTGCCGGTGCGGATCTCAAGGAGGCGACGACGGCCGATCCGGCCACCGCCGCCGACGAGCGCATCCGCGTCATGATCGACGTGCTGCGTGGCATCGTCGGTTCGCCCAAGCCGGTGCTCGCCCAGATCGACGGCAATGTGCGGGCCGGTGGCATGGGCATCATCGCGGCCTGCGATCTGGTGGTCGCCGGGCCGGGTAGCAGTTTCGCGCTCACCGAGGTACGCATCGGGATGGCGCCGTTCATGATCTCGCTCACCCTGCTGCCGCGGCTGTCCCCGCGTGCGGCGAGTCGGTACTACCTCACCGGCGAGAAGTTCGATGCCGCGGTGGCGCAGGAAATCGGCCTGATCACTGTCGCGGCCGCCGATGCCGCCGCGGAGGTGAAACGCCTGTGTGGGGAGCTGCGTAAGGGGTCTCCGCAGGGCTTGGCGGAGTCGAAGAAGTTGGTCAACGCGGCGCTGCTCGCCGAGTTCGACGCCGAGGCCGAGACACTGGCAAAACGGTCGGCGAGCTTCTTCGGCACCCCCGAAGTGATCGAGGGCATGACGGCCTTCTTCCAGAAGCGTCCGCCCAGCTGGGCACAATAGTCCGATGGCGACACCCCACGAACCCAAGCAGGACCGCAGCCGGGCCACCCGGCAGCGGCTGCTGGAGGCGACCATCGACTGCCTGGCCGAAACCGGCTGGGCAGCGGCTACCGTGTCGGTGGTCGCTGAACGGGCCGGGGTGTCGCGCGGCGCGGCCCAACACCATTTCCCCACCCGCGAGGACCTGATCACCGCCGCGCTCGAGTACATGTTCGAGTTCCGCATGGACCAGGCCAAGGCCGAAGCCGAAGCGGTGAACGCGGTCGCCCAGGGCGAAGGCCGCACGCGCGCAGTTGTTTCCGGGCTGGTCGAGTCCTACACCACCCCCTTCTTCAAAGCCGCCCTCCAGGTCTGGACCCACGCCGCCGCCGACCCGGCGCTGCGCGAACGCATCCTCCCCCTGGAAGCCCGCTTCGGCCGCATCTCCCACCGCCGCGCCGTGGAGGCCCTCGGCGTGGACGACTCCGACCCCGTGACCCACCACCTGGTCCAAGCCACCCTCGATCTGGCCCGCGGCCTAGGACTCGCCGACGTCCTCACCGACGACTCCGCCCGCCGCAAACTCATCGTCGACCAGTGGGCCGCCACCCTCCACACCGCCCTGAATCTGTCCCACTGAACCCTTGTGACCCGCCCTTTTCGGGGTATATAGTTCAGACATGGGGGAATATATATCGAGGGATTGTGTGATGACCAAGCGACTGATCGAGATCGACGACGAGCTACTCGAGTCCGCGCAGGACGCGCTCGGGACAGCCGGCGTCTCCGATACTGTTCGCGCCGCGTTGAACTCGGCCGTGGTGGCGCATGCGCGCGCCAGCGAAGTCGAATGGTTGGTCAACGGCGGCATGGCCGAAATGGCCGACAAGGATCGGCGCGACGACGTATGGCGATAACGGCGCGCTATCTCATCGACACCAGCGCGGCGGCTCGAATGCGCCAGCCGGATGTGGCGGCCACGCTCGGACCGCTGATCGAGGCCGGATTGATCGCCACGTGCGCACCGCTCGATTCCGAGGCGCTCTACAGCGCCCGTAGCCCTGCCGAATACGAGCAGATCCGCTTCCGTCGTCGGGCGGCCTACGAATATCTGCCGACCAATGACGAACACTGGGCCAGTGCTTTCACTATTCAGCGCGAACTCGCAAGGTCTGGCCGCCACCGAGCGGTCGGCATCCACGACCTGCTCGCGTCGGTTCTCGCGGTAGAACACCGCCTTGTCCTGTTCCACTACGACGCCGATTTCGAAACCGTTGCAGCGGTAGTCGATCTCAATCATCGCTGGGTCGCGCCGCGGGGGACTCTCGAAACCTCCTGACCAGGGGATGTCACACTTCGTTCGGCTGCTTCGTCGACTCTGTGAACGCGAAAACAAGCGACGAAGGAGTGGATCATGTTGGAGCAGAAGAAGATTGCGGTGGCCGGGGCGACCGGGCGGCTGGGGCGGCACGTGGTGGATGTGCTGGTCGAGCGTGGGCATGAGGTCGTTGCGTTCTCTCGGGCGAACGGTGTCGACATCGAGAGCGGTGCGGGGCTGGATGAGGCGCTGACCGGCGTCGACATTGTTATCGACGCGTCGAGCACTCCTTCGGCCGATCAGCAGGTGGCCACCGACTTCTTCACCGCGTCCGCGCGGAATCTCCATGCGGCGGGGGAGCGAGCCGGAGTCGAGCGGCTTGTTGTGGTGTCGATCATCGGGATCGACGGTTCGCTCGCCGGATACAACGCCGCCAAGCTCGCGCACGAGCAGGAATTGCTCAAAGGTGTGCTGCCGGTGCAGATTCTGCGTGCGGCGCAGTTCCATGAGCTTGTCGAGGTGATGGTCGGGTGGGGTACTCAGGGATCCGTCGCCTACGTCCAGGGCATGCGCACCCAGTTGGTCGCCGCTCGGACTGTCGCCGAGGCTCTGGTCGATCTCGCAACGAATCCGATTGCGGCCGAGGATATTCCGTTCCCCGAGATCGCGGGTCCGCAGCCGGAAACGATGGCTTCGGCGGCCGCTGCACTGGTAGAAACTCGTGGCGACGCCCTGCAGATCATCGAAACCTCCGACGATGCCAACCCGGACCGCGAGCAATTCGAAAACGGCACCCTGCTGCCGTCCCCACACGCCACCCTTGCTGGTCCGTCGTTCGCCGAGTGGCTCGCCGCGACGGTCCCCGTCGCACGCTGACGCTGGGCATGATGCGGCTCGGAGCCGGCTGGACCTCTGGGGGAAAACACAAGCTGAGCCCGGCTGATCGGAATGATCGGCCGGGCCCAGCCTGTGTGCGCGTCCAAGATTTCCTGGCCGTCTGGCTACGCCTTCGGTTGAGTGAGGTCGTAGAGGGTCACCCCGTCGACCGTGGTCGCGGTGTAGTTCGCCGTCACCCAGGCGGTGATCTCCGAACTGGTCGACTCGCTGTTCCCACCGGGCCCACCCCGCCCACCTGCGACGAAGTAGTGGATCTTTCCCTTGGCCACGTACTGCTGGAACTGTTCGAGTGTGGGGGACGGGTCGCTGCCGTTGAAACCACCGACCGACATCACGGGCAGTTCGGTAGCGAGCTGATATCCGGCGGCACTGTTGGAACCGACTGCCGCCGCCACCCAGGTGTAGTCCGTGCCGTTCGCCTCGAGCATGGTGACGACCTGCTCGCTCGGCTTCGACCCACCGAGCAGGCCACCGGGACCACCCATCCGCTGGTCACCACCGATCACGATCCCATTCGGCCCACCCTGCGCAGTGCTGTCTGTCGCGCCGCCGGGAACAGCTCCACCGGGGGTGTTGCCGTCAGGGCGAGCGCCACCGCCGGGCATCATACCCCTCTGCCCATTTTCTCCGCCGGGTCGCATCCCGTGCATCCCACCAACATTGGGCCCCGCTGACGGAATCGCCCCGGCATGCGCGGACGCGAGGGTATCGATGGAGTAGGCGATCGGCCCGCCGAGTCCGATGAACGCCGCAGCCAGCGCGGCGACCACCGATTGCCTGCGTGCCAGCGGGAACAGGAAGGCAACCGCCACAATGACGCCGACCACCAGGATGCTCCAGCGTAACCAAGGCTGGAAGGAAGCACTGCGCGACAACAACATCCACGCAGTAGCCGTGGTGAGCCCGATGGTGACGGCCCCCGCGCACCGCACCCACCATCGGTCACGCGCACCCCAGATCTGCACAGCCCCGATCCCCACCAGCGCCGCCACCGCAGGCGCCAGCGCCACCGTGTAGTACTGATGGAAGATCCCCGCCATGAAGCTGAACACCAGCGCGGTGACGAAAAGCCAACCACCCCAAAGGAGCAGCGCAGCGCGCCGGGTGTCCGTGCGCGGGGCCCGCCCACGCAACACGAGCTCGACCACGAGCGCGACCAACGCCGCCGGAATCAACCACGCGATCTGACCACCCTGCGCGGCATCGAACATCCGGGTGATCCCGGTATTACCCCACATCCCGTTCCCGCCTGCGGGCAGTTCACCGCCGGGCCCGACACTGCCGGTCTCGTTGCCGTTCAACCGCCCGAGCCCGTTGTAGCCGAGGGTGAGCTCGATGATCGAATTGTTCTGCGACCCACCGATCCACGGCCGCGAATTCGCAGGCCATAGCTCTACCGTCAGCAACCACCAGCCCGCCGCGGCGACCATGGCGGCACCCGCCGCGAACAACTGCGTGATCCGCTTGCCGATCTTCGGCGGACCGGCGACGAGATACGTCAGCGCCAACGGCGGCACCACCAGCAGCACCTGCAACTGCTTGGCGAGGAACCCGAACCCGATCAACCCGCCGGTGAGCAGCAACCAACGCCACCGCCCGTCCGAGACGGCTCGCGTCATCGCCCACGCGGCCGCGACCATCAGCAGCACGAGCAGCGCGTCCGGATTGTTGAACCGAAACATCAGCACCGCAACAGGAGTCACCGCGAGCACCGTGCCCGCGATCAAACCCGCCGCGGGCCCGAACGACCTGCGCACCGTCGCCCACAGCAGCGCGACACTCGCCACGCCGAGCAGTACCTGCGGCACCAACATGCTCCAGCTGTTGAGCCCGAACACCCGCACCGAAAGTTCCATCACCCACAGCGAAGCGGGCGGTTTGTCCACGGTGATCGAGTTCGCCGCATCGGAGGACCCGAAGAAGGACGCCTCCCACGACTGCGAACCGGCTTGCACCGCAGCGGCATAGAACTCATTGGCCCAGCCGTTCGCGCTCAGATTGATGAGATAGGCGACCAGCGTGCCGAATAGCAACGCCACCAATGCCGGCCGCTCCCAGCGCTTCCGGGAGCGCACTGTGGGCTCGAGCTCGATCGGTGAAGATGGGGCGATGGTGGTGGTCATCAGCGCACCTCCTGAACGGTCGAACGCGCTGCCGGATCCGAGCGGCGCGCGTGGGGTCGGTGCTTCTGACCTGCGGAAGTGCTGTCGCGGTCAACAGTGGTGCGGCCAGATACCTCGAAAACCATTGTGGTGCTGTCAGAGTCATCCTGGGCCGACGTGTCGCGAACAGCTTGCCTCCCAGGCTCGCTGTCCCCGACCCGCCGTCCCTCGTGCCGAAACACCCAGCGCAAGCCGACGAACCGAGCCAGTGTTGCAACGAGATTCGCGGCGATCAGCACGGTCAGCTCCACCGCGACGGGTGCGTCGGGAGCCCAGCGGTGCAGCGCGAACAGCGAGCCGCTGGTAACCGTCACGCCGAACCCGAAGATCAGCAACCCCTGGAACTGGTGCGAAATCGCATCTCCACGTCCGCGTACCCCGAAGGTGAAGGCCCGGTTGGCGGCGGTATTGCCCACCGCCGTCACCAGTAGCGCCACCAGATTGGCGCCCTGGCCGCCGAACATCGGTTGCAGCAGCAGATACAGGACGATGTAGGCCAGCGTCGACAGCATGCCGACGATCGCGAACCGCACCAGCTGGCCCACCATCCCGAGCGGCACCCCGGCGACCAGCGGTTCCCGGCCGACGGCGGCCCGCAACTCGTCGAGCGGGAGCGCGCCGGTCGTCAATGCCCTGGTCAACCGCCAGATCCCGCGCAGATCTTTGCGTGCGGTGGCGATGATGTCCACCCGGCTGTCGGGATCGTCGATCCAGTCGACAGGCACCTCGTGAATCCGCAGACCCGCCCGCTCGGCCAGCACCAACAGCTCGGTATCGAAGAACCACTCACCATCGTGCACCAGCGGCAGCAGCTCGCGGGCGACTTCGGTTCGCACGGCCTTGAATCCGCATTGCGCATCCGAAAACCCGGCTCGCAGTGTCGTTTTCAGCAGCAGGTTGTAGCAGCGGGAGATGATTTCACGCTTGGGTCCGCGCACCACGCGCGCCGACGCGTCGAGCCGGGTCCCGATCGCGAGATCGGAATGCCCGGACACCAGCGGCGCGATCAGCGGCAGCAGCGCGTCCAAGTCGGTCGACAGGTCGACATCCATGTACGCGACCACCGCCGCGTCCGAGCTCTCCCACGCCGTCCGCAACGCCCGCCCACGCCCTTTGGCATCCAGGTGCACCACCCCGACGCCATCGAGTTCGGCGGCCAGCAGTTCGGCCACCGCGAGAGTGGCGTCGGTGCTGGCATTGTCGGCGATGGTGATGCGGGCCGTGAAGGGAAATCCGGCCCGCAGGTAGGCGTGCAACCTGCGCACGCACAGGCCGAGATCGGCCTCTTCGTTGTAGACGGGTATCACTACGTCGAGCACCGGCGCGCGGCTGCTCTGCATGGCCTTCTGCTCGGCCTCGGTCTGAGTCATGCGACCCACACTCGATGGCCGCGCTGCCACCGAGCTGGGACCGAGCTGGGAGGTTGCTGGGGATTCAGCCGCGACGCACGCGCACCACGCTGTCCACGCGCTGCCCGACCACGCCGTCCGGGCTGGTCGAGGGGGTGTGGACCAGCTCGGCGGTCTCGACCTGCCACTCGGGCCCGAGCTCGAGCTGCTCGAGCACCTGCTCGATGGTCGGGAACACGTGCGCGTGCATCTCGCTGGACGCCCAGCTCGGCGCGGCCGCGTGCGCGCCGATCACCAGCACACCACCCGCCGCGACGGCCGCGGCCGCACTGCGCAGAATCCCGGCCCGCTCGTCCGGCCGCTCCACCGGCGAGTGCAGGAACTGCGCCGACACCAGGTCGAAGGTGCCCGCCGGGAAACTCGCCTGCAGATCGTGGCGCTCCCACGCGATCGTCACCCCGGCCTCGGCAGCGCGCTGCGCACCTCGCTGCATCGCCGTCGCGGAGATGTCGACGCCGGTCACCTGCCAGCCGCGCTGTGCCAGCCAGATCGCGTCGGCGCCCTCGCCGCAGCCGATATCGAGAGCGGTCCCAGGGGCCAGCTCGGCGACCTCACGCACCAGGAGCGGGTTCGGGTTGCCGGTCCAGATCTGTTCGCGCTCGCGGTAGAAATCTTCCCAGAACTCTTCGGCGTTCGCCACGGTCTCGGTCATCGATACTCCTGGTCAGTGCGGGTAAAATGCTCGTTTCGATAGTGCATCGGCCGCTTCGATTACCGCCAGAAAAATTGCTGAATCGGCAATTGTGTTCCCGCTCTCGGTGCGGTGCGTAACCCCCGGTACGGCCCGCCCTAGTATTACTACCGTGACGCGCGGTTACCCCAAGACGAACGAGGCGCCGCGACGTCGTGTCGACGCGCGAACCGAACGCTGGCGCGAGCATCGCGTGCAGGTGCGCATCGAATTCGTCGACGCGGCCTTCCGGGCGCTCGATCAAGTCGGGCCCGATGTGAGCATGGGCGACATCGCCAAGGAAGCCGGCGCGGCCAAGCCCAAGCTGTATCGCCATTTCGAGGACAAGACCGACCTCTACAACGCGATCGTCGACCGGGTGCGCGACATGCTCTGGGAGCGCGTGCTCACCAGTGTGAATCTCACCGACGATTCGATCGCCGAACTCGTTCACACCGCGGCCACCGAATACGTGGCGGTGGTGTCGGCGCACCCGAACGTCTTCCGGTTCATGCTGCACAGCCATTTCAGCCAGCAGGCCAAGGAAACCGAACGCGCACTGGTCGCCGCCCGTCAATCAGCAAGGCGCGCAGCGGAATTCTTCGCGGATCTGCTGCCGACGGAATCGATCGACGTGACCGGGATCGAGCTGGTGAACTATTCGATTTTCGGTGCTGTCGCCTCGGCCACGGACTGGTGGCTCGGCGCCAATCAGCGCGAGGTATCGGCGATGCCGGTCGAGCGCTTCGTCGATTATCTGGCCGAAAGCATCTCGGCCCTTGCACTGGCACATGCCCGCTTCAACGGAGTCACAATCGACCCGTCGAAACCTCTCCACGACGCCTTCAGCGCGTAGCCGCGATCTCTCACGCCCGGCACGAACTTCGTTGTTCTCGCCGATCACGTCATTGGGGTCGGTGGGGGCGCGATGAGTTCAGTATGAACCTGGGCACCGACAAGTTTGCGACGCCACGCTAGGCGAACCTACGCGTTCGCACCGGCCGTGCGCGGCCGAGGAACGCTGCGCCCGTCAGTCGTCTGTGTGCAATCGCCAGAGGGGTGAGACAGGCCCGTGACCTGCGCCGAGGTCGTAGGAGGCGGCGAGGCAGCGGTAGGTCCACTCCTTGGCGAACTCGACCGCGTCGGGTACCGAGTAGCCGTTGGCGAGGGCGCTGGTGATCGCCGCTGCGAGGGTGTCGCCGCCGCCGTGGTCGTTGCCGGTGGCGATGCGCGGGGCGGTGAATTCGCGGAAGGTGTCGCCGTCGTAGAGCAGATCGGTGCTGACTTCCGAGGCGCGCAGGTGCCCGCCCTTCACGATCGCCCACTGCGCACCCAGCGCGTGCAAGGCCTCGGCGGCTTTGCGGGCGGTGACGTCGTCGACCACCTCGATGCCGGTGATCAGACGCACCTCGTCGAGGTTCGGCGTCACCACGGTTGCCAGCGGAATCAACGTATTGCGTACTGCTTCAAGGGCTTCCGCGTGGAGCAGTGGGTCGCCGTGCATCGAGGCCGCGACCGGATCGACCACCAGTGGGATGGTGCCGTCGCGCCCGATCCCGAGCTCACGACACACCCCGGCAACGGCTTCGATGATCGCGGTGGAGGCGAGCATGCCGGTCTTGGCCGCGCCGACGCCGATATCGCGAACCACCACGCGCACCTGATCGGCCACGACCTGCGGCGGAATCTCGTGAAAACCGCTGACGCCCACCGTGTTCTGCACGGTCACCGCTGCCACCGCCACGCACGCGTGCACGCCGCACAGTGCCATGGTGCGCGAATCGGCCTGGATGCCCGCGCCGCCACCGGAGTCGGTGCCCGCGATGGTGAGCGCGCGAACGGGGGTCTGGCCATCGGGGGTCAGCGGCAACATCTTCACGCCCCAACCCTACGGCTCGCGTGTGCGGGTGCGAGACCCGTTTGCCTGCGGCAAATGAAAACCATTATCATTAACTCTCGTGACCAACTCCCTGACGCATCTGCCCGTCACCGTCCTGTCCGGTTTCCTCGGCGCGGGCAAGACCACGCTGCTCAACCACATCCTCGCCAACCGCGACGGCCGCCGGGTCGCGGTGATCGTCAACGATATGAGCGAGGTCAATATCGACGCGGCGCTGGTCGCAGGCCAGGGCCACCTCGACCGCACCGAGGAGAAGCTGGTCGAGCTCACCAACGGCTGCATCTGCTGCACCCTGCGCGAGGACCTGATCGAGGCCGTCGCCCGGCTGGCGCGCGAGGGCCGCTTCGACCAGCTGGTGATCGAGTCCACCGGCATCTCCGAACCCATGCCGGTGGCCGCCACCTTCGACTGGGAGTTCGAGGACGGTTTCCGCCTCGGCGACATCGCCCGCCTCGACACCATGGTCACCGTCGTCGACGCCTCCACTTTCCTCGCCGAACTGGTGCGCGGGCAGGCGCTGACCGAACGTAATCTCGAAGCGGGCGAGGGTGATTCGCGTTCGATCGCGGATCTGCTTGTCGACCAGGTGGAGTTCGCCGACGTACTGCTGATCAACAAGACCGACCTGGTCAGCGCGAACGCCGCCGCCACGGTCGAGGCCACCGTGCGCAGGCTCAACCCGCGAGCGCACGTGCTGCGCACCGAAAAAGGTGTCGTCGAGCTGAACGAAGTGCTCGCCACCGGACGCTACAACCCGGTGGTCGCGGCCGAATCCGAGGGCTGGGCCGAGGAATTGGCGGGCGGGCACACCCCCGAAACCGAGGAATACGGGATCAGCAGCTTCACGTACCTCGCCGACCGGCCCTTCCACCCGCAACGCCTCGCCGACGTGCTCGAGCGGCTGAAGGGGATGTTGCGCAGCAAGGGTTTCTGCTGGATCGCGAGCCGCCCCGAGCTGGCGGCGATCTGGTCGCAGGCGGGTCCGAACCTGACCTTCGAACCCGGTGCGTGGTGGTCGGAGCTGGAAGTGCCTGCGGGACAAGAACTTGTGTTCATCGGAGTGCGCCTCGACGCGCCCGCTCTGCGGCGCGAACTCGACGCCGCACTGCTCACCGATGCGGAGTTCGCGGCGGGCGCGAGCGAGTGGGCCGGCTACTCCGACCCGTTCCCGGCGTGGGCCGAGCTGCACGAGCATCACTGATCGGTCTCATTGGTGCGCGTATGACACTGCGCTGGTGCATGATTCGAATGGGTCGCGACCCACGCACCGATGAGGGGAGCGTGGGCCGCGGCACCTGGTCGAATCAGGCGAGCGCGGCGAAGAACTCACGGATGTCGCCGACCAGCACCTCGGGTGCCTCGTGCGCGGCGTAGTGCCCGGCCGCGTCGTTCGCGCCGCCCGTGGCTGAGCTGGTGTCATAGCTATTCCAGCTCACGATCTTGCTGTGATCGCGCTCGGCGAACCGGCGGATCGACTGGAAATCGCCGGCGAACATGGCAAGGCCGGTCGGGACCGTGGTCGGCTCGGTCGGCTGCTCGGTGGCGTGGGCGTCCTCGTAGTAGAAGCGCAGCGACGAACCGGCCGTTCCGGTGAGCCAGTACAGCGCCACATTCGCGATCACGAACTGCGGATCGAGGGATTCGCCGAACAGCTGTGCGTTCCAGCCGAGCAGGCCCACTGGGGAATCGGCCAGCGCGTAGGCCAAGGTCTGCGGCTGCTGGCTGTGCAGGGTGTTGAAGGCCATCTTGTTCTCGTGGAACCACTGAAGATGTTGCAGCGCAGCCATATCCGTCTCGGACAGGCCATCGAACTCCGCCGGATCGCCGGACGGGAACGAGAACAGCTGAGTGACGTGCACGCCGATCACATTGTCCGGTGCGATCCGGCCGATCTCGGGGGAGACCATCGAGCCGCCGTCGTTGCCGATGGCGCCGTAGCGCTGGTAGCCCAGGCGCGCCATCAGTTCGGCCCAGGCGCGGGCGGTGCGGTAGCGGTTCCAGCCGGTGCTGCGGGTGGGGCCGGAGAAGCCGAAGCCGGGCAGCGACGGGATGACCAGGTGGAAGGCGGGCTGATCGGCGGATTCGGGTTCGGTGAGCGGGGTGATCACGTCGAGGTATTCGAGGATCGAACCGGGCCAGCCGTGGGTGAGGATCACCGGCGTCGCGTCGGGGCGCGAGGAGCGGATGTGCAGGAAGTGGATGTCCTCGCCCTCGATCTCGGTGGTAAACTGGGGGTAGGCATTGAGTTCGGATTCCAGTGCGCGCCAATCGAACTCCTCGAGCCAGTACTCGGCGAGGTTCTGGACGCGGCCGACCGGAACGCCGTAGGCATCGCCGACGCCGGGCAGTTCGTCGGGGTAGAGGGCGTTGCGCAGGCGGGTGGCGAGATCGTCGAGCTCGGCCTGCGGGATGTCGATGGTGAAGGGCGTGATGGCGGTCATGTCGACTCCTCTTTGTGAAACGGAATGTTTCGTTCTGTTTCAAACGTAGCAGAACGGAGCATTCCGTTTCAAGTGGTAGGCTGATATTCATGGCGAAGACCGAAACCGCACCCCGTTTGCCCGGCCGCAAGGCGCAGGCTGCCCGCAACGACGGGTTGATCCTCGACGCCGCTCGCGCGGTGTTCCTCGACGATCCGAATGCGCCGATCGCGGCCGTCGCCGAACGGGCCGGGGTCGGGATCAGTGCGCTGTATCGGCGTTATCCGAGCAAGGAGGTGCTGCTGCGCACGCTGTGTCACGAAGGGTTGCGGCGGTTCAACGCGGAAGCTGATGCGGCGCTGGAGGATTCGGATGGTTGGCGGGGGTTCGTCGGATTTCTGGAGCGGGTGGTCGAAGCCGACGTGCACTCGCTCACCGTGCATCTCGCGGGCACCTTCACTCCGGACGAATCGATGCTGCCGGATGTGATGCACTCCGGTGAGGTCACCGAGGAGTTGGTCCGCCGGGCGCACGCCAGCGGGCGGTTGCGGGCTGATGTCAATGCGCTCGATCTGGGGTTGATTCTCGAGGCTTGTTCGGCGGTCGCTATGGCAGAGCCTGTGCGTACCGCTGAGCTGCGGCAACGGGTTCTTGCGCTGATGATCGACGGGCTTACTGTCGAGGGGTCGCTGCCCGGACCGCCTCCTGCTACGGGCGAATTCGCTTGGCGGTGGGAACGTAGGTCCTGAGCCCGGGGTTTACCGGGTCCGGGGCAGGTGTACCTTTTGCTGTGTTTTTGGAGCGCTGGCGCGCTCGAGCGGGGCCCCGGAGGGCCCCTTTGGGTAGAGACTGCCTGGGATTTCCCGACCCAGGGGGGTGTGGGGCTGGCAGACTTGGCGCATCATCCGGACGACGCGGAGGCGCGTAGTGAACTGGACTTTGGAAGTTGTGATCGTGCCGGTCTCCGATATCGACCGGGCCAAGGATTTCTATGCCGACAAGCTCGGCTTCGCCGTCGATCATGACACTGTGATCTCCGATGATGTGCGCATTGTGCAGCTCACCCCACCTGGCTCGGGGTGTTCGATTGTCATCGGCAAGGGCGCGGTCCCGCATATGGAGCCCGGGTCGCTGAAGGGGCTACAGCTCGTTGTCCCCGATATCAGGCAGGCGCATGCTGAACTCGTCGCGCGTGGTGTCGAGGTCACCGATATCCAAGAGCTCGGGAAGAACCCGCGGCCGGTTCCGCATCCGCTCGACAACGTCGGCTTCGTCTTCTTCAACGACCCCGACGGCAACAGCTGGGGCGTCCAACAGATCTCGAGCCGAGCGGGCTAGCCACCCAGCCGACCGGGCGCCGAGTAAACCTCGACCTGATTCGAACCCTGTCGGCCGACCCCTCGTGGCGGGCACCATGCACGAATGCTGTTGGACAAGCCCACCGAAACCGCCGAGCGACGGGTCCCCCTGTACCGCCGTCCGGGGTTTCTGCGTGCGCTGTCGCCGCTCGCACTGTTGCTCGTCTGGCAGCTCGCCAGCACCAGCGGCTGGATTCCGCCCAAGAAGCTGCCCGCGCCGTCCGGGGTGCTGGACGCGGGTCTGGAAACCTACCGATCCGGCCAGCTCACCGAGGCTCTGCTGGTTTCCGGCCAGCGGGCACTGTACGGATTCGCGCTCGGCGCGGTGCTCGCGCTGGTGCTCGGGGTGCTCGCCGGGCTGAGCAAGATCGGTGAGTACGCGGTCGACCCGCCACTGCAGATGATTCGCACCATCCCGCTGTTCGGGTTGATCCCGCTGTTCATCATCTGGTTCGGCATCGGCGAGGAACCCAAGGTCTACCTGATCGCGCTCGGCGTGTTCTTCCCGCTGTACCTCAATACTTTCTCGGGCATCCGCCAACTCGACCCGAAACTGCTCGAACTCGGCAGCGCCCTGCACCTCGGCCTCGCCGAACGCCTGCGCCTGCTGGTCCTGCCCGGTGCCCTGCCTCAGATCCTGGTCGGCGCCCGCCAGAGCCTCGGCATCGCCTGGCTCTCGCTCATCGTGGCCGAACAGATCAACGCCAGTGCGGGTCTGGGCTTCGTCGTCAACAACGCCCGCGAATTCCTGCGCACCGACATCGTCGTCTTCGGCCTGGTGGTCTACAGCCTCCTCGGCCTGCTCACCGACTCGATCGTCCGCCTGCTCGAACGCCGAGCCCTGCGCTGGCGCCCGACGGTGAACCGCTGATGTCCGCTTCTTCCGCCGACTCGAGGACCCACCCCGTCCCGCGAGTGGGCAGGCCCGCTACCCGTTCGATCGCGAGGTTCACACCATGACCGCTGCCGCCGTCACAACTGTCACCCCCATCTCCTCGCGGTCGCCACGTGTGGCCGCCGCGCGAATCTCCGGTCTCAGCAAGCGATTCGGTGAGCGCACCGTGCTCGCCGGGATCGATCTCGAGATCGGCGCGGGCGAGATCGTGGCGCTGGTCGGGCGCAGTGGATCCGGCAAGTCCACGCTGTTGCGGATCCTCGGCGACCTCGATACCGCCACTCGCGGTGAGGTTTCCGTCGAAGGCGGGCCGACGATCGTCTTCCAGGAGCCCCGATTGATCCCGTGGCAGCCGGTGGTGCGCAATGTGGCCATCGGCAGGCCGAAGCCGCGCCATCGACGGGTCGACGAGCGGGCCGCCCGTGACCTGCTCGCCGAGGTCGGCCTCGCGGATCGGGCGGACGCGTGGCCGCTCACCCTGTCCGGCGGGGAGGCCCAACGTGCCGCGCTGGCAAGAGCTTTGGTGGCCGAGCCGACCCTGCTGCTGCTCGACGAACCCTTCGGCGCGCTCGACGCACTGACCCGCCTGACCATGCACGATCTGCTGCTCGGTCTGCACGCCCAGCGCGAATTCGGCGTGCTGCTCGTGACTCACGATGTGCTGGAGGCGATCACGCTCGCCGACCGTGTGCTCGTGCTCGACGAGGGTCGGATCGCCGCCGATGTGCCCATCGAACTGTCTCGCCCACGCGCCACCGCGGCACCCGAGGTCGCGGAGTACGCAACCCGTCTGCTCGCCCTGCTCGGTGTCACGCGCTGAACCGCTGCTGAGCGCCGCGATCCACACTCCATCCCACGCATGAAAGTTGTTCCTGTGAAACGCACTCCGAAGTCTCGTCTGGCCGGTCTGGCGCTCGCCGTCGTCGCAGCCCTCTCGCTGAGCGCCTGCGGTGACGACGCATCGACCGAAACCGCGCACTCGGGACCGGTCGACCTCAGCACCGTGACACTGAAAGTCGGTGACCAGAAGGCGATTTCGATCGAGGTGCTGTTGAAGGCATCGGGGCAGCTGGAGAACCTGCCCTACAAGATCGAATTCTCCACCTTCACCGCCGGTCTTCCGCTGGTGGAAGCGGCGAGCGCAGGGGGTATCGATATCGCGCAAACAGGTAATACCCCAGTGATTTTCGGTGCGGCGGCCGACGCGGACGTCAAGATCGTCGGTGCGCTCTCGGCCACCGGGAAGGGTGACGCGATCCTGGTCGGCAAGGACTCGACCATCGGCTCCGTCGCCGCACTCAAAGGCAAGAAGGTCGCCGTCTACAAGGGCAGCTCGGCCAATGCGAACCTGCTGCTGCAACTACAGAAGGCGGGCCTGTCGCTCAGCGATATCGAGCCGGTCTACCTCGCCCCCGGCGACGGCTACACCGCACTCACCCGCGGCGACGTCGACGCCTGGGCCACCTGGGACCCCTACACCGCCATCGCCGAAAAGGAATCGGGCGCCAAGTCCATCGCCACCGCCGACCAAGCCGCCAACGGCTACAACTTCTGGGTAGCGGGCAACAAAACCATCGCCGACGCGGGCAAATCCGCGGCCCTCGCCGACTTCTTCCAGCGCTACGCCGCCGCCACCAAATGGTCCGCGGACAACCTCGACACCTGGTCCACCAAGTACGCCGAACTGACCCAGATCAGCGTCGATGCCTCCCGCACCACCTGGACCCGCTCGATCAAGCAACCGATCAAGCTTTCCGATCAGGTGATCGCGTCCGAACAGGAAATCGCCGACGCCTTCACCAAGGCCAAGGCCATCCCGGGCAAGGTCGACTTCGAGTCCTTCGTCGACACCCGCTTCGACAAGTCGTAATCCGCACCGACAGACAGCGGTGCCCGCGATCCACCTCCGATCGCGGGCGCCGTCCGCGTGATGCGCCCACTGTTCGCTCGTTGCCCGGTCGGGCTCCCCGGCGAACCGCTGATGACTCGGTAGGTTCGAGTGCCGGGGACTCGGATACCGGCCATGACCAGGAATCGGTGGTGAAGCTGCGTGGTGGGCACAAGTGCGGGGGCGTACGGATCGGTGCGCTGGGTCATGCTCGGGGTGCTGTGCGCGAGCCTGTTGCTGGTGGCGATGGACGCCACCATCCTCAATGTGGCGTTGCCGTCGCTGATCGAGGATCTGCAGGTCGGGCCGCTGGAGCAGCTGTGGATCATCGACATCTACGGGCTCGTGCTCGGCGGGTTGCTCATCACCACGGGGGCGCTCGGTGATCGGGTGGGGCGAAAGTTGTTGTTCATCAGCGGTTTCGTGCTGTTCGGTATCGCTTCGGTGGTCGCGGCTACCGCGGGGAGTGCGGCGCAGTTGATCGGTGGGCGGGTGTTGCTCGGGATCGGCGGGGCGATGGTGATGCCGTCGACGCTGTCGCTGATCCGCAATATCTTCACCGATGCGCGCGAACGGACCATGGCCATCGGGATCTGGGCGGCGGTGGCGGGTGTGGGGGCCACGGTCGGGCCGATCGTCGGTGGGTTTCTCGTCGAGCATTTCGGGTGGGCGTCGGCGTTCTGGCTCAATGTGCCGGTGGTGCTGGTGACGGTGGTGGTCGGACTGTGGGTGTTGCCGGAATACCGTGCGCCACAGGCGGGCCGCCTCGACTGGTTCGCCGCCGCGCTCTCGGTGGCGGGCATCGTCTGCCTGGCGTGGGGCGTCAAACATCTCGCGAAAGGTGAAGCGAGCGTGGTGGACTGGGCGATCCTGGTCCTCGGCATCGCCGCGCTGGCCTGGTTCACCCGCCGCCAGCTCACCGCCACCGACCCGCTGCTGGACGTGCGATTGTTCCGCAACGGTGCGTTCACCGCGGCCGCCGTCGCGACCCTGCTGGCCATGATGGCCATCGGCGCGGCCATGTTCCTGATCTCGCTGTGGCTGCAATACGTCCACGGATTCAGCCCGTCGCAGGCGGGTATCCGGATGCTGCCCGCCGCGCTCACACTCCTCACCGCCTCCCTGCTCACGCCGATGCTGATGGAGAAGTTCGGCGTCCGCGCGGTGCTCGGGGTCGGCCTCGGCGCGGTCGCGCTCGGCTTCCTGCTGCTCGCGGTGAGTCCGGAGCCGACCACCTATCCGGTGATCGCGCTGGTGCTGGTGTCGTTCGGGCTCGGTGACGGCATGGCCGTCACCGCGGCGGCCGCCGTCCTCGTCGGCGCGGTCCCCGCCGACCGTGCCGGCCAGGCGGGCGCGGTGGAGGAGACCAACTACGAGGTCGGTGTCGGCTTCGGCGTCGCTCTGCTCGGCAGCCTGCACGCCAGAATCTTCACCCAGCACATGACCGATCTCTCCGTCCCCGCCGACCGCCTCGACCAGGCGAGCGGCTCCATCGGCGGCGCCGCCGAAGTAGCCGCCGACCTCCCCGAACCGGCCCACACCCAACTGGCCCAAGCCGCCACCCACGCCTTCGACACCGCCCTCACCACCACGTCCTACATATCTGCCGCAGTGGTAGCCGTCGTCACTGTCGTCACGGTCTGGCTGGTCCCCAAGGGCTTCCAGATCACCGGCGGCCACTGAGGGTGGATACGGCGCGAGTGAGTGGGTGATCGGATCAACCCTTGACGCAACCAATTGGTTGCCATACGCTGAATGGCAACCAATCAGTTGCGATACAAGGAGGCATCATGGGATTCCCTGATCGGATCGTGCGGACCGTTGAGCTTGCGCATCCGCCGACGAAGGTGTGGGCAGCGCTGACTACGGCGGAGGGGTTGGCGAGTTGGTTCGGTAATACCGCCACTATCGATCTGCGGCCGGGTGGGGACGCTCGGATGACGTGGAACGACGGCGAGCATGTCGCGAATATGCGGGTGGAGCGGGTGGAGGAGCCGACGGTGTTCGGCTATACCTGGCCGATCAGCGGGTTGCCCGACGAAGATCCGCGGCGCACGTATGTGGAGTTCACGCTCGAGCCGGTCGGCGCGGGGACGCGGCTGACCGTGGTCGAGACCGGGTTCGCGCAGCTGTCCGACGATGCCTACAAGGAGGCGTTCGAGGGCAATATCGGCGGCTGGAAGAGCGAGCTGGGTGAGCTGGTCGAGTACCTCGATGCGGCCTGAGTCAGAGGCGACCGCCGAACGAGTCTTCGTCGCGCTGGCGGATCCGAGCAGGCGAGCGGTGCTGGCCGCCCTCGCCGCGAACGGGCCCGCCACCGCGACGGACCTCGCCGATCGACTGCCCATCACCCGGCAGGCGATCGCCAAACACCTTGCGCTGCTGGCAGAGGCGGGCTTGGTGATCGCGGAACCGGGGGAGCGGCGCAGGGTGCGCTACCGCCTCGACTCCGCTCCTATGCAAGTGGCTCAACAGTTCCTGGCTGCCATGGCCCGTGACTGGGACGGGCCGTTGGACGCCCTCCGGAAGCATCTGGACGGCTGAACCGAAGGAAAAGCAATGAGCGAGAACAACTTCACCGCGACCACCACCGTCGACGCGACGCCAGCGGAGGCGTTCGCGGCGATCAACAACGTCCGCGGGTGGTGGAACGAAACGATCGAAGGAACCACGGGCGTCGTGGGCGACAGCTACCGTTTCGAAGTCCCTGGCGCGCACCGCTGCACCATGACCACCACCGAGTCGATCCCCGGTGAGCGTCTGGTCTGGCATGTCACCGACACCTACATCTCCTTCATCGCCGACACGGCCGAATGGGAGAACACCGACGTGGTTTTCGACATCGCCGAACGCGACGGTGGCACCGAAATCCGTTTCACCCATGTGGGTTTGCGTCCGGCCGACGAATGCTACGAGGTGTGCGCCAACGCCTGGGGCGCCTACATCACCAAGAGCCTGCACGGCCTGATCACCACCGGCACCGGCGACCCGTTCCGCACCGACAGTACCTTCGAGACCGAGGTGCTCAAGCACGGCAATGCTGATCTGGTGAAGCCGCGTCCCTAGAGCGATTCCGGCCCCTGTGAGTCGAGGTAGCCGACGTCTGGCGGTCACCTCCCGTGCTCCGCCGACCGAGCGACCCCTGGCCGGTACCGCGGATCGGCGCCGAGTGCGATGCGACCGACTACGAGATGGCTGTGAGACCGGGCCTGCGGACAAGGGTGCATTCGAGGCCTTGCCCCGGTCCGTATGTGAGGCCTAACGCGGTGCCAGCAGCAGTGTTTGGGTGCTGCGGCCCAGTGGCCCGGTCTCGTCGAAGAGTGCGGATTCGGCGAGGCCGATGCCGTGGGGTTGGGGGTGGGTGATCGCGTCGAGGCAGACCCATTCGCCGACCGGTTGGCGGTGCAGGGTGACGGTGAGGTCGGTGTTGATGAACAGGTACTTCGACCAGTCCAGGACGGCACTCACGCCATTGCCCGAATCGGCGGCCGCGAGTACGCGCTCGAGTGGGCTCGGGGTGGTGCCCGCGACGATCGGATACTTCAGGCGAATCCAGCAGACTGCCGGGCCGGGCTCGTCGAAAGAGCCGGTGGTGAAACGGTATTCGATGCCGGTGTGGAAACCGATTTCGTGGTCGGTCGGGAACGGCGACGGTTCTGCGGCATCGGGGAACGGTCGGGTGCCGGTGGGCAGGAATTCCTCGGGCAGGTCGAGCGCGGGCTCGGCCAGCTTGATCCGCCACGCCTTCGCCTGCATCACCGGCCCACGCTCGGACGACAGCGTCGCCTCGATCAACTCGACACTGCGCCCCGCCCGCACCACCTTCGCCTGGGCGGTCAACGGCGCCAACGGAACGGGCCCGAGAATCTCCACCGCGACCCGCCCGACCTGGAACCCCGGCCGCGGCTCACACCGCTCGATCACATGCCCGAGCAGCGCCGACGGCGGTCCGGCATGCTGGGCGTCCGGTGACCAAGGGCCCCGGGTCAGCTCGGTCGAGAGGAACCGGTTCGGGTCCTCGGGGTCTCGGCGGTAGAAGGCATCGGGCACCCGGCTGACGTTACCCCCGCCCCGCGATCCGAGGTAGCCGCTGCGCGCGGGGCAGTGATGAGCGAATCCGCCGATCGGCGGGCGCGACCCACCCCACCAGGTCGCGCGCGGTATTCAGGCCTATGCGCTGCCGGTGTAGAGGGCTGTGAACAGGTCGAACAGCGGGCGGAGGGCGCACGGGCTGGTATCCGAAGTGCAGCCGATGGAGGACGAGCCGGAGTCGGCGACCGGCAGCGACGCGGCCTGGGCGGTGCCGATCGGGGCGGCGACGGACAGGGCGGCGGCCACGAGGGCCCCGGCGACGATGCGCTTCATCAAATCACTCCAGTGCTCGGCGTGCCGGTAGCTCGACACAATTACCTACGCTACCGATCTCCAGGGCGAGCGAAAGCCCCGAGATTCAGGGCCCGACTCCGGCGGACGAGCACAGTGGGGCCAGCCTGATCGCCGCGCTCGATTGGGCACCAGCGGTAGTGGCGCTGCGGATCGGAATGACCGGTTACTGTCGCCCGCGTGGGGTGGATTCTTTTGGTGACACCGATGGTGTTGTGGGCGTTGATCGCGGCTAGTACTCGGTGGCGGGTTATCGGGGTGATGGTGCTCGCGGTGATCGGGTTCGGGGAGTATGCGCTGTTCTCGAGGTGGGTGTTTCCCGAAGGGCAGCTCACCGGGATTGTCGCGCTCATCGTGCTCACGATCGCGATCTTGGTTGTCGCGCCGTTTCTGGAGGGGCCGGTATTCGCGGCGGAGGAGTCGCGAATGGTCAAGGCTCGCAGGCGGATCGGCTATGTAGCGGCTTTCGTGGTCTGCCTGCTCGTGGGTGGCCTCGTCGGGTTGTCCGCGCCGCTGGTCATCCAGATGGGGCGATATTCGTGGGTGCCGGGGGAGGACGCGATCCAGCCGTTGCCCGATGGGTTGGTTGTTCGGGAGAGTGCCGACGAAGGGTGTGTAGGCAGGTCGTCGAACAGCGGCTGCGATCGAAGCTTCGTCATCGGTGCAAACGGGGCGACGGCCGAGGAGATCTCCGCCGACCTCCGTCAGCACCTGACCGATACCCGTAAGTGCGCGTTCGAGTTTCGGGCTACCCGTGGCTACTGGTGGGGTGAATGCCCGATGGGTGGCTGGCTGTTCGACCGGCATGAGACATCGGCGTCCGTCTCGGTTCGCGACGACGGTTATGTCTTGCTGTACCTGTCATTTCTCGATGACTGGTGAGGGTGCCCGCCCGGTTGTCACCGGGCGGGCAGCGGATCAGACGACCGGGAGGTAGACTTTGTTGCCCTGGTCGGCGAACTCGGCGGACTTCTCGGCCATGCCCGCCTCGATGGCGGCTACGTCGGTGAGGCCCTGTTTTTCGGCGTACTCGCGCACGTCCGCGGAGATGCGCATCGAGCAGAACTTCGGACCGCACATCGAGCAGAAGTGGGCGGTCTTGGCGGGCTCGGCGGGCATGGTTTCGTCGTGGTATTCGCGGGCGGTGTCGGGGTCGAGCGAGAGGGCGAACTGGTCGTGCCAGCGGAATTCGAAACGGGCCTTGGACAATTCGTTGTCGCGGTCCTGGGCGTGGGGATGGCCCTTGGCGAGGTCGGCGGCGTGGGCGGCGATCTTGTAGGTGATCACGCCGACCTTGACGTCGTCGCGGTTGGGCAGGCCGAGGTGCTCCTTGGGGGTGACGTAGCAGAGCATCGCGGTGCCCGCCTGGGCGATGATCGCGGCACCGATGGCCGAGGTGATGTGGTCGTAGGCGGGTGCGATATCGGTGGCCAGCGGGCCGAGGGTGTAGAACGGCGCCTCTTCGCACAGCTCTTCCTCGAGGCGCACGTTCTCGACGATCTTGTGCATCGGCACGTGGCCGGGGCCTTCGATCATCACCTGCACGCCATAGGATTTCGCGATCTTGGTGAGCTCGCCGAGGGTCCGGAGTTCGGCGAACTGGGCCTCGTCGTTGGCGTCGGCGATGGAGCCGGGGCGAAGGCCGTCACCGAGTGAGAAGGTGACGTCGTACTTGGCCAGGATCTCGCACAGTTCCCGGAAGTGTGTGTACAGGAACGATTCCTGGTGATGTGCCAAACACCAAGCGGCCATGATGGATCCGCCGCGCGAGACGATGCCGGTGACGCGCTTGGCGGTGAGCGGGATGTAGCGCAGCAGCACCCCCGCGTGCACGGTCATGTAGTCGACACCCTGCTCGCACTGCTCGATCACGGTGTCGCGGTACATCTCCCAGGTGAGCTTGGTGGGATCACCGTTCACCTTCTCCAGCGCCTGATAGATCGGGACGGTGCCGATCGGGACCGGGGAGTTGCGCAGGATCCACTCGCGGGTCTCGTGGATGTTCTTGCCGGTGGACAAGTCCATGATGGTGTCGGCGCCCCAGCGCGCGGCCCACACCATCTTCTCGACCTCTTCGGCGATCGACGACGACACCGCCGAGTTGCCGATATTGGCGTTGATCTTGACCAGGAACTTCTTGCCGATGATGGTCGGCTCCAGCTCCGGGTGGTTGTGGTTGGCGGGGATCACCGCGCGACCGAGCGCGACCTCGTCACGCACCAGTTCGGGCGAGACACCCTCGCGAGCGGCGATGAACCGCATCTCAGGGGTGATGATGCCCTGGCGAGCCCAGTGCAGCTGGGTGGGCGGGCCGTCGACGGTGGGCTTTTCCCAGTCGTCGCGCAGTTTCGGCAGCCCGGCTTCGAGGTCGATCACCGCGTTGTCGTCGGTGTACGGACCGGAGGTGTCGAAGACATCGAAGTGTTCGCCGTTGGTGAGGTTGATCCGGCGAACTGGGATGCGCAGGCCGTCTACCTCCTGATAGTGCTTGACGCTGCCCTGGATCGGGCCAGTGGTGACGGTGTCGACAGGCGTGTTAGAGCCCATGATTCTTCCTCCCTACGCCGGCATTACCCGGTCAGGTTCATACGGTCGACGGCCCTGACGCCCGATTGGGCTAGCCATCCTCTCAGCCCGCTGGTGCGAGCCCCCGTTGGTGTGAATTGCCTGGCCGACGATACCCGCCGCAGATGACGACCCGCCCGGGGACGGCCTAGACAGACGCTGAGTCGAGCCGCTTCGGCGCGTCGTGGGTGACGTCCTCGGCTTCATCGAGCCCGAACTTGTTGTGCAGCACCACCAGTGGCTTCGGGGACCACCAGTTCCAGGTGCCCATCATTCGCATGAGGGCCGGGGCGAGCAGGCCGCGGATGACGGTCGCGTCGCTGATCACCGCGAGGGCGCAGCCGAGGCCGAACAGTTTCATCATCGACACGCCGGAGGTGGCGACGCCGAGGAACACGATGCTCATCAGTAGGGCGGCGGCGGTGAAGATGCGGCCGGTGCGGGCCACGCCCATCGCGACGGCCTCGGTATTGCCCTCGGTGGTCTTCGGCCCGGCCAGCCATTCCTCGCGAATGCGCGAGAGCAGGAAGACCTCGTAGTCCATGGACGCGCCGAACGCGAGGCTGAACATGAGGATGGGCATGGCCAGGTTGAGGGTGCCGGTGGCGGTGAAGCCGAGCAGCTCCGACAGGTGACCCTCCTGGAAGATCCACACCATCGCGCCGAAGGTCGCCGCCAGCGACAGGATGTTGAGGATCAGGGCCTTGATCGGGAGCACCACGCTGCCGGTGAACAGGAACAGCAGCACCAGGGTGGTGAGTGCGATCAGGGCGCCTGCCAGGGGCAGCTTGCCGGTGATCGCGTTGACCGAGTCCTGGTTGAGCGCGGCCGGGCCGGTGATCAGGGCCTTCGATGGTGCGGCGACGGTGCGCAGGGTGTCGAGTTGAGCGCCGCCTGCGTCGGAGTAGGGGTCGAGTGAAGTGGCGACCGAGAGGTAGGCGCCGTGCTGCGGGTCCGACATCTCGGGCACGCCCGCGGCCACTCGCAGCCCGTTGCGATACACCGCCGCACTGCTGAGGACGGCAGGCACATCGGGAACCTTGGACAGTTCCCGGGCGTAAGCGTCGAGTTCGGCTGCACTGCCACGGAATTCGGGCAGGGCGATGGTGGCGCTCGAGGCGAGGTCGGCATCGAATTCGGTGCGCAGGATGTCGCCAACTTCGCGACTGGCGACATCGGTGGGCAGCGACCGGTCGTCGGGATAACCGAACTGCACACCCAGGAACGGCGAGCCGAGCAGTAGCAGGAACGCGGTGGCGGCCAACGCGATCGACATCGGACGCTTCATCACCGCGATGACGAGGCCGTACCAAAACGTCTGGCGCGGTGCCTTTTCCGCGCGCGGAGCCAGCCGGAACAGGCGGCGCATCGGTGCGCGCAGATCGCCCGCGTCGATGCGGTGACCGACCAGGATGAGCAGCGCCGGCAGCACGATCACCGCAGCGGCCGCAGCGGCGGCGACCACGGCGATGCCCGCGTAGGCGAACGACTTGAAGAAGTACTGCGGGAATACCAGCAGCGCCGAAAGTGAGAGCGCGACAACAAGAGCCGAGTACACCACCGTACGACCGGCGGTCTGGATCGCGCGGGTCACCGCTGCCGTCGGGGTCGCGCCCGCGGTCAACTCCTCGCGATACCGGCTCACGATGAACAGGCTGTAGTCGATCGCCAACGCCAGTCCGAGGGCGGTGGTCATGTTCAGCGCGAAGATCGACACATCGGTGAGGGCGGTCAGCACGCGCAGAATGCCCAGTGACGCCGCGATGGCGAACAGCCCGATCGCCACCGGCAGCGCGGCGGCCATCAGACTGCCGAACACCAGCGCCAGCAGCAGACCGGTGATCGGGATCGCGATCGCCTCGGCGATGATCAGATCCTTGCTGATCTGGGTGTTGATATCGGCGAAGGTGGCGGCGAGCCCACCGGCCTTGACCGTGACCGGACCGTTCTCTACCTGCAGTTGTTCGCTCAGCTTCGCCGCCCGATCGGGCAGTTCGGCGTCGTCGCCCGCGATGCTGGCCAGGATCAGCGCGTGCTTGCGGTCCTTGCTGAGCATCGCCTGTTTGAGGTCGGGGCGCGCGGTCCAGTAGGACTGCACGCCGCTGACCTCGGGATTCGCGTCGAGGACGGCGATCGCGTGGTCGGCGGCCGCGCGGGCCTCGGCGGAGTCGGCCACGCCCTCGGCGGAGATCGTCAGCACGAAGTTGGGTTCGCTGCCGGGGAAGTGGTCGTTCAGATACTGGCTGGCCTGCACCGAATCGAGATCGTCGGTGACGAATCCGCCCGATTTCATGTGCGAGTGCACCGTGGCGCCGATCGCGCCGCACAGAATCATCAGCAACAGTGCGACCGCGACCACCCAGCGTGGTCGGGCGACGGCGGTGCGGGCGATTTTCGTCAACATCGTCGGGCCTCTTAATTGTGACTGCTCGGAACCTTCGAACCGTCACCGTATCCCGCGCCCGAATCTGCCCGATACCGCCTCGGGGCGGAGTTGGATCGAGTACCATCTCCGCCCCTGGGTGGACGCGAGAGCGCTGATTATCCCGTAGACGACCCGTTGAACAGGGCGGCCCGCAGCAGGTTGAAAAGGTAGGGGACCTGTTCGGTCGAGCCGGTGGAGCAGGTGGTCGGAATCGGCCCGCACTCCGCGGCGGCAGGCGCTGCCAACGGAAGCTGGACGAGGCCGACGACGGCGAAACCTGCGGCGGTGGCGAGGAGAGATTTCATGTACTCAAGGTAATGACGCGGCGGTGGTTCCGGCAGACCGAGGTTCTAGGGGCGGGAAGTGTTGTGCGCGGCCAGGATTCGTCCGCTCACCGCGCCGAGGCCGATCGGCCTTCCCGTCGAGCCGGGTGCGGTGGCGGTGATCGTGACCTCGTCGCCGTCGGCCAGGAAGGTGCGTGACTCGCTTCCGACCATGATGGGTTCTTTTCCACCCCAGGACAGTTCGATGAACGAGCCGCGCTGGGTCGGTTCGGGGCCGGAGATGGTGCCGGAGGCGTAGAGGTCGCCGGGGCGGATCGAGGCGCCGTTGGCAGTGAGGTGGGCCAGCATCTGCGCGGGAGACCAGTACATGCGTGCGTAGGGCGGGTGGGAGACGACCTCGCCGTTCCAGGCGACAGCCAGGTCTATGTCGAGGCCGAAATTATCGCTGCCGCGCAGGTAGGGGAGAGGTTCGGGGTTCTGCGTCGGCAGCGGCACCCGGGCTTCGGTCAGTGCTGCGAGCGGGGTGATCCAGGCCGACATCGACGTGGCGAACGACTTGCCGAGGAACGGCCCGAGTGGCTGGTACTCCCAGGCTTGGATATCGCGAGCCGACCAGTCGTTGACCAGTGCGACGCCGAAAACATGCGAGGTGAATTCGTCGACGGTGACAGGTGCGCCGAGCGTGGAACCGGTGCCGACGACGAAGCCCAATTCGGCCTCGATATCCAAACGTTCGGACGGGCCGAAATCGGTTGCGCCGGAATCTGTTTGACGCTGTCCCTGCGGTCGGATGACAGGCGTATCCGACACGACGACTGTGCCCGCCCGGCCGTGATACCCCACCGGTAGGTGCCGCCAATTCGGTAGCAGCGGTTCACTATCCGGGCGAAACAGCCTGCCGAGGTTGGTGGCGTGGTCGATGCTGGCGTAGAAGTCGACGTAATCGCCGATGCGCACCGGCAGCGCCATTCGCACCGAAGACACGGGATATATGGCATCGACCGGTAGCGCCGTATCGGCGAGCGAGCGCAACTTTTCGCGAACCTCACGCCAGCGGCTGGCACCCTGCGCGAGAAACGCATTCATGTCGGCGCGAGCGAACACCGAATCATCCAGCAGCGCAGCCAGATCGAGCACCATATCGCCCAATCGGCAGCCGACCCGGAATTCGCCGTCGGGCGGTGCGAAAACGCCGTACGGCATGTTCTCCGGCCCGAAGAGTGAGTCCGCGGGCACCTCGACACGCAACGACCCGGCCCCTTCGCTGATCATCGACCTGCGCCCGCTCACCGCAGTCCCGGCCCGCGACCCGACCAGGTCCACGCATAAGCTGGATCCTCGCAGGCCAGCGCACCTTCGCCGAGTTGCAACGGCCGGAACGTATCCACCATAACCGCCAGTTCGTCGAAGAATTCCGCCCCGATACTGCGTTCATACGCGCCGGGTTGCGGACCGTGCGCGTAACCGCCCGGATGGACCGACACCGAACCCTGGGTGATGCCGGAACCCTTGCGCGCCTCGTAGTTTCCGCCGCAATAGAACATGATCTCGTCGGAATCCACATTCGAGTGGTAATACGGCACCGGAATCGACAGCGGGTGATAGTCCACCTTGCGTGGCACGAAATTGCAGATCACGAAATTGGTGGCCTCGAAGGCCTGATGCACCGGCGGTGGCTGATGGACCCGGCCGGTCAGCGGCTCGAAATCGGCGATGTTGAAGGTGTACGGGTACAGGCAACCGTCCCAGCCGACGACGTCGAACGGATGCGTCGCGTACGTCATTCTGGTGCCGATCACCTCGTTGCCCGCGCGATGCTTCACCAGCACCTCCACGTCGGTGTCGTCGACGAGCAGCAATTCGTTCGGCCCGTGGATGTCTCGCTCGCAGTACGGCGAATTCTCCAGCAGCTGACCGAATTTCGAGAGATAGCGCTTGGGCGGGGTGATGTGACTGGATGCCTCGATCACGTACGCGCGCAACGGTTCCTCGCCCGTCGGCAGCCAGCGATGAGTCGTGGCGCGCGGCATCAGGACCTGATCACCCTGGCGGACCGGCAGGATCCCGAACACGCTTTCCACCACGGCCGCACCGGATTCCACGTACACCAACTCGTCGCCGATGGCATTGCGGTACAGCGGAGACGCACCCTTGGCGACCACGTACGAGATCCGCACATCGGCATTGGCGAGCAGCAGCCTGCGCCCGGTGACAGGGTCTGTGGAAACGGCCGTGTCGCCGGGAAACAGCAGTGGCAGCCGCAGATGCCGGTGGTGCAGTGGATGATTCGGCGTCAGAGTCTGGTCGGGTAGCTCCCAGACGGTCGCATCGACGATCGCGGGTGGCAGGGCGCGGTGATAGAGCAGCGAGGAGTCTCCGGAGAACCCCTCTTCGCCCATCAGTTCTTCGTAATAGAGGTTGCCGCGCTCATCGCGATGCTGCGTGTGCCTCTTGGGCGGCACCGCACCAACTCGGCGGTAGAACATCGAGCGCACCTCCCGCTGCGTTGCAGGCTGAAACTTCTCCCTCCAACGTAACCGAGAATGCGCGGAAATTCCGTCAGAATTCGGCGATCACCGGAGCATGATCGCTGGCGCCCTTACCCTTGCGTTCCTCGCGGTCCACCGAGGCGTCCTTGATCTCGTCGGCCAGCGCGGGGGAGGCGAGGATGAAGTCGATGCGCATGCCCTCCTTGCGGGGGAAACGCAGCTGGGTGTAATCCCAGTAGGTGTAGACGCCGGGGCCGGGGGCGAACGGGCGCATCACATCGCGGAAACCGAGGTCGAGCATCGACTGGAAGGCCTCGCGCTCGGGTGCGGAGGTGTGGGTCTTGCCGATGAACAGTTCCGGCGCCCAGACGTCGTCGTCGGTGGGGGCGATGTTCCAGTCACCGACCAGCGCGATCTTCGCCGCCGGATCCTCGGCCAGCCAGCCCGCCGCCTTCGCGTGCAGGGTCGAGAGCCAGTTCAGTTTGTAGGTGTAGTGCGGGTCGTCGAGCGCGCGGCCGTTGGGGACATAGAGGCTCCACACCCGCACCCCGCCGCAGGTCGCACCGAGTGCGCGCGCCTCGACCACCGGCGATTCGATCAGCGAATCACCGGCGTCCTTGTCGAAACCGGGCTGATCAGGGAACGCGAGCTCGGCATCGGTGAGCCCGACCCGCGACACGATCGCGACCCCGTTCCACTGGTTGAGCCCCACATGCGCCACCTCGTACCCCGCGGCCTCGAACTGCTCGAAGGGGAACTGATCGTCACGGCACTTGGTCTCCTGCAACGCCAGCACGTCGATGTCGTGGCGGTCCAGTAAGGCGATCGCCCGATCGACGCGGGAGCGGATCGAGTTGACGTTCCAAGTGGCGAGACGCACGGGTGCGGTTGTCCCTTCTAGTGATTCTGGGGTGCTGCGTAGCGGTAGGCGTGGTGTTCGATGAAGCCCAGCTCGCGGTACAGGGCGAGGGCGGCGGAATTGCCCACCTCCACCTGGACGTAGGCGTGGGTCGCGCCGTGCTCGGCACCCCAGCGGATCAGTTCGGCGCACAGCAGCGCGCCGAGTCCGTTGCGGCGGTGCGCGGTTGCCACGGCCACGCAGGTGAGACCGACCCAGCTACGGCCGTCGGGCGCTGTGGTCACCGCGCCGCGGCCGATGGACAGTGGTTCGGGCAGACCGAGGGACGCGAAGCCGAGAACACCGTCGATGACCGAGGTGAGCACCGCGCGGTCCGGTTCGCGCACGGACGGGTCGAGGGGGATCTCGCCGCGGTAGCGGTGCGTGCGGAGCCAACCGTCCTCGGGCACATCGGAGATTCGCACCATCGACGGGCCCTGCGGCAGAACGAAATTCGCGATGTCGAGACCGAGGACGACGGTCTCGCTCCAGGTGTTCCAGGTCGGCGGAACAGGGGCGAGCCGGTCGGGCAGTTGCAGCAGCAGCGGCAGCCCCTGACTCGTGTACCAGTCCGCGATCTTGCGCATGGTGTCGATCGACAACACCGCGGGCACACCTGATTCGCCCAGCGGCACAGCCGAATTCGCCCGGCCGGTGTAGCCGTTGCCCGCTCGTACGAGCCAGCCGTCGATCCACAGGTGGGTGCTGCCGGGCCAGGCCAGCGCCGCCGCGGTTTCCAAGGAGCGGATCTCCTTGGTTCGAATAGGTCTGGGCCCCAACGCTTTCAGTGCGACGACGCGATCAGGGGACACCGACACCAGCTCACCCTCGGCGGTCCGCACCGACGGTGGCGTCAGCGACACAAGTTCGCCGATCACGTCACTGAGCGGCTGTGGATAACCCGCGGGCAGCTGGTACCGCATCACCACGCGGCGCCCGAGTGGGATCATGGTTCTCGGCCGCCTTGATCTGGACTGAGTGGAGGGTGCGACGAAGGAGTGCCCGGAGGGAGGGAAGATCGAGGCTTCCGGGCCGAGAACCGCGGCGCCAGCCGCCATGACTCAGTCGTCATGACCGAAGGGGTCGGGAACCGTGCCGGGGATCCAGCTCAAACCCGGTGTGCCCCAGCCATTTCGCTTGATGGCCTTCTTGGCGGCACGCGCATTGCGGCCGATCAGCACGTCGACGTAGAGGAAGCCGTCGAGGTGGCCCACCTCGTGCTGCAGCATGCGCGCGAAGAAGCCGGTGCCCTCGATGTCGACCGGCTCGCCGTTCTCGTCGGTGCCGGTGACCCTGGCCCAGTCCGCGCGACCGGTCGGGAACTGCTCGCCGGGCACCGACAGGCAGCCTTCCTCGTCGTCATCGGGATCGGGCATGGTCTCGGGGATGGCCGAGGTCTCGAGTACCGGGTTCACCACCACGCCCTTGCGGCGGACCTGGTTGCCCTCGGCGTCGAAATCGGGGCAGTCGTAGATGAACAGCCGCTTGCCGACGCTTACCTGGTTGGCGGCAAGGCCGACACCCTTCGACTCTTCCAGTGTGTCGAACATGTCCGCGATCAGCTCGGCCAGCTCCGCGGGGGTCTCCGTCACCTTCGCGGTGGGGTTGTGGAGAACGGGGTCACCGACGATCACGATCGGGAGAATTGCCATGGTCGCCATTATCGCCGCACGCACCGGCGGGCGAGCGGCGACCCCTGTGGGCCGCGACACCTCTACTGGCCGTTAGTCAACACGCCGTGACATGGCTCGAAGGATCGGGGGAACCCGTGGTTGAATGGCGACGGTATTCACCCATCTCGTGATACTCGGCGAGGGAGCAAGATGGACGGCGCAGCAGCTCGGCACATCTCCGAAGGCCCCACTGCGGGCGAACCGGACGAGAGCACCGGTCTGAGTCGGCGCGAGCTCGACATCCTGGACTTCGAACGCAAATGGTGGAAGTACGCGGGCGCCAAGGAAGACGCGATCCGCGAACTCTTTGCCATGTCGGCCACCAGGTACTACCAGGTCCTCAACGCGATCGTCGATTCCGACGCCGCGCTGGCCGCCGACCCGATGCTGGTCAAGCGGTTGCGCAGACTCCGGGCCAGCAGGCAGAAGTCGCGTGCCGCGCGCAAACTCGGTTTCCAGGTCTGACATGACGGTCACACACCCCACGTTGCGACTAGGGTTGGGCGGGTGAGCAACCCGAACCCCACCCCCGGCGGCCCGCCGTTGCGCGCGCTGGCGATGGTGTTGATCGCGCTGGCCATTGTCTTCGCCGGTCTGGGTGCGATGTCGCTGTCGAATTCCGATGCCCAGGCGTCGGAGGAGCCGACCGAGACCACCACCTCCAGCGCGGTCGCGCAGGCTCCGGCCACCACGAAGCCGCCGACTACCACCAGCGCGGCCGCTGTCCCGACCACGACTTCCGTCGCGCCGACGACCACGGCCGCTCCCACGACCACCGCCCCCGCGGCGGGTGCCGCGGATCAGGCTGTGCCGGTGAAGGTGCTGAACAACAGCCTCGTCGCCGGACTGGCCGCGCGCACCGCCAGCGAACTGGGTGCGGCGGGCTGGACCAATGTGAGCACCGGCAACTACAGCGGCGCGAACCTGACCACCACCACCGTGTACTACGGCGGCGGCGCGGGCGACAAGGCCGCGGCCACCGAGATCGCCGAGCAGGTCGGTGGGACGGTAGCGCCCAAGTCGGGCGATACCTCGCCCGGCGTCGTCGTCGTCCTGACCGGTCGCTGAACCAGGCGCGGCACGCGGTGCCGTAGGTCGCCTCGCCGCTGTGGCATCATCTTGAGCGGTATAGCCCCAGTCCGATAAGGAGTCTCCTGATGGCCACGTCGACAACTCGTCGCCCGTCCTGGCGCATTGTGACCCCGGTGCTCGCGGTCGCCGCGCTCGGGCTCGCAGCCTGCACCAACAGCCAGGAGTCGAGTGACGTCAAGGGCACCACGCCGCCGGTGTGGACCAGCTCGACGGCTCCCGGCGGCGAAAGCGGCGGTCACGGTGGTTCGCACGGCGCACCCGCCACCACTGTGGCTCCCGGCCACGGTGACGATCACGGCGCCCCGGCAGCGGGCGGTCTGAAGACCACGCTCAAGAACGGCGCGGGCGCCGATGTGGGCACCGCGACCATCGCCCAGGAGGGCGGCCACCTGGTCGTCACCGTCGAGGCGCACGGTCTCACCCCGGGCTTCCACGGCCTGCACTTCCACCAGAACGGCACCTGCGAGGGCGACTTCGCCTCGGCCGGTGGACATCTGCAGGTCGGCGCCGCCACCGCGCACCCGGCCAGCGGTGACCTCACCTCGCTGCAGGTCGGCGCCGACGGTTCCGCGAAGCTGGTCACCCAGACCGACGCGGTCACCCTCGACAACGTCAAGGGCAAGGCGCTGATCATCCACGCCGGCGCCGACAACTTCGGCAACATCCCGCCGCGCTACACCCGTGAGGGTGGCACCGGCCCGGACGAGACCACCCTGACCACCGGTGATGCGGGCGCCCGGGTGGCGTGCGGCGTCGTCGGTTAGCGAGACACACCCAATGGCCGGGGCATTCGAGCCGGTTCCGTTTCGCGGTTCGCCCCGGCCGACCATCGGCATCGAATGGGAGATCGCGCTCGTCGACAAGGTGACGCGCGATCTGTCCAACACCGCCTCGGCGGTGTTCGACGCCGTCGGTGACCTGCGCGCGCACGACGGCACGCAGCAGGTGACCAAGGAATTGCTGCGCAACACCGTCGAATTGGTGACCGGGGTGCACGACACGGTCGGTGCCGCGGTGGAAGATCTGCGCGGCACGATGGACGCGGTGCGGCGTGCGGCGGATCCGCTCGGTGTCGACATGTTCTGCGCGGGCACTCACCCGTTCGCGGCGTGGTCGGCCCAACAGCTCACGCGCTCACCGCATTACGACGAACTCATCGAACGCACCCAGTGGTGGGGCCGTCAGATGCTCATCTGGGGTGTGCATGTGCATGTGGGAGTTTCGCACCGGGACAAGGTCTTTCCGATCCTGAACTCGCTGCTGCTGTCGTATCCGCATCTGCTCGCGCTCTCGGCGTCCTCGCCGATGTGGTCCGGTGACGACACCGGCTACGCCAGCAATCGCGCGCTGATGTTCCAGCAGTTGCCGACCGCCGGGCTGCCGTTCCAGTTCGAGAACTGGCGCCAGTTCGAGGGTTTCGTGCACGACCAGATGAAAACCGGTGTGTTCGAACAACTCGGCGGTATGCACTGGGACATCCGGCCCGCGCCCAAGTGGGGCACCATCGAGGTGCGCGTGTGCGACGGGCTGTCCAGCCGCGCCGAACTGGCGTCGGTGGCCGCGCTGATCCACTGCCTGATCGTCGACCTGGACCAGCGTCTGGAAAACGGCGAGACCCTGCCGACGCTGCCGCCGTGGCACGTGCAGGAGAACAAATGGCGGGCCGCGCGCTACGGGCTCGACGCGATCATCATCGTCGACGATGCCAGCAACGAGCGTTTGGTCACCGACGATCTGATGGACCTGCTCACCAGGCTCGAGCCCACCGCGAAGCGTCTCGGCTGTGCCGACGAGCTGGCCGCGGTGGCTGACATTCCCCGCCACGGCGCCTCCTACCAGCGGCAACGCCGGGTCGCGGCGGCTACTCAGGGCGATATGGTCGCGGTCGTCGACGCGCTGGTCCGCGAGCTCGATCAGTAGCGTTCAGCTGCGCAGCGGGGTGGCGTTAACCCGCCGTTTACGATGGTTGGATGCTTGTCGAACAACCACGCACTGTGGCGGGGGGTGCCACGCTCGGTTCCCGCTTGCGCGAACCACGGATTCTCGCCGTTGTAGCGGTGGCAGCGGTGCTCGCATTGCTCATCGGGCTGCAGGTCATGGCGTCGATCATGGGCTTCGACGGCCCGCTGGCCAGCCTGGCTCGCGACTTCGTCGGTACGCCCAAGTCGATGTCGGTGCCGTGGGCGGGATTGCTGCTCGCGCTGATCGGGATCTCCACGCGCAGGCGGATGATCGCACTGGCCGCCGCGATCGGTATCGACGCGGTGTGGGTGGCGCTGCGGCTCATCGACGGCAAGCCGTTGTCGTTCGGCAACGGGCCGACGATCGTGCTGGCCGCACTCGGCCTGATCGCCCTGGTGCGCTGGCAGGGCCGCGAGCGCATTGACGCGCTGAAGGCCGTCGCGCTCGGTGCGCTGCTGGTGCTGGCCACCAAGGTCGGCGATGTGTGGTTGCACCTGACGTCTGCGGTGCGTCCCACGGTGCTCGACGAATACGTGCTGCTCGCCGATCACGCCCTCGGTGATCCGTCGTGGGTCGTCGGACGGGTCCTGGATGTGCTCGGGCCCGAGGTGTACGCGGTGTTGCACTGGGTCTACATCGAACTGCCGGTGGCGGCGATCGCGGTGGCGGTGTGGCAGTTGCGCAAGGTGGTGCCGACCGGGCAGTGGCCGAGTCACTACCTGGTGCGCACCTTCCTGGTGCTCGGGCTGGTGGGGCCACTGTTCTATGTGTTGTTCCCGGTGGTGGGGCCGATGTTCGCGTTCGGGGCCGACGGGCACGGTTTCCAGGTAGGCAACTTCTGGCCCGCCGCGCTGCCGCCGATCGACTCCAACCCGTCCGCACTGGGCTTCGACGAATTCACCCCGCGCAACTGCATGCCCTCGATGCATACCGCGTGGGCGCTGGCGTTGTTCATCCACACCCGCCGCGATATCGACGGCTCACGCGCGCCGATCTGGATGCGCTGGGGTGGCGCGTTCTGGCTCGCCGCCACCGTTACCGCGACGCTCGGCTTCGGCTACCACTACGGCGTCGACCTGATCGCGGGCGCCGTCCTGTGCCTGACTGTCGACTCGGCGCTGCGCGCTCCCGAACGCGGCTGGGGCGCCTTCCGCCTCCGCCTGGTCGGCTTCGGCACCGCGGTCTTCGCCGGCCTCCTGCTCTCCTACCGCTACCTGGCCGTCCCGATGGCCGAATACCCGGTCGCCGCGGGCGCGATCGTCATCGGCCTACTCGCCGCAGTAGCCATCGCCTTCCACCACACCTGGTTCGCCGCCGCTCCCGAACCTGCCATCGAACGCATCCCCGCGACGTAGAACAACCCGTCGCGGCGGCGTTGTTCGCGACGTTATCCGTCAGTGAATACGGGCATCTCAGGGACTAGCAGGCTCGCCATCGCGTGGATAGCCCGAACCGACTCGGCGTCAGACACGACATCCGCCGTAGTAATCAGCGAAATATCGTCGTACTCAACCTGATTGCGGGTTCGCCGGATCCTGGCGAACGAGCGGAATGCCTCACGCGGGGGCGGTTTGGTGAACTGAGCCGCGATTGCTTCCTGGATCGCGTAGTGCCCGCCCTTGCTCGTGGCTCTGAGGCCTTGTGCTTGGAGTATCGCCACGAGACTCTTCCGTGCAGCGTCGTATACGAGGGTGTAGGCACCATCTGGATCTGATTCGGCCACTACGGCCGCACTGTCGAGGTGTTTGATGGCAACGTCGAGCAGAGCTGTCGCCGCGTCCAACGATGGCGACACCTTCTGGAGGTTCCCCGTAGAGATCAGTTGCCTGATTGTTTCGATTCCTGTCGGCCAGCTCATGACGCCTCGTCTCGTAGATCGAGTTCTACCAGGGGACTAGCTTTGGCTGTGCGAGTGAATGCGTCGTCAGCGTCCTCCCACGCTGTCCGGCTCCGGAAGATCACTTGGCTGTCGCGTCCGAGCGGGCGGAGTGCCGCGAGGACGGCCTCACTCACGTCGTCGCGGTTGGGTGTGCCGATGATGATCACATCGATGTCGCGTGGGAACGGTCCGTTGACGCCGAGATAACGGGCGGCCCAAGACCCCCCGATATATGCTGCCTCGATGCCGAGCGCCTGGCCCAATGCGTGCTCGATTGCTGGTTTCGGACCGTATCCGAGCTCTAGTAGATCGGTCAGAGGTTTCACCAGTGGGCTGTCGCCGCGCCGAAGCAGCCTTGCTCGACCGACTCTGCGATCGGTCAGAACGCCGGCCTCGAGCATCCGCACTGCCTCCTTGTGCAGATTGCCTGCGTCGGCTCCGATCTCCCTGGCGAGTTCGGCAATACTCGCCTCGCGATCAGGGCGCAGGAGAAGGGCTGCCAGCAAGCGCGCTTGTGTCTCGTTGCGTAGAACGGGCGCCAGTATCGAGCGAACCCATGTCATGTGCACATGATATCATGTAAACACGACACGATAGCCAATCGTGGCTGCTTCGGTGACGGTGCGTGGCAGTTGCCGTTGTTACCGCCGCGGCGAGTCACGACAGGTCATCGAGTACGGCGACGAGCTTCGTCGATAGAACTTGCCGCCATCCGCGCTCCAGTGCGTTGCGTGCCATTTTGTGCCGTTTGTTGTTGATATCGAATCCGCTGTGAGTGAGCACAAGCCGGGTGCCCCGTCCCTGGGCGTGTACTTCCCAGGCCACAATCCAGCGTGGTGGGAGCGCGAAGCGCAGGTCCATCCAGCTCCAGGTCATCGCCTTGCGCGGGGAGGTGGCAAGCACCTCGCAGGCGATCTCGGCTGTCGCATCGGAGGATACTGACAGGAGGAAGTGAGTGCCGACCTCCGCAGTGAAACCGGTCGATGCCATCAGCCACCGCTCGAGTAGAGCAGGTTCGGTCAGGGCCCGCCAAACGATTTCGGGCGCCCGTGGATAGAACCTCCCCAGCTCAATTTGCGAGGGGTCGGGCCGAAGTTCTGTCGTCACTGAATCGCCTCTCGGAACGGGAGTCGCTGGTATCGCCACCGAGGCAGTTGCCTGGCGCGGGCGCTCGGTGCCATGTTCGTGAGACTTGATTGTCTCTATATGAGACAAACCTGTCTCGAAATGGGATGCTATCAGCTCATCATGGTTCTCGATAGACTCGCATCTATGTCTAGACGGCCCGCACTACGTGACCATGTGGCGACGATGATCATGGAGCGTGCGGCCGCGGTGTTGGCCGAGCGTGGCGACGCTGTGAGCATGACCGAGATCGCGAAGGCTGCGGACGTCGGCCGCGCGACGATCTATCGGTACTTCCCGACGCGGGACGCCTTGTTTGTCGCGATGGCTGATGCCGCGCTAGAAGACTTGGGGGCGCGAGTCGAAGAAGCGGGCCTGAACAACCTCCCGGTCGCGGAAGCGATCGCGCGAATCACCCGAGCGTTCATCGGAAGTGGCCAGTACGCCGCGCTATTGCGGGGGCAACGTGACGAGTGCCTGAGTTCGGCCGAGGTCGAGCGAAGAATCACCGAGCCGATCCGCGCGTTGCTTCAGCGAGGCATCGACAGTGGCGTGCTCCGAAACGACATGTCCGCGGACATGATGTTGACGATTTCCGGGGGCCTTCTGCAAGCGGGAATCACCTTGGCGATCAGCCTTGGTGGCGAGCAGGCCAGTGCGACCATCACGGCCGTTCTGCTCGACGGTGTCAGTACACGTGCGTGCGGTGGTTAGCGGAACTGCGGGCTGGCGAGTTTCAATCCGGATAGCGGTCGGCGTCAGAACAACCCGTCGCGGTGGCGTTGTTCGCGGTAAGCCGTGCGGCCGATGAGGTGGGCGACCACGGGGGCGGTGATGATGGTGAACAGGCCGGTGAGGACGAGCATCCAGACGTTGACGTCGTGGCGGATGTCGATGCCGGTGCCGACGAGGACCAGCATGAGGCCCACCACCTGGGGTTTGGTGGCCGCGTGCATGCGGGTGAGGGTGTCGGGGAAGCGGACGATGCCGATCGAGGCCGTGAACGCGAGCGCGCAGCCGGTCAGGATCAGCACCGCCGACACCCACTCCCAGGCGGTCATCGGTCGTCCCTGACCCGGAACCGGGTGACCGCGGCCGAGCCGAGGAAACCGACCAGCGCGAGCGCCACGATCGCCGGGATCACCGTGGTGTCGCCGCTGTAGGCGGCCCACACCGCGAGCCCGGAGGCGGAAATGGCCATCAGCGAGTCGATCCCGACGACCCGGTCGAGGGTGCTCGGGCCGGCGAGGACGCGGTAGCTGGTGATCACCGCGGCGGCGGTGAGCAGGACAGCGGCGATGACGGCGACGACGGTCACGGTTGCACCTCCGTGGGCCTGCGCCGTTCGCTGGGTCGTTCGAAGGCGTTGATCATCAGGTGCTCCAGGCGTCGGGTGGTGCGGTAGAACTTCGCGACAGCCTCGTCGCTGCCCACATCGAGCACGTGGACGTAGACAACGCAGCGCGGGCGGTCGAGTTCGAGGACCATGGTGCCGGGGATCAAGTTGAGGATGTCGGTACACATCACCAGTACCAGATCGGACTGAATGCCCAGATGTACGCGCAGCACGCCCGAGACCGGCGGACCACTGGGCCGGAGGGCGAACCAGGCGACCTGCAGACTGGACTCGAGCGCGTAATAGCTGCTGACAGCGAGCAATTCGAGAAATGACAGCGGATGGAAACGCCCGGCCACCGGCACCAGCGGCAATGGCAGCGCGAAGACCACGATCAGCGCGACCACGATGCCGCCGAGCACATTGGCGAGGCTCACCTCGCCCCAGAGCGCGACCCAGACGGCGGTGAGCCAGAGCAGGACGGCGAAACGAAGGACATTGTCGCGATTGACTATTCGGCTCATCGCAGCCCCGGTCCTAGTACCGAGTCGATGTAGACCGACGGGTCGTCGAGGTCGGCGGCGGCGCGTTCGGCGATACCGAGGATCGGCCCGGCGAACACGGTGAGCGCCAGCCCGGCGGTGACCAGGCCGATCGTGGCCAGCACCATCAGCACGGGCATCCGGCCGGGGTCGGTGCGGTCCTCGTAGTTCACGTCGGTCGAATCCTCCACCAGTGTCGGCAGATTCGCCGCGGTGAGATGACCTTCCGGCGCTTCCTCACGCGGTCGCCAGAACGCTTTGCTCCATACCCGCGCCACCGCGTACAGGGTGAGCAGGCTGGTGACCACCGACCCTCCGACCAGCACCCAGGCCAGCACGCTGCCGTCGGCGGCACCGGCTTCCAGTAGCGCTACCTTGCCGATGAATCCCGAAAACGGTGGAATGCCACCGAGATTCAAGGCGGGGATCAGGAACAGCACGCCGAGTAGCGGACTCGCGGTCGCCAGTCCGCCGATCCGGCGCAACGACACCGACCCGGCCTGTCGTTCGATCAAGCCGACGGCGAGGAACAGCCCGGTCTGCACCAGAATGTGGTGGGCCACGTAGAACACCGCGCCGGTCAGCCCGGCGGTGGTGGCCAGGCCGATGCCGAACACCATGTAGCCGATGTGGCTGACCAGCGTGAACGACAGCAGTCGCCGGATATCGGTCTGCGCGATGGCGCCGAGGATGCCGACGATCATGGTCGCCAGCCCGCACACCAGCAGGATGTTGTCGAAGGCGCCGTCGGGGAACCAGAGCGTGTGGGTGCGGATGATCGCGTACACACCGACTTTGGTGAGCAGGCCCGCGAACACGGCGGTGACCGGCGCGGGCGCGGTGGGGTAGGAGTCGGGCAGCCAGCTCGACAGCGGGAACACCGCCGCCTTGATGCCGAACGCCACCAGCAGCACCGCGTAGCAGGCGGTGCGCACGCCGCTGGGTGTCGCCTCCAGGCGCACGGCCAGTTGGGCGAGATTCAGGGTGCCGGTTGCCGCGTAGGTGAGGCCGATGCCGATCAGGAAGATCAGCGACGACACCATCGACACCATCACATACGCGATACCGGTGCGGATCCGTTCCTCGGTGGCGCCGACGGTGAGCAGCACGAACGAGGCGACGAGCAGAACTTCGAAGGCGACGAACAGGTTGAACAGGTCACCGGCCAGGAACGCGGTCGAGACACCGGCGGTCAGGATCAGGTAGGTGGGGCGGTAGATCGAGGTCGGCTGCTGTTCGTCGCCGTCGGAAATGTTCTGTCCCGCACCGTAGATCGACACCACGAGCAGCACGAACGCCGAGACCAGCAGCATGGCGGCACTGAGCCGGTCGACCACCAGCGTGATGCCGATCGGGGTGTCCCAGCCGCCCACCTGCACGGCGGTGGTGCCGTCGCGGTCGGCGAGATACAGCAGCAATCCGCTGATCACCAGCACCACCGCCAGCGCGGTCAGCGTGATCATCGCCTGCAGTCGTGGGCGGCGGCCGAACACCAGCGTGGCCGCGGCGGCGAGCAGCGGAACCAGCACGGGCAGTGCGGCGATGGCGGGCAACAGGTCGTGGGACAGGGTCACTGTTCGGGATCCTCCCGTTCGCGCCGGGCGGCGACCTGGGCGTCCTCGGGGTCGTTGGTCACGTCTTCGGTGGTGGTCAGCATGTAGGCGCGATAGGCCAGCGCGAGCACGAAAGCCGCCAGACCCATGGTGATCACGATCGCGGTGAGCACCATGGCCTGGGCGAGCGGGTCGGCCATGCCGTCGGGGGAGGTGTCGGAGCCGCTGAGGATCGGTGGTTTCCCATCCGGGCCGCCCATCGTGAGGATCAGCAGGTTCACCGCGTTGCCGAGCAGGATCATTCCGAGCAACATCTTCGACACCACCCGCTCGAGCAGCAGATAGACACCGCACGCGGTGAGCACGCCGATGGTGATCAGGAGGGCGAGATTGGCACTCATAGGAGTTCCTTGTCCAGGCGGGCACCGAGGCTGCGCAGCACGTCCAGCACCAACCCCACGATCACCAGGTAGACGCCGAGGTCGAAGAACATGGCGGTGACCAGTTTGATGTGGCCGAGCAGCGGCAATGTCACCTCGATGATCGCCGAGGACAGCGGGGGTGCGCCGAGTAGCAGTGAGGCGGTCGCGGTGCCCGCGGCGAGGGTGAGGCCCGCGCCGAGCAGGTGTCCGGCGTCGACCGGGAGTGCTTCGCCCAGTTCGTACTGACCGCCCGCGAGATAGCGCAGGGTCAGCGCGAGCCCGGCGACGAGGCCGCCCGCGAAGCCGCCGCCGGGCGCGTTATGGCCGGAGAAGAAGAAGTACACCGACAGCACCATGATGGTGGGAAAGACCAGGCGGGTGGTGATCTGCAGGACCATCGAGCGGTCGCGGCGATCGAGTAGGCGGGCGGCGGGCAGCCAGCTCACCTTGTCGGGGTCGTAGTTCGGTGAATCGACGGCGCGGGGTGCGCTACCGAAGCGGCGGTTGCGGAAGACCAGCGACGCCACCCCGGTCGCGGCGACGACGAGCACCGAGATCTCGCCGAGGGTGTCCCAGGCGCGGATGTCGACGAGCAGGACATTGACCGCGTTCTTGCCCGCGCCGATCCGATAGGCCGCATCGGGGATGGTCTGCCAGATCGGGTTGCCGTGCCTGGCGGCGATGGCGAACGCGGCGAGCACGGGAACGGTGATGCCGACGCCGATGGCCAGCAGTGCCCGGCGGAATTTGAATGCGGTGCCCTGGCTTTCGGCGATTTCGGCGGGGAAGGCACGCAGCACCAGCACGAAGACGACCAAAGTCAGTGTCTCGACCAGGAATTGGGTCAACGCCAGATCGGGTGCGCCGTGCAGCGCGAAGATCACGCCGCAGCCGTAACCCGTGACTCCGACGACGAGCACGCTGGCCAGCCTGTTGCGCAAGACCGTGGCGGCCAGCGCCATCGCGATCATGATCGCGCCGATCGCGGCCTGCAACGGTGAATCCCACAGTCGCAGTTGCACTCCCGTCCGCGTGCCGACGGCGAGCAGAATTGTCGGCAACACGATGAGCGTGCCGAGGATGGTGGCCTGGCTGACGGGCAGCGAACCGGACTGCACAGTTCCGGTGATACGCAACGACAATCGGTCCATCGCGCGCAGGGCCGCGTCGTAACCGCGATCGGCATTGCCGAGACGCGGATGCGCCGGTTCGCCGATCCGGCCGCGGATCAGGAACAGCGCGATACCGGCCGCGACGATCAGCACCGTCAGCCCGAGCGGTCCGGTGAAGCCGTGCCAGAGCGCGAGATGGGTATCGAGGACACCCGGCAGCGAGGACGCGTAGGGGCTCAACCAGCGATCGACGGCGGGCGCGGCGAGACCGCCTGCCAGCCCCGCCACCGCGAGTATCGCGGGCGGTCCGAGCAGCAGCGGGCCCGGAGCGTGCCAGGTGACCTCGCGCTCGGGGTTGGCGGTGACTCCGAAAGCGCCCCAGACGAATCGGATGCTGTAGGCCACGGTGAACGCCGAACCGACCGCGACCCCCGCGAGCAGGGCGATCCGCACCGGCGGACTCAGGATCTCGGCCGACCACAGCGCGCCGAGCGCCGATTCCTTGGCGACGAACCCGAGCAGCGGCGGCAACCCGGCCATGCTGAGCGCCGCCAGCACCGCGATCGCGCACAGCGCGGGCGCACGGCGACCCAGCCCGGACAGCCTGCGTAGATCCCTGGTGCCCGCGCCGTGATCGATGATGCCGACCACCATGAACAGACACGCCTTGAACAGCCCGTGCGCCACCAGCAGCGCGAGCCCGGCCAGCGCCGCGTCGGGCGTGCCGATGCCCATCATCATGATCATCAGACCCAGCTGGCTGACGGTGCCGAATGCCAGCACCAGCTTCAGATCGTGCACCTGGATCGCCCGCCACCCCGCGAGCAGCATCGTGATGATGCCAAGCGGCAGCAGCATGAGATGCCACGGCGGTGTCTGTGCGAGCGCGGGCGAGAGCCGGGCCACCAGGTAGATGCCTGCTTTCACCATCGCGGCGGCGTGCAGGTAGGCACTCACCGGCGTCGGCGCCGCCATCGCGCCGGGCAACCAGAAGTGCAGCGGCACGATCGCGGATTTGCTGATCGCCCCGAGCAGCACCAAGCCGACCCCGACCGACACCGCGCTCCCGGCCGGAACCGGGCTCGACAGGAGGTCCGAGAGCAGGAAACTGTCGTAGCGCAGCCCGAGGATCACGATCCCGACCAGCATCGCCAGCCCGCCCGCACCCGTCACCAACAGCGCCTGGATCGCGGCGCGTCGACTCACCGACCGTTCGGCGTAGTGGCCGACGAGCAGGAACGACAGCACCGTCGTGATTTCCCAGAACACGAACAGCAGCAACATGTTGTCGCTGATGACCAGCCCGAACATGGCACCGGCGAACCCGGTCAGCTCGGCCGCGAACACTCCGAGCCGGGCCTCGTCACGCTCGAAGTAGCGGCCGCAGTAAGCCAGGATCAACGCGCCGACGCCGAGCACCAAGGTGCACATCACCGCGGAGAGGGAATCGAAACGCAGATCGATGTCCATCGAGATCTGCGGTGCCCATTGCACATGCGTGCTGACGGTGTCGCCCCAGTGCGCGAACACCCAGCCGAGACTCCCAAGCGGGACCAGTGCCAGCAGGTAGAAAGCGTTGCGGCCGAGCACCCGTACACACAGCGGGGCCAGGAGGGCGGCCAGTGCGTGAACGAGCAGTACGGCTAACAACTCCCCCTCCGTCGGGTAGGTAGCGGTCGAGTAGCGCGCCCCGATCCTACGGGCGCGAGTGGGATGTTCGGCGGCACCGAGGTTGTTGGGTCGGCCATGTCGCGGGGGTCGTGGCTATTGCTGCGGCACTCGGGCGGGGGCGGGGCGGAGTTGGTAGAGCACGGCGAGTCCGGCTGCCGCTCCGAGGGTGATGGCCAGTGCGACCTGGCCGGGTACCCGTTCGGCGACGGCGTCGCTGCCGGTCGGCCAGTGTCGCTTCCCGGTGGGAATCGACCACAGGATCGAGGGCAGGAACAGCGCACCGAGGCCGAGCATGGCGCTCGGCAGGTAGGTGACCCGGGTCGAACCGACTGCGAAGCCGGTCACCCAGGTCAACAGCATCACCCCGGCGGGCCACTCGAACGGCAGCGGAAGGTACTCGGCCAACGCGGCGAACGCGCAGACCGCGCCCGCGCCGAGCAGCACGCCCCACGGCGTCGCCCAGCGCAGACCGGCCAGGATGGCAAGTACGCCGATGACGAGCACGAGCAGCAGATGCCAGCCGAGATTCGTCGAGTCACCGAGCGAATCGGCCGCCGCGGCCACGCTCACGGCGAGCAGCACACCGGTGCCGTCACGCCCTGGCAGCAGGAGGGCGGCTACGAACGCCGCGACAAGCGTGACGATCACGGCGATGGCGATCTGCCAGAAATTCCCTTTGCGCCCGTCGAACTCGCGGCCGAGCCATTCGGTGGCGATCAGCAGCGACAACGACAGCACGGTGGTGGCGATGATCGGGGTGATCGGCAGATCCGCCGCCATCCGCGGCACCGCGGGCAGCATGATGCCGTGCCGGTGGCGCACGGTGTTCACCGCGAGCAGCACCACCGCGGCGCCGACCAGCCAGAACGGGGTGTGCACGGCCTTGTCCGCCGTCGCCGAGGCGTTCGAGGTGAACACCGCGACCACTTCGCCGTAGACGAACACCACCACGATCCCGAGCCCGAAACCGACTGCGGACCAGCGCATCCGCCACGCGCAGATGCACAGCGCGCCGAACAGCACCCCGCCGAACAGCGAGTCGATGTAGTTCTGGGTGGTGAGTACGTCGGCGGAGATCATCGCCTCGCCGACGGCGTAGTTGATCGCCAAGGCGAGCGCCCCGGCCGTCGCGGCGAGCCAGACGAGTCCGGGCCGGGTGATCGGCCTGGCCAGTACGGCCACGACGACGGCGACGATGAGTCCGAGCGCCGCCGCGCGGGGGACGCTGTTGATCAGGCTGGTGACGCGGTACGGCGAGTCGATCGACGAGTCGTCACCGAAGGTGAACGGCAGGAACAGTGACATCCCCGCAGCCGCGGCCCCGGCGAACGCCGTAACCGCGTCCAGACCATCACCGATCTTGGGCACCGTGCCGACGATACCGGTGGCTACCCCTCCCACCTGGGATGTCGTGACCTGATCGCAAGGCGGCGCGTTCCGGCCGGGATCAGGACCTGCTGTCGGCGTAGCGGCGCAGCGATTCGACCTGGGCCGGATCGAGGGAAGGGCGCACGGTGGCACGGGCGGCGGCCACGTCCTCGGCGGTGACGTCGGCGGCGGCCATATCGCGGCGCAGTGCCGACAGCGCGGCCTCGCGGAGCAGGGCGGCGCAGTCGGCGGCGGAGTAGCCGTCGAGGTCTTCGGCGAGGGCGGCCAGGTCCACGTCGTCGGCGAGCGGAACCGAACGGCCTGCCGTGCGCAGGATCTCGAGGCGGGCGGGGCCGTCCGGCGGTGGGACGAAGACGAGGCGGTCGAGCCGGCCCGGCCGCAACAGTGCGGGGTCGATCAATTCGGGGCGGTTGGTCGCGCCGACCACCACCACATCGCGCAGCGGTTCGACACCGTCGAGTTCAGTGAGCAGCGCGGCGACCACCCGGTCGGAGACACCGGAGTCGCTGCTCTGGCCACGCCGGGGGGCGAGCGCGTCGACCTCGTCGAGGAAGATCAGCGACGGTGCCGAATCGCGCGCCCGCTGGAACAATTCACGCACCGCGCGTTCCGACGAACCGACCCACTTGTCCATCAGCTCAGCGCCTTTTACCGCGTGCACGCTGAGCTGGCCGGTGCCCGCCAGTGCTCGCACGAGGAAGGTCTTGCCGCAGCCGGGTGGGCCGTAGAGCAGGACGCCGCGGGGCGGTTCGACGCCGAGGCGGGCGAACGAGTCGGGGTGGCGCAGCGGCCACAGGACTGTTTCGGTAAGTGCCTGTTTGGTTTCGACCATGTCGCCGACGTCGTCGAGATTCAGCGATCCGATCGCCAATTCCTCTGTGCCCGAACGGGAAAGGGGCCGGATCACGTCGAGTGCGCCGATCAGGTCGTTCTGGGCGAGTTCGGGTTCGGTGTGCTCGCGACTGGCTCGGCCCGCAGCGTGCACGGCGGCTTCTCGGCACAGGGCGGTCAGGTCGGCGACGACGAAACCCGGTGTGCGCGAGGCGATCACGTCGAGGTCGAGTTTTCCGGCGGGTACTTTTCGCAGCAACTGTTCCAGCAGGGCGCGCCGAATCGCCGCTGTCGGCAGGGGCAGGGCCAGTTCGCGGTCGCACAGGTCCGGTGCCCGCAAGCGCGAATCCACCTGTGTCGGATGGGCGGTGGTGGCCAGCAGGGCGACGCACGGTTCGCGAACGGCGGCGCGCAGCTGGTCGAGGATGAGGGTGGCGACGGGCTCGGCCTCGGCGGGCAGCAGCGCGTCGATATCGGTGATCAGCAGCACGCCGCCCTGTCCGGTGGCGATATCGGCGACGGCTTCGGCGACCTCACGCAACCGGGTGCCGCTCTCGGTCGCGCCGACGCTCGGACCGTCGAGTTCGACGATGCGGCGCGGTGCGGCAACAGCTTTCGCGAAGGTGGCCTTGCCCACTCCGGCCGGACCGGTGATGAGCACGCCCAGATGTGCCGGTGCGCCAAGGGTTTTGAGCAACTCCGGCTCGTCGAGGGCAAGGCTCAACCACTCGGCCAGCTTTCCTGCTTGGCTCTGCACACCGGCCAGGTCCTCGATTTGAATCGGCACATTCCCCGAACTCACCTTCACGGCAACAGGTTCCGGAAGTCCCTGCTTGTTCGGCGACGGCGCGTCACGTGCCACCGCGTGCAGGGTCGCCGCCGCACCCGCGCCCCAGCCGACAGCCGAGTTCGGTTGCACGCTCACCGGTCCAGGCATGGGCTCGATCGCCGTCACGGTGAGCAATTCGGTGGTCCAGGCGATGCCGAAGGCGCGCGAGAGAGCCTGGGTGGCGGCCGAGGAACTGATGTCGGGTCCGAGGTCGCGGGGCAGCAGCGACACCGTGTCACCCACGGTCACCACCTTGCCGAGCAGTGCCTGGCGCAGGGTGGCCGCCGGAATGCTGGCCATCGCGTGCGCCGAGCCGCTCAGCGAGATCTGCTTGGCGCCGAACACCGTCACCGGGGCCACGGTCACCGCCGCGTTCTCCCGCAACCCCACATTCGACAGCGTCACGTCATCGAGCAGGGCCACCCCCGGCGGACTGCCGGCGGGTGCCTTCGCCACCACCGCCGCGGTCCTGCGCGCGCCGATCAGGGCGATGCCGTCCCATTCGCGCAGGCCGAGGGCGGTGAGCGTCTCGGGATGCAGACGCACCACCCCGCGACGGGCGTCGGCGGCGGAGGGGTTGAGCCGGGCGGTGAGCGAAAGTTCAGCCACCGCCCCATTCTGCCGCTTCCCGGCGCGATCAGGAATCGATAGGGCGACCGCAAGGTCAGGCGGCCATTCTGGCTGACATGACGAACTCTCGCCCCAAGTCGGTACGCTGCACCGGACGCGCCGGACGTGCCGGCGCCGCGATCTACCGGGGAAAGCAGCAGATGAACCGAATCTCCCTCGCCGTGCTGGCCGCCGGGGCACTGACCCTGACCTTGGTCGGCTGCGGGTCCGACGAATCCGCTGACGCGAGCGGGCTGCGCAAGGGAACGCCTGGCTCCAGCACAAGTGCACCCAGCTCCAGCGCGCCCGCCAAGCCCACTACATCGAGTGCCGCGCCGGCCGCGGTGACCGCCGACATCACCTGCGCGCAGTTCAAGACCCTCGACGCCGACGGCGAGAAGAAGGCGATCGATCTGATCCTCGCCGAGAACCCTGGCGGGGCGTTCGAGGGTAGTCCCAACGTGGCGCTCAGCACCGCGAAGCTGGTCTGCCTCGTGCCGAGCAACGCCGACAAGCCGGTCGCCGACGCCGGTGGGATGAAGCCGTAGTCAGCTGATCAACGACTGCCAGTCGGCGGGCACACGGGCGGCCGGTCCGGGAACGGACTGGTCGCTGGGGTGGCTGGTCGGCGGGGCGAGTTCGGGCCCGTCGCTGTACATCTCGCCGCTGGCGAAGTTGTAGAACCAGTCCTCGCCCGGTTCGTAGCTCTGCATGAACGGGTGCGCGGTGGCCTCGAAATGCTTCGTCGCGTGCTTGCTGGGGGAGCTGTCGCAGCAGCCGACGTGCCCGCATTCGGCGCAGCGGCGCAGGTGCACCCACCAGCCTCCGGTCTCGTCGCACTCGACGCAACCGGCGCCGCTGGGCGGCACGCTCGGATCGATTCCGGCCTCAGCCATCCTGACCTCCTGTAGTTGGTGTGCTCACATCCTCCGCCGCCGGATGCAACGGCAGGCGCACGATGAACCGCGTGTTGCCGGGTTCGGATTCGACCCGGATGTCACCGTTGTGCTTGTTCGCCACGATCCGGAAGGAGATATCGAGGCCGAGACCCGTGCCGTCGCCGACCGGTTTGGTGGTGAAGAACGGTTCGAAGATGCGACCACGCGCCTCGGCCGGAATGCCGGGTCCGGTGTCGCCGATTTCGACGGCGGCGCAGTCGTTTTCCTTGAAGGTGCGGATCGTCAGGGTGCCTTCGCCGCCCATGGCGTAGACCGCGTTGTCGATCAGGTTGGTCCACACCTGATTGAGTTCGGCGGCGAAGCACGGGATCGGCGGCAGGCTGCGGTCGTAGTCCTTCACCACGCGCACGCCGTCACCGAGTTTGCGGTTGAGCATCACCAGGGTGGAATCGAGCAGTTCGTGCAGGTCGACGACCTGATACGGCGCCCGATCCATCTGCGAATACTGCTTGGCCGCACCGACGAGGGTGGAGATGCGGGTGGTCGAGTCGAAGATCTCGTTCATCAGCAACTCGGTCTCGATGGTGTAGTTCAGCCAGCGCACCGCGCCCTCGAACACCGGGGTCTCACAGTTTTCCAGCGTCGCCGCGACGCCCTCGAGCCAGTCGGTATCCAGACCTGCTTGCACGAAGGTCGGCGCCAGGTTCCAGCCGTCGGCGATGCCGCGTTCGTCGAACCAATCCGCCAGCGCGTCTTCGCGATCGGACGCTTCCAGCGGGCTGAGGTCGGGTGCTTTGGCGACCCGATCGGCCGCCTGCTCCTGCATTTCGACCAGCTTCACCAGGGCCTCGGGCGGGAACTTGCCCTCGGCCATCATCTTGAGCTTGTGCCGCATCCCCGCCACGCGTTCGCGCAGGCCGGAGGTGGCGCGCACCGCGGCGGCGGCGGGATTGTTGAGCTCGTGGGTGAGCCCGGCCGAGAGCGAACCGAGGGCGAGCAGCCGTTCCCGTTCGGCGATCCGCTGACTCGACCTGCGCCCGCCGAAGAACGCGCCCTCGAGCAGGTGCACGGCCATCGGGAACCACTCGTGCATGATCCTGGCGAAATCGGCCGCGTCCATCACCAGGAAGCGCGACCGGCGCAGCACGTACATCGAGCCGTTGTAGTTCGGGTCCGCCTTGTCGCCAAGGTAGGCGGCCCAGGCGCCCGCGTAGACCCCGCGATGGTCGGTGCGGTTGGTCTCGATCTCCACGCCGCCGGACAGTTTCGTCAGCCGCACCTCGCCGTCGATCATCACGTAGAAGCAGGTCGCGGGTTCGCCCTCGCGGAACACCGGGCCCGGGTCGACGTACTCGATGCGCCCGACGGCGCACAGTTCGGCGAGCTGGGAGTCGTCGAGTTTCTCGAACAGGAACAGGGTGCGCAGTTCTTCCGGATCGCAGATCATCGAGTCCTCACTCACGCTGTCTCAATGGGCATGATCGGGCGGCCTGCGTGGTCACGCTCCGCTACCGCCTCCGGCCGCCGACCTCTCATGCCAGGTACCGGTGGACGAGCATGACCGCCATCGCGCCCTCGCCGACCGCCGAGGCGACCCGCTTGGCCGATTCGGCGTGTACATCGCCGGCGACGAATACGCCGGGGACGCTGGTCTCGAGGTGTTGCGGTGGGCGTGGCAGTTCCCAGCCGGGTGGGCGGGCGCCGTCGACCATCAGGTCCGGGCCGGCCAGCACGTATCCGGCGGCATCGCGGGTGACGACGCCGTCGAGCCAGCCGGTCTGCGGTGCGGCGCCGATGAAGAGGAACAGGCGTTGCGCGTCGACCTTGTCCTCGGTGCCGATGCTGTTGTCGCGCAGGATGATTCGTTCCAGGTGCGTATCGCCGTCGACGCCGACCACCTCGGTCTCGGTGTGCACGACGATGTTCGGGATCTCCGCGATCTGCTGCACCAGATAGTGCGACATCGACCGTTCCAGCGAGTCGCCCCGCACCACCAGGTGCACGCGACGGGCATTGCGCGACAAGAACACCGCGGCCTGCCCGGCCGAATTGGCCCCGCCGACGATGTAGACCTCCTGCTCGGCGCACTCGGCCGCCTCGGTCATCGCCGAGCCGTAATACACTCCGCGCCCGGTGAACTCGTCCACACCCGGCGCCGGATGACGTCGATAGTCCACACCGGTCGCGATCAAAACCGTATGCGCGCACAGCTTTCCGCCATCGGCGAACCGCACCGTGCGCGCCGACCCGTTGACCTCGAGAGCGACCACATCGCGCGTGGTGATGATCTCCGCGCCGAACTTCGCCGCCTGCCTGCGCGCACGATCGGCCAGCTGCGACCCCGACACCCCGTCCGGGAAGCCGAGATAGTTCTCGATCCGCGAGCTCTGCCCCGCCTGCCCACCGGTGGCCGTGCGCTCCACCAGCACCGTGCGCAGCCCTTCCGACGCGCCGTAGACCGCCGCGCCGAGGCCGGCGGGGCCGCCACCGACCACGATCAGATCGTAGAAGTCCCCACTGGGTTCGACAGTGAGACCGACGTTTTCGGCCAGTTCGCTGTCGGTCGGCTGGATCAGCGCGGTGCCCTCGGCGGTGATCACCACCGGACAGGTCAGCGGATCGGCGCCCGCCGCCTCGAGCAACCGGGTGCCCTCCGGCTCGTCGACCGGGTACCACCGATACGGCAATTGATTGCGCGCCAAGAACTCTCGCACCTGCGAAGACCGCGGCGACCAGCGATCGCCGACCACCTTGGTCTCGTACACCGGCCGCTGCTCGGCACTGCGCCACACGTCGAGCAACCCGTCGATCACCGGGTACAGCTTCTCCTCCGGCGGATCCCACGGCTTGAGCAGATAGTGGTCGAGATCGATCACATTGATCGCGTTGATCGCGGCATCGGTATCGGCGTACGCGGTGAGCAGCACCCGCCGCGCATACGGGTGCAGATCCATCGCCTGCTCGAGAAATTCGATCCCGTCCATGCCCGGCATCCGGTAATCGGCGATCAATACGGCCACCGGCTGCCCGCGCAGCTTCAACTCCCGCAGCGCCTCCAGTGCCTGCTGCCCCGAGTCGGCCCGCAGAATCCGGTAGTCGGCGCCGTACCTGCGACGCAGATCGCGCACGACAGCCCGGGAAACCCCTGGATCGTCGTCAACGCTCAAGATGGCCGGTTTGGTTACCGAGGGAGTGCTCACCTGAACGAGTATCCCCCTGCTGTGAGGTAGCCGTCAGAGCTGGTGGTGAAGCACCAGGTCTAGTTCGCTGGGGGTGAGCAGTCGTTCGAGGCGTTCCTCGCGTTTGAGGCGGGTGCCGCGTGGCACGAACGCGCTGGGGAGCGCGAAGGCGTCGTCCGGTCCGATGCTCGGCAGGAGCGGGACCTCGTTGATGTGCCTGCGTGGCAGGAGTGAGCGCAGTTTCACGGCCGATCACCTCGGGTTGACGACGGGAACGCTGGAGGCTGAGCTTCGTCGATCAGCTGAACGTCGGTAGCGAAAAGTTTGCCAGTATGTCCGAGTTGGTGCAACTGGGACAAGGTGGACACGGCGAGCCAACCGCTCGGTGGCCTGCTTCGTCGCAGGCCACCCCGGTTTTGCAAGATTTGCTGATCCAGCTATTTCCAGGCAGGAAGGGCGACAATCTGTGCCGCGTAGGACAGCCCGGCACCGAAGGCGATCAGCAGCGCGGTGTCGCCCGGCTTCGATTCGCCCTTGCGCAGCAGCGCCTCCATGGCGAGCGGGATCGAAGCTGCCGAGGTGTTGCCGGACTCCTCGATATCGTTGGCCAGCGCGCAGCTCTCCGGTAGCTCGAGCACCCTGGCCATGATCTCGATGATCCGGCCGTTGGCCTGGTGCGGGATCATCGCGTCGAGGTCCTCGGTGGTCAGGCCCGCGCGGTCGATCGCCTCGCGACAGACCTTCTCCAGTGAGTGCGCCGCCCAGCGGAACACCGCGGTGCCCTCCATCGTGAGGTAGGGGCGCACCGCGTCGGTGCCCTTCTCCTCGATCTCGGCGAAGAACTCCGACCAGTCCTTGGACTGGCGGATGGCGTGGTGCTGGGTGCCGTCCGAGCCCCACACGGTCGGGCCGATGCCCTGCTCGGCCGACGGGCCGACGACCACCGCACCCGCGCCGTCGGCGAACAGGAACGCCGTCGAACGATCGGTGAAATCGATGGCATCGGTGAGCTTTTCGACGCCGATCACCAGCACGTGGTTCGAGGTACCCGCGCGGACCAGGTCCGATGCCATCCCCACTGCGTGACAGAACCCGGCGCAGCCCGCCGAGACATCGAAGGCGGCAGAGCCGGTCATGCCGAGTTCGGTGGCGATGCGCGGGCCGATGGCGGGGGTGAGCAGCAGGTGCGTCGACGTCGCCACGATGACGCAGTCGATCTGATCCACCTCCACGCCCGCGGCGGCGATCGCGTCGCGCGCGGCGGCGACGCTCATGGACTGGATGGTTTCCTCGGCCGAGGCGAAGCGCCTCGACTTGATACCGGATCGGGTGAAGATCCACTCGTCGCTGGAGTCGATCGGCCCTGCGACCTCGTCATTGGTGACCACCCGGGCGGGGCGATAGACGCCCAATCCGAGGATCGCGGTGTGCTCAGCACCCGTCGTCTGGGCGATTCGAGCAGCCATTGTGCGTCTCCTATGTACCTGTCAACCTGCGGCAGCACCGCTGGGTGTACCTGAGCCATCGAAATCTGTCCCTCATCGCCCGTGACTCGTGTGTGGACAGCATGTGAACGCACAGAAGTGAGGCTTCCTCATGTTATAGACGTGAGGCGTCCTCATGTTAACGCGGATTGGCGAACGATGAGTGTCGATTGTCACAAGCGGATGGGGGTATATCTTGGAGACAAGGCGATTGCTCGCCGACCCTTCGAGGGATCGAGGACACCATGCTCGGACTCGGCATCATCAGTTGGATCATCATCGGCGGTCTGGCCGGTTGGATCGCGAGCAAGTTCATGAAGACCGACGCACAGCAGGGGATCCTGCTCAACATCGTCGTCGGAATCGTCGGCGGTCTGCTGGGCGGTTTCCTGCTGAGCCTGTTCGGCGTCGATGTGGAGGGTGCGGGCTGGATTTTCAGCTTCATCACCTGTCTGGCGGGCGCCTGCGTGCTGTTGTACCTGGTGAAGCTGGTCACCGGGCGTAAATCGGTCCACTGACCACAGGTGCTTGCCGCGGGCTTCCCGTAAGGTGTGATCGCTTGTAGTCATCACACGAAAGAGGGAGCCCGTGGCACGCCGCCCCACCCCGCCCGGCACGCCCGATACCACCGGCGTCGGACATGTCGTCGACTTGGTGCGGGCCGCTGTACCCCCACTCCATCCCGCCGGATTGCCGTTCGTCGCGGTGCCGTTGGCGGTGGCTGTCGTCGGCGGCCGCAACAAGTGGATCCGTCGCGCCGGTCTGACCGCCGCCGCCGCGTGCGCCGCCTTCTTCCGGCACCCACACCGCGTCCCACCGAACCGCCCCGGCATCGTAGTGGCGCCCGCCGACGGTGAGGTGGCGCTGGTCGACACCGCGGTACCGCCCGTCGAACTCGGACTCGGCGATCAGCCGCTGCCTCGCGTGAGTATCTTCCTTTCGGTGCTCGATGTGCACGTGCAGCGCGTTCCGGTGTCGGGCACCGTGCGCGAGGTGCTGCATCAGCCGGGCAAGTTCCTCTCGGCCGATCTGCCGGAGGCCTCCGACGCCAACGAGCGCAACAGCATGGTGATCGACACCGCCACCGGCAAGCAGGTCGTGGTGGTGCAGATCGCCGGACTGCTGGCCCGGCGCATCGTTTGCGATGCCCGCGTCGGCGATGTGCTCACCATCGGTGACACCTACGGCCTGATCCGCTTCGGGTCACGCGTGGACACGTACTTCCCGGTCGGCACCGAACTGCTGGTCGCCCCCGGGCAGCGCACGATCGGGGCCGAAACCGTCCTGGCTGTGCTGGGATGATCGAACAGGCGCGCTCGGCTCCGCGTAAGCGCCCCCGCTCGGTGCGATTGCTGCCGAGCGTCGTCACGATCCTCGCGCTGTGCGCCGGTCTGTCGGCGGTGAAGTTCGGCCTCGACGGCGAACTCGGCATCTCGCTGGCGATGGTCGGCGCGGCCGCCGTACTCGACACCCTCGACGGGCGCCTGGCGCGCATGCTCGACGCGACGTCGAAGATGGGCGCCGAACTCGATTCGCTGTCCGACGCCATCTCCTTCGGCGTCGCGCCCGCGCTGGTCATCTACGTGACCCTGCTCGACGGTTACAGCGCGGGCTGGATCGTGGCGCTGCTGTTCGCGGTGAGTCTGGTGCTGCGCCTGGCCCGCTTCAACACTCTGCTCGACGACGATTCCCGGCCGAACTGGGCACGCGAATACTTCGTCGGGGTGCCCGCGCCCGCAGGTGCGTTGATCGCGTTGGTGCCGATCGCGTTGAAGGTGCAGTTCGGCGACGGCTGGTGGGACGGTTTCGCCTTCGTAGCCGCCTGGACCATCTTCGCGGCACTGCTGTGTGTGAGCACGATTCCGACGCTGGCGATGAAGTCGGTATCGGTGGCGCCCCAAGCGGCAGCCGGTCTGCTGGTGCTGACCGCGCTCGCCGCCGCGCTGCTCGTGACGTATCCGATCGTGCTGCTGTTGATCCTGGTCGCGCTGTACCTGGCGCACATTCCGTTCGCGTGGCGGTCGGCTCGCTGGGTGGCCGCGCGGCCGGAAACCTGGCAGCACAAGCCGGCTGAGCGACGGGCACAGCGGCGTGCGCAGCGGAAGATGCCCGCGATCCGTCGACCGGCGATTCGTGGGTCCGCGCGGTTGCGTCTGCGTCGTCCGCGCAACGACGACTGATCAGCGATGGAGCGATCAACGCCCTCACCTGACCACGAGGGTTTTCGGCCGCCTCGGATCCGAGGGGCGAGACGGAACGCCGAAGGCGCAGTATCGCCCCTCGGATTCGAGGCACACGGGGCCGAAAACCCCGCGGCGCCAGCCGCCGATATCACAGAGTTCCTCGAGCATCGGCCTCGGCTGTTCTCACTCGCCTATCGCATGTTCGGGGCGGCGAGTGAGGCCGAGGATGCCGTGCAGGAGGTCTATCTGCGATGGGCGCTGGCCGATCGTGGGGAGATCGCCAATCCTGAAGCGTGGCTGACCACCGTCACCGTGAATCTGTGTCGCACTCAGCTCGTTTCGGCTCGGGCCAGGCGTGAGACCTATGTCGGGCAATGGCTACCGGAACCGGTGCCGACCGGTGGTGGCGCGCTCGGTCCGCTGGGGACCGTCGAGGAACGCGAGTCGGTGTCGCTGGCCGTGCTCACCGCGATGGAACGGCTGAGCCCGATCGAGCGCGCGGTGTTCGTGCTGCGCGAGGCGTTCGGGTACTCCCACGCCGAGATCGCGGAAATGCTGGATCTCACGGTGGCCAATACTCAGCAGATCTTCCATCGAGCCGGTCAGCGGGTGCGGACCGGCAAGCAGCGTTTCGTGGTGTCGGCCGAGCACGCGCGCACGATGATCGAGAAGTTCCTGCAGGCGGCCTCGACCGGCGATGTGGACGGTCTGCGCGAACTGCTCGCCGACGATGTGGTGTCGGTCGCCGATGGTGGTGGCAAGGTTGTCGCGGCCAAGATTCCGGTGGTCGGTGGCGATGTGGTCGCGCGCTACCTGTCCAACCTGCGGCGCTTCCTGAGTCCCACGTCGCGGTTCGAATTCGCCGAGATCAACGGCGATGTCGCGTTGATCTTGGTCCAGGACGAGGTGCCCGCCGGTGTGCTCGTCTTCGACTTCAACGAAGCGGGTGTGATCGAGGCTGTCCGCACCGTCGTGAATCCGGTCAAGCTGGCGGCCGTCACCGTGTGATGAATCGCGACGGTTCGCACGGTCGAGTACCGGTCGGGGTGGGCGCTACGCGGGCGCGAAGCGGTGTGATGCAGGTCACTGCGCAGACCTGTCAGGAACTCGAGGGCTGCTCGGTCTGGTGTGTGTAGGCATTTCGAGAGAAGGAGCCACACCATGACCGGTCAGCATCGGATCGTCGTCCTCGGCGCCGGGTACGCGGGACTCACCGCGGCCCGCGCCCTCGCGAAGAAGACTCGCGACACCCAGATCACCGTCGTGGACGGCCGCGCCGAATTCGTGCAGCGGGTGCGTCTGCACCAGGCCGCCGCGGGCCAGCCGGTCAAGCGCCTCGACCTGCAGAAGTCGTTGGAGCGCAAGGGTATCGACTTCATTCAGGCGCGGGCCACCGACCTGGACCCGGAGCGCAAGATCGTCGCCATCGACGGCGAGTGGACGCTGCACTACGACACCCTGGTTTACGCCCTCGGCAGCCAGGCCGACCGCAATGCGGTGCCCGGCGCCGCCGAGCACGCGAAGTTCGTCGCGACCGCCGAAGACGTGACCGAGCTGTCGGGTCAGATCGTGATCGTCGGATCGGGCCCCACCGGCATCGAACTGGCCACCGAACTGGCTGAGTCGCAACCGGATTCGCAGATCAGCCTGCTCGGCTCCGAGGACCCCGGTGCCTGGCTCTCACCGCGCGCGCACCAGTTGATCCGTGCTGCGCTCACCCGGCTCGGCGTCGAAATCCGAACCGGTGTCAAGGTTGTCGAGGTGCTCGCCGATGCGGTTCGGCTCGCCGACGGCACCCTGGTCCCCGCCGCCACCACTGTCTGGACCACCGGTTTCACCGTCTCCGACCTGGCTGCCCGTGCCGGTCTCGAGGTCGCCGCCGACGGACGCATCCGCACCGACGAGACGCTGCGCTCGGTCTCGCACCCCGACATCTACGCCATCGGCGACGCCGCACTGATGGCCGGCGTGGACGGGCGCCCGCTGCGGATGGCCTGTGCGACAGCCATTCCCGCCGGGCAATACGTCGTCGGCGCGATCACGGCACGAGCGAAGGGCCGCGAACCCGAGCCGATGAACGGCCGCTACGTCGCGCAGTGCATCAGCCTCGGCCGCCGTGACGCGGTGTTCCAGGTCGTCAAAGCCGACGACACCCCCACGAAGACGGTCGTGACCGGGCGGCTGGGTGCGGTGATCAAGGAACTGATCGTGCGCGGCACAGCGTTCACGGTCGGCCTGCGATAGTTCGATCCAACTGGCGTAATCACGCACTTCGTGGCCGTTCAGTCAATATTCTGACTGGAAGACTGCGAAGTGTGTGATTACGCCGGGGTCGGCGCGGGCCCGACCCGATCGGGCCCGGTTGCGCGGTGTCGCCCGCAGCGAATCAGCGTCCATGTCCACGGTGCGATCGCGATCAGGGCGAGCATGCCCAGCCACGGAAGCCGCCACCACCAGTGCACATCCCGCTCGAACAGCGTCGGCGGCTCGGTCAGTACGCGCGCCGTCGACGACCACACCACGAACGCGTCCCCGATCGGCATCAGTCCGAAGGCGTACCGCTTGGAGCCGGGCAGGCTGAGCGGCACTCCGAGCAATTCGCCTTCGGAACCGATCGCGGCCGCCAGATCACGGTCACCGTTCACCCGGGCGGCACCTTGGGCTACCACCGTGGCGGACAGGCTGATTCCGGCGATCAGCGGTCCGGAGTCGACATCGCCACTCCCGTCGACTCCCTTCGGGTACTCGCGAAGAGCGGGTCCGAAACCGCCTGGATAGGCGACGAATTGCTCGCGATAGAGGGCGTATTGGCTCTTGGCGAAGGTCGGATCGATCTCGGGTAGGAATCGATGGATCGCGGTCTGCGAGGTTGCCCGTGCACCGGTCAGCATTGAACCGTCCACTGGTGAAACCTGATGAGGTAGTAGTCCGGTGGCCGGGTCGAGTCCGGTCTTGGCCTGTTCGAGCCATCGGTCGATCACCGTCGCGTACTTCGCACCGAACAGCTTGTCGTGCAATCGAAGCGATGCCATGGCGACCGTGGAATCCACCGGCCATGCCTGGCCGGGGTATGCCTGGAGAAACGGTGTTTCAGCCGCGGCGAACGCCTGGGCGATTTCGGCAGTGTGTGTGGAAAAGCGTTGCACCTCTGCGGTATCGGTGCTGTCCAGCGACAAGATCGCCCCACGCAACCAGTTGGTCCACCCCGCCCAGAACACCCCGTACGCAGGCTGTAATCGGGGGCTGAACACCGCCCGCCCCTCGTCGGACTCGATTCGCGCCAACGCCCAACGGGATTCGCGCAGCGCGTTCTCCCGCAAGTCCGAATCGGTATGTGCGGCCTGCACCCAGGCGAGCCCGTAGAGCACGTTCGAAAAGACGTAGCCCTCCGGAAACAGTTCCTGCGCAGCGGTATCCGAGCCCTCATCGAGCGAATCCCGCACGAAGGCCAACTGCCGTTCCGTGGATCCCGGCTGTTCATCGAGCCCCGGCTGCGGCCACAGCAGTCGTGCGGCGCCGATCAAACACGCCAACGTCACGACGATCCCCACCACTCGCGGCGCCCAGCGCCGAATTCTCCCCATGGCGACACTCTGCCAGGAATAAACCGTCAACCAACCGTTGACGCCGCCGCATCGTCAACCTACAGTTGACGCATGAGCACTCCGAACTTCCGCCTCGACGACCTCATCGACGGCATCAAAAAGGCCCGCCCCGACAACGTCCTCGACCAGCTCTCCGATGCCGTGGTCGCCGCCAATCACCTCGGCGAGACCGCAGACCACCTCATCGGCCACTTCGTCGACCAGGCCCGCCGCTCCGGCGCCTCCTGGACCGATATCGGCGCCAGCATGGGCGTCAGCAAGCAGGCCGTACAGAAGCGATTTGTGCCCAAGGGGCCAAGCGACACCGCCGCGATGGACCCGCAGGCCGGCTTCGCCAAGTTCACCGAACGGGCCCGGCAGGTGGTCGTCGGCTCCCAGGAGGCGGCACGCTCGTCGGGCAACGGTCAGATCGCGCTCGGGCATCTGATTCTCGGTCTGATCGGTCAGTCGGACGGTCTGGCCGCCAAGGAGATCGTCGCCAGGGGTGTCGCACTCGACGCGGTGCGCGATGCCGCCACCGCCGCGCTGCCCGCCGCCGACGGTGACGTGCCCGCCCTCATCCCGTTCGACGGCGACACGAAGAAGGTCCTCGAGCTCACCTTTCGCGAGGCGCTTCGCCTCGGCCACAACTACATCGGCACCGAACACATCCTGCTCGCGCTGCTCGAGCAGGAGAACGGCACGGGGGTACTCAGCGGTCTGGGCCTTGACAAGGCCGTCGTCGAGGCCGAACTCGTCGAGCTGCTGAATCAGTTCCTCGCTTCGGTGGAGGCGCAGGACTGAGGCGTCAACCTTGCACTCTCATCACCTGAGTGCTAAAAATGACCTGGCACTCGTCACTGTTGAGTGCCAGGTCGGGACGGTGAGATCGGGTTCCATCGACACCCTCGGTCGTCCGTCGCGGGCACCTCCTGGCCAGCGTACTTTGGGGCGATCCAACCTGTGGTCGTCTCGTGTGTCAGCCATAGACATGTGGAGGATCTCAACGCAATGGCCAAGACAATTGCGTACGACGAAGAGGCCCGTCGCGGTCTCGAGCGGGGTCTCAACGCCCTCGCCGACGCTGTCAAGGTGACGCTGGGCCCGAAGGGTCGCAACGTCGTGCTCGAGAAGAAGTGGGGCGCCCCCACGATCACCAACGATGGTGTTTCCATCGCCAAGGAGATCGACCTCGAGGACCCGTACGAGAAGATCGGCGCAGAGCTGGTCAAGGAAGTCGCCAAGAAGACCGACGACGTCGCTGGCGACGGTACGACCACCGCCACCGTGCTGGCCCAGGCGCTCGTGCGTGAAGGTCTGCGCAACGTCGCGGCCGGCGCGAACCCCCTCGGCCTGAAGCGTGGCATCGAGAAGGCCGTCGAGGCCGTCACCGCCAAGCTGCTCGACACCGCCAAGGAGATCGACACCAAGGAGCAGATCGCTGCTACCGCTGGTATCTCCGCGGGCGACCCGGCCATCGGCCAGCTCATCGCCGAGGCGATGGACAAGGTCGGCAAGGAAGGTGTCATCACCGTCGAGGAGAGCAACACCTTCGGGCTCCAGCTGGAGCTCACCGAGGGCATGCGCTTCGACAAGGGCTACATCTCCGGTTACTTCGTGACCGATCCCGAGCGTCAGGAAGCGGTCCTCGAGGATCCGTACATCCTGCTGGTCGCGTCGAAGATCTCGACCGTGAAGGACCTGCTGCCGCTGCTGGAGAAGGTCATCCAGGCCGGCAAGCCGCTGCTGATCATCGCCGAGGACGTCGAGGGTGAAGCCCTGTCGACCCTGGTCGTGAACAAGATCCGTGGCACCTTCAAGTCCGTTGCCGTCAAGGCGCCGGGCTTCGGTGACCGTCGCAAGGCCCAGCTGGCCGACATCGCCATCCTCACCGGTGGCGAGGTCATCAGCGAAGAGGTCGGTCTTTCGCTGGAGACCGCTGGTCTCGAGCTGCTCGGCACCGCGCGCAAGGTCGTCATCACCAAGGACGAGACCACCATCGTCGAGGGTGCCGGCGACGCGGAGGCCATCAAGGGCCGCGTGCAGCAGATCCGCGCCGAGATCGAGTCCTCGGATTCGGATTACGACCGTGAGAAGCTGCAGGAACGTCTGGCCAAGCTGGCCGGCGGCGTCGCGGTGATCAAGGCCGGTGCCGCTACCGAGGTCGAGCTCAAGGAGCGCAAGCACCGCATCGAAGATGCCGTGCGTAACGCCAAGGCCGCCGTCGAAGAGGGCATCGTTGCCGGTGGTGGCGTCGCGCTGCTGCAGGCCGCCCCCGCGCTCGACGGCTTCAGCGGCCTGACCGCTGACGAGGCGACCGGTGTCAACATCGTGCGCGTCGCGCTGTCGGCTCCGCTCAAGCAGATCGCCTTCAACGCGGGCCTCGAGCCCGGCGTCGTGGCCGAGAAGGTCTCCAACCTCCCCGAGGGCGAAGGCCTGAACGCCGACACCGGTGTCTACGAGAACCTGCTGGCCGCCGGCGTTGCCGACCCGGTCAAGGTCACCCGTTCGGCCCTGCAGAACGCGGCCTCCATCGCCGCGCTCTTCCTCACCACCGAGGCAGTCGTCGCCGACAAGCCGGAGAAGTCCGCCCCCGCGGGCGACCCCACCGGCGGCATGGGCGGCATGGACTTCTGATCCGCTGATCAGCTAGCCCAACGCAAGTCGCGAAGGCCGGTCCACCACACGGTGGGCCGGCCTTCGGCATGAAAACAGGGGAATGAACATGGCGATCGTTCAGGCGGTCCGCAAGTACTGGTTGTTCTGTGTACTGATGGGGACAATTTGCGGCTGGGTGATTCTGTCGGGTCTGCTCGATCTGGCTGACCGCACGGTCACCTGTCATGACTGGAGTCCGCTGGTCCTGAATTTCACCAGCTACGACATGGCCCCGGGGGATAACGCGTGCGGGATGTCGAAGTACGGCTACGCGAACTACGCGGACGTGCGAATGATCAACAACACGCTGGACTCGGTGCGGGTGATCATCGGTGCGGTGATGTTGTGGATAGGTTGTTCTGCCATCCGCGACTTGGCGAAGAAGCAGGTCGCGCCGCCATCGGACGAGTAGGCGGGTGTCTCACCCCACCGGAGTGAGGCGGAGGCGTTCGGCCAGTTCGTTGAAGATGTAGAAGTTGGGGATGGTGCTGACGGGGCCGAGGGACATCCAGACGCCTGCGAGTTTGATGCGGATGTGGCCGCTGCGTGCGTCGATGAGTTGGATGTCTTCCCAGGGGAGGTCTTGGGCGCGGTAGGTGAGGGCGTCCAAGGAAAGGGCCAGGTCGCCGAATGCGACTGTTTCGCCGTTGTCGATGGCGGCTACCGCGACGGGGAGTTGGGTTGCGGTGACGGCGGATTGGATGGCGCGGGCCCATTCGCGGGCGCGGGCGAAACCCTCGTCGTCGATGGTCGCCTGTACACCGTTGGGGCCGGACAGTTCCAGCAGGTAGGTGACGGGGGTGGTGTCGTGGAACGGGATCTCGTGCTGACGCACTTCGGTGCTGTCCCAACGGAATCCGGACACCCGCTGCCCCGAGCGATACACGGTGACGCCGTGGTCGAACAGGTCGATGCGGGCGGCGCGGTTCTGCCGGTTGATCACCCCGCGGCGCAGCGCGAGCAGCACGGGCGCGGCGGCGATCACCAGCAGCGTGATACCGCCCTGCCACGCGCCGACGGCGGCCACGATGACGCCGATGGTCGCGATGCAGCCCGCGACGATGCCGCAGCCGCGTACGAAAGCGTCGTCGGCGGGGGTAGCGAGAAAGGTGTCACGGTGCGCGCCGAGGTGCTGATACTCCGCCATCAGGTGTATCAACTGCGTCAACGGCACTGTGTGCCGACTTTCGGCTACGTCCTCCGGCCTGTTCGGAGTGATCACTCGTCCCTCCATGAGGCGTATTCATCCGCGGCGAAGCGTATGCGAACCGGCGCGATATTGCCACCGGTACGGTTCGGAAATCCTGGCCGCGACCGGGGGTAATGGTCTCGAGTGGCCGTGTGGGCGATGCGGAACCCGCTTCCACGCGTGCCGTCGGCCGTGATAGTCATGTCTACCTGCGAAAATCGCGCGCGGTCGGTTCGGCGACCCTGCTCTAGTGTGGTTGACGTGTTGTTTCTGGACGAAGGCGAGCCCACCGCACCCGCGATCGTGTGCATCCACGGCATCCCGGGTTCGGTCGACTGGTTCGCGGGGGTCGCCGAGCGAATGACACCCGAATTCCGGGTGATCCGGGTCGACATGCAGGAGTTGGGCGCCGACGGCGACTTCAGCGCCGCGGCCCGCACCGCCCCGCTCACCGCACTCATCGACGACCTGGACCTCACCGATGTGACGGTGGTCGGGCACTCCTTCGGCGCCGAGATCGCCCTGGAACTCGCCGCCGCCACTTCGAGCCGGGTGGCCCGCGTCGTGGTCGTCGGCCAGGCCCCGGACTATCAGGCCGCGAGCATCCCGGCGGCTGCGAGGTGGGTTGTCCGCCCGTGGGCGGTTCGCCTGGCCCAACGCTGGACGCCCGGCCCGCTGATCCGCCTCAGCAGCCGCCCCGGATTCGCACCCCGCTTCCGCTATGACTCGGCACCTGGCCTGGCAGACGCCCTGGTCCGAGACTTCCGTGCCACCCTGCCCGCCGGCCTCGCCTACGCGGTCGGCGCCCGGGCCGACGACTTCGCCGCGGCACCCCTCGACACCCGCGCCCAAGCCCTCTTCCAACCCGTCCTCGCCGTCCACGGCCGCCACGACCACCTCTACGACAGCACCGAAACCCTCGCCCGCTTCGCCGCCGCCGGCGCGCAAACCCATCTCGTCGAACACGCGGGCCATTCACCGCAGGTGGAGCAACCAGACGAATTCGTCTCCGTCCTCAGTGAATTCATCGCTAGAACCCGCTGACCGCCGAGACCACGAAGGTTCCCGGCGTGCCCTGACCCAGCGGCCCGCCCTTGTCGAATTGCGACGACACGACAAGTGCTCGATCGCCGGAATGCACCATCGTCGTAGGAATATTCAGTGCGGGATCGTGGAATTCGCCTGCGCGGGTTGCGGTTGCGCCGTTGTCGGTGAGTGTCCAGCGGCTGATGGTGTTGTCCTTGTTGTGGACTATCCACAGCGTGTTGTCGCGCAACTCCAACCCGTCGCCGTTCTTCGCATCACCGCCGCTCAGTGCCATTTTGCGGATGGGCTCCGCGCCACCGGTGAGGTCGATGCGATACAGCTCGGCTGCTGACATCGCGACGACGATCAGATATCGACCGTCCCGATCGGCCGCAATGCCATTGAGCGCGAACGCCTGTGGATCGCGGGCCGTCGAGGTCAGGTCGTAGGCGACGGTCAATTCGCTGCTGCCGATTACGGCTTTGTAGACGACATTGCGAACACTGTCGGTCAAGTACGCGGTCCCGTCGCCGCCGAAGTCCAGATCGTTGACGAAACGTGGTGCAGCACCCGGCACTTCGAACCGAGCGAGCAGCGCACGCGAATCGGTGTCGTAAACACTCACTCCCACACCGGAATCGATCACCCACAGCCGACCACTCGAATCGACCTTAATCCCGTTCGCCGTCTTCCTGCCATCGGCACCCGCGGGCAGGAAGACCTCGGCGCGTGCGGCGTCGGCGCTCGCGCGATACACCGAACCATCGGCGAACGACCCGACGTAAGTGTCCCCGTTGCGCGGATCCAGGCCGATTCCCTCGGGATAGACGGCGTTGCCGGGTAGCTCGTAGGCAGTGCTCAGCCTGGGTGCGGCGGACGAGGTCCCGCATGCGGCGATGGCCAGGCAGGCGGCGGCAACGGCGACGGTTCGCAACATGGTGAAGCCTCTCGGTTATGTAACGAAGAACATCAATCGATCGGCACTAACCTAGATTAGAGTCGTTATGATCGTCAATGGGGTTATGGAGTGATGGGCGGATACCATGCACGCATGACGTCCATGCCCGCCGCCGAGAGGCTCGGCTCGTACATCAAGCGGGCCGAGCAAGCCCTGATCGCGACGAAGACGGCCGCGCTGAAACCGGCAGGCCTGACCGTCCCGCAGTACAGCGCGCTGATGTACCTCGCGGAGAACCCCGGCATCTCGGCGGCGGCCTTGGCCAGGCTGGCGGGCGTCACCCCGCCGACGATGAACACCGTCCTCACCAACCTGCAGGACCGCGGCTTGGTCGACCGCACCCCCCACGAGTGGCACAAGAACGTGCTGGAAACCCGCCTCACCGAGGAGGGGCGCGCGGTGATGAACGACGCCGATACGCGCGCGGTCGCGGTGGAGCGCACCCTGGCCGAGCAGTTCACCGCGGCCGAGCTGGCGGCGGTGCGGGAGCTGCTCACCCGCAGCACGCAGGCGCTCGACGAGATCCGCGACAACCTGGCGTGACGAAAAAAGCCCGCCGGATGATCTCCGACGGGCTTTCAGAAATATCCAGGTCAGCGCTCGGCGGCGACCTTCACCTTGCTCAGTGTCTGCTCCATGCCCGAAACCAGATCGGCTTCGAACTTCTCCTCGCCGCCCATGGCGACCTTGATCGTCTTCTGCAGCCAGCCGGGCAGACCCTTGGCGTCGACCGTGCGGGTCTCGACGAGGTGGGTGCCGGTGGCAGTGGGGGAGAGTTCGTAGGTCCAGGTCGTGCGGTTCTCGTTCATCCGGAAAGCGAACGCCTTGTTCGGCTCGAAGCGCGCGATCCGCGAGGTGGTCGGGTAGATCTTCCAGCCGACCTTGTTGAGGTTGACGGTGAACGCGCCCTCGCGCACGCCACCGACCGCGACCATCTTCACCGTCGTCGGGCTGAACTCGGACATGCGGCTCAGGTCGGACAGTACCGACCAGACCTTCTCCGGCGATGCGGCGATGTCGATGCTGGCTTCGAGAGTGTTCGGCAACGTTGCCTCCGGGATATACGTGACGGACTGTCACGCTCAGCATAGGCACCGGCGTTGTGCCCTACCTCCGCCCGTGGGCGGATTTTTCGCATGCTGGTCGGAACGGTTTTCAAAAATATTGCGGCCGTTTACCTTTCGGAGCACGGTCACGAGTTCCAGCATCGAGCCCCGGCTTGCTGGGCGGCAACCCTCCAGTGGCGGCGGGGTGCTCCGGGTGACGACCGGATGGTGGGGCTCACCTGCCGTAAGCGTCTTTCTGGAGGTTTATCCATGTCTGTAGTCCAACTCGACGCCACTCGCGCCCCGGAAACGGTGGCGACCACGTTCGTCGTGGTGGCCGACCGTTTCCTCGGGATCACGGCGGACGAGCGGGTGCACACCGTGTCGGGGCTGGTGGCGCTGCTGCGCAGCGGTCGGTTCGTCGATCAGGAATTGGCCGTTCACCTGGGCCAGGGCGTCACCCGCCACGATCTCGACTACCTGGAGCACGTGGCAGCCGTGCACGCACCGCAGGCGCGAGTCCGGGTGGTCGGCGAAATCGCCGAGCCCGCGCGCAGGCACCATGTGCACAAATACCAGCACTCCAATGTGCTGCTGGCGGGGCTGCGGCGCATCGAGGAGAACGCCTTCGAAGCGGATCTGCGTCTGGACAGCGACAACGAACTGCTGCTCGACCACCAGACCGGTGAGCACGTGCAGGGCATCGTGGTGATCGAGGCGGTGCGACAGCTGTTCCTTGCCGCGTTCGAACTCGAGTACGGGGTGCGCAGGCCGCAGGAGCATTTCTACATCGTGTGGAACAACGTCGACCTGCGGTTCACCTCGTTCCTGTTCCCGCTGCCCGCCACGCTGCACGCCCAGCTCACGCCGGTCTCGATCGATGATCCGGGCAAACTGCAGTTCGTCATCGAAACCGACGTACGCCAGTTCGGCAAGTCCGTGGCCGGCTCGCGGATCGAGTTCACCGCACTGCCCAACGACCGAATCGCCCAGATCGAACGGGCGAAGGCGGCCAAGGCGGTCACCGCGTATCTGGGGGTGCCGGCGTGAGCGATCACCGTCCCGAGACAGAGGCGGAGCGGGGGCGCCCGAGCACGCCGAATGGAAACAACGTGAGTGTGGCGTTTTTCGACGTGGACGAAACCTTGATCACGGTGAAGTCGATGTTCACGTTCCTGCGGTTCTGGCTCGCCGAGAACGGTGACGACGGGAGCGAATATGCCCGTGTCGCAGACGATCTCAAGGCGCGAGCCGAAGCCGGTGCGCCGCGTGAGGAGATCAACCGGGAGTACTACCGGACCTATCGCGGGGTCGAGTACGCCGCGCTGGTGGCGGCCGGTCAGCGCTGGTTCGACGAGTTCGCGGCCGAGGGTGCGGCGTTCTATGCCGAGGCGGTGCGGGCCTTGCGCGCGCACCGGGAGTCCGGGGCCCGCACGGTGCTGCTGTCGGGTTCGTTCGCACCGGCGATCGCGCCCGTGGCAGCCGCGGTCGGCGCCGACCACATCATCGCCACCGAACCGCTGGTCGACGCTGATGGCGTGCTCACCGGGGAGGTGCTCGAGCCGATGATCGGCGCGGCCAAGGGAGAGGCGGTGGTGGAGTACCTGCGCGAGCACGGCATCAGCGCCGACGACACCTGGGGTTACGGCGATCACGGCACCGACCTGCCGTTCCTCTGGCTGGTGGCCCACCCGGCCTACCGAGGCGCCGACCCGAAACTGGTGGCGGCCGCGCGCAGCGGCACCTGGCGGCACCTGAGCGACCGCCTCGGCGACGCGAACGGCAACGAATTCTCCGACGAGCGAAAGGTGGCTTCCGTATGGTGAAGCGTCTGTACGACCTGACCCCCACCACCCAGGGGCCGCTCTACCCGCCCAGCGAAATCGTGGATGCGGCAGGTGATTTCATCGTCGTAGGTTTCCTGAACGAGGCCGGTCCTGACGGCTCGGTGGTCCGGCGCTGGGGCCGAGCCGTGGTCGCGGCCGACACCCCACTACCCGCCTTCGGCGAAAACCTGCCCTACAAGGTGATTCGCGAACTGCCGGAAGAACTCTCGGCGCGCGATGCGGATCTGGTTCTGCACACATTGCCTTTGCCGTTGCCTGCCAACAACTATCCCATCGTCTTCGCCCCCGACCAGCTACCGGCGGCCGCCACGATCACCCGCCCCAGCTACCCCTTCCACGAAGTCCCCATCCCCGACCTGCGCCCCGAAGACGGCCGCAAACTCACCGCCCCCGTCACCCTCGGCGACTGGCTGAAAGCCCGCGGCACAGTGGAAGTCTCGATCACCGACGACGAACGCAACGCCCACTTCACCTTCGAACTCACCGGCCTGATCCCCGACTCCCTCTACACAGTGATGTCCTTACGCTCCCACGACCTCAACCCCGAAAACCCCACCCGCCCAGGCCCCCTCGGCATCCCCAATGTCTTCACCACCACCCCCGAAGGCACCGCCACCTACCGCGCCACCCTCCCCAACCCCTTCCCCGATCCCGAAACCCCCGGCGCCAACCGCGTCATCAGCGTCGTAGTCCTCTGGCACAGCTACCAGCAGAACTACGGCGGCGCCATCGCCCACTTCGGCCTCGGCGGCGACATCCACGCCCAACTGAAACTCCCCACCCCCACCTTCGAAGAATTCCGCACCCACCCCTGAGCCAGACCCGCCACGACGCCCGCATGCCAACCGGCCTGCGGGCGTTCGTGCTGATCCGAGACGTCAGCCGACCGCCTGGTAGGCCGCGATATCCGAGATGTCCATATGGGATATCGCGGGTATCATGAACAGATGGAGGTCGACATGAAGATGGTGAAAACGCCGATCGAGATTGATGTGGACGCGCTGGCGACCGCCGCGGAGGTTCTTGGAACGAAGACCAAGAAGGACACTGTCAATGCCGCCCTGCGCGAGGTGGGCGCGCGGCTGGAGCGACTCCACGCACTGTCGAGATTGGGTGAGATGGCGGACGCGGGTGACTTCGACGAGTTTCTCGGCAACAAGTCCGCCTACCGCCGGTGACTCCTGCCCTGTATCTCATCGACACGTCGGGGCTGTTTCGCATCATGCAGGACAAGCTTCGCCGGGCCTGGGCGGACGAGCTCACGGCAGGGGTGATCGCGACCTGTCCGATCGTCGAACTCGAATTCCTCTATTCGGCCAGGTCGGCAGCTGACCGAATCGAGAAGAAGCGGCTTCTCCGCAGTGTGTTCGGGTGGGTGCCGATGAATGATCGTGCCTACGAACGCGCAGCGGAGGTGCAAGAACTGCTCACCGCCACCGGACAACATCGGTCGGCCGGTCCGGTCGACCTGCTGATCGCCGCAACCGCCGAGCGCGCGGGCTTGACCGTCCTCGCCGACGATACGGACTACCTGACCGTTGGCCGAGTGACGCTGCAGCCGGTCCGAATGGTCACTGATCTGCCGAGAACCTGAACTCTTCGATGGCGGCGCAGAACTCTCGGGCTGGGCGCCACCAAGGTGACGGCCCGGCCCGATAGGTGGGTCAGGGTGTGCGGATCCTTGTGGAAGCGAAAGCCAGTGCGGCTCCGATGAATCCGAGTGTTGCGATGGCGAGGGCCACGGCGGTGAATCCGTTTTCGGCTACCAGGTTGGCCAGTTGGGGGCCTGCGCTGGCGCCGAGGAACAGGGCGAAGGTGTAGAGGGCGGTGGCGGCGCCTCTGGCTTCGCCTGCTCGGGCGGCGATGGCTTGGACGGCTGCGGGGGCGGCGATTGCTATTGCGGCTACGAAGACGAAAAGGCAAGTGCCCACCCAGATTCCGCCGAAGGGTAGGGCGGCGATGGCGGCTGTGGTTCCGGCTGTTGTCAGAGAGGTGATGAGGCGGCGTTCGGGGTTGATCGCACCCAGTCTGGTCGCCAGTAGCGGGATCGCGATCATCGCGGGGATGGCGCTGGCGCGTAATACGAGCAGGGCAGTGCTACTGGTGCCGACACCTTCGTGCGGCGCGAGTTGTACGCCGGTGTAGATCCCGACGAAGGAGCCGAGGACGGCAAGGCAGCTGAGGTAGAGCAGGGCCAGGCGTGGTGCGCGCAGCAAGGAGGCGAATGCGGTGAAGGCCGAGGCCGCCGATGCTGTCGAGTCGGCGCGTTGGCCTGGTTCGAGTACCGCCCGTAGTGCCAGTGCCGAGATCGCGAAGGCCGCCGCGCCGACCACGAACACCGCTCGCCAGCCGAACGCGGCGTCGACGAGTTGCGCGAACACCTGCGCGAGCACGCCCGCGCCGAGGAACGAGCTGGTCAGGCAGGTCAGGGCGAAGACCCGGCGCTGCGGTGCGATGCGTTCGGCGAGGTAGGCGAACGCGGCCGGTGCGAAGAACGAGGCCGTCAACCCCTGCACCACCCGCGCGGCGATCCCGGTGCCGAGACTCGGTGCCGCGATCACCGCAAGGGTGGACAAGGCCGTCGCCGCCAGACCCCCGACGATCACCGGGCGGCGTCCCCAACGGTCCGACAGCGGGCCGGTGACGAGGAAGCCGGCGCCGTAGGCGAGCCCGAAGGCAGTGGTTGTCCAGGTCACCGCGGCGTGGGTGGTGTCCCACGCCGCGGCCAGGTCGCCGAGCACCGGCAGCACCACGTAGAGCTGCCCGACGACGAGAATCCCGACGGCACAGATCGTCGCGACTGTCCGCCCCGTCGGCGCCCATGTCGCTTCAGTAGTCGCCGGCGAGCTCACGTGCCCGCTCCTGCGCGGCAGCGAACCCGACCTGCGGGTCCTCGGTGAGCACGGTCGGCGCGAAGCGGATCTCGGCGACGTCCTTCACACCGATGAATCGCAGCCAGTCGTGCACGAACGGGGTGGCGAAGTCGCTGCCGAACTGGATCGGCACACCCGGCTGGTGCACGCCACTGGTGAACACCGTGACCGCGCGCTTGCCGTCGAGGAGCCCGCTGTAGCCGACCTCGGGATCGAAGCCGAACGCCCAGCCGGGCTGGGTGATGATGTCGACGTACTGCTTGAGGATGTAGGGCACGCCGTGATTCCAGATCGGGATGTTGACGACGTAGAGGTGGGCGGCGGCGAACCGGTCGAAGACGGTGCGGGCCTGCTCCCAGGCGGCGACCTGCTCGGGGGTCTGTTCGGATCCGGTGAACACGGCCAGTTTGGCGGCGGCCGCGTCGGTGCCGAAGTCGGGCAGCCCGGCGTCGAACAGGTCGAGTGTGTCGACCTGCAGGGTGGAATCCTTCGCCGCGAGGGCCTCGATGAAAGTTGTTGCGATGGCGCGAGATTGGCTGAGTTCGCCGCGTGCGGAGGCATTGATGTGCAGCAGTGTGGTCATGGGAACAGGAGTACCGAGCGCGGCGAACGGCGACAATGATTTGTCGCATGCTGCGCGGATTACCGCATGCGCGCCGCCGTCTTTTGTCTCGAGCTGATCGCAAAACACCAGGCGCCGAATTGCCGCAGGTGGCTCCGTATCCGAGTGCCCCGCAACCACATCGAGTACCCCGAAGGCGGAACAGGCGCGCCTGAATCCGCTGCTAGATTTCGGCCCACGGTCACGAGTATCAGCACGTTCGAGCCCCGGCTCGCTGATCGGCAACCCTCGCTTGCGGTGGGGTGCCCCGGGTGACGACCAGGCGATATCGCTCGGGTATCGCAAGCGCTGTCTTCACGAAGGAATACCAGCAATGAGCAAGTTCTCTCTCGGCTCGCGTCGTCGTGTCGAAATCGTGGCGGGCGCACTTGCCGCGGTGAGCATCGCCGCGACGGTGGTCGGCTGCAGCGACAGCGGCGGATCCGATTCCGGCCCGGTCTATTTCGGCATCTCCGGTCCGCGCACCGGGCCTTCTGCGGAGTACGGGCGTCTGTGGCAGCAGGGATTCGACCTGGCACTGGACGAGATCAACGCGGCGGGCGGAATCAACGGCCGCAAGGTCGAATTGAAGTGGGAGGATTCGCAATCCGATCCCAAGCAGACCGTCCCGATCGCCACCAAATTCGTCGACGACAAGTCCGTGATCGCCGAACTCGGCGACTTCTCCTCGCCCGCCTCGATCGCCGCATCGCCGATCTACAACCGCGGCAAGCTCGTTCAGTACGGCTTCACCAATTCCGCCGTCGACTTCACCAAGGCGGGCAACTACTCGTGGAGCCCGTCGATCACCCTCGACGTCTTCCAGGAACGCAATGCCCAGTGGGTGTCGAAGAAGGCCAAAAAGGTCTCGGTGGTCTACCTCGAAACCGACTGGGGCAAACAGGCTTTCCAGTTCTTCGAGAAGTTCGCCGAGGAGAAGGGAGTCGAGATCGTCTACTCCTCGCCGATCCTGCCCGACTCCACCGATGTGAAGCCGATCCTGATCAAGGGCCGCGAAGCGAACCCCGAAGCCTTCGTGCACCTCGGCTACGGTCCCGACGGTGCGCTGGTGATCAAGCAGTTGCGTGACGTGGGCTTCGCCGGGCAGTTCTTCGGCGGCCAGAACACCCCGCAGTTCATCTCGCTGGCAGGCGCGGCGGCCGAGGGCGACATCGTCAACGGCATCTTCAGCCCGGCCGACCCGGACCCGAAGGTCCAGGACTTCGTCACCAAGTTCCGCACGAAGTTCAACACCGATCCCGGCGACTTCAACGTCTACGCCTACGACGCGCTCAATGTCGTCGTGCAGGCGGCGAAGAAGGGCGGCGCCACCCGCGAGGGCATCCTCGACGGCCTGAAAACCGAAACCCAGTTCACCGGAATCGGTTTGGGCACCTTCGCCTTCGACCAGGAAACGCGGCGCCCGAAGGGTGTCACCCCGCGTGAACTGGTGCTGAAGGAAGGCAAGTTCGTGCCGACCGGCAACCGCTGATGTTCGACACGCTCATCGCGGGGGTGGTCCACGGCAACGCGTACGCGCTGCTCGCCGTGGGCATCACCCTCATCTTCGGCGTCACCAATGTCATCAATTTCGCGCACGGCGCGGTGTTCGCCCTCGGCTCGATCCTGGGTTGGTGGCTGATCGCCGAACAGGGTTTCCCGTTGTGGCTGACCCTCGTGCTGGTGGTTGCGATCACCGCGGCGGTCGGTGTCGGCATCGACCTGCTGGCCGTGCATCCGCTGCGCAAAGCGCCTGCCATCGCGGCGCTGCTGGCGACGGTGGCGGCCGGGTTGATCATCGAGAACCTGACCCAGATCGTGTTCGGACCGGAAACGCGGCCGTTCCCACAGGTATTGCCCACCAACAACTTCCAGCTCGGCGGCGTCCGCTTCGGCACCTCCGATCTGGTGATGTTCGCGATCACCCTGGTGGTGATGCTCGGCCTGGCCGGGTTCCTGCGGTTCAGCCGCTACGGCCTGGCGATTCGCGCCACCGCTCAGGATCCGGATGCCGCCGCCCAGATGGGGATCGGCGTGAGCCGCATCCAGGTGCTCGCCTTCGCCATCGCGTCGGGGCTCGGCGGTCTGGCGGGAATCTTTGTCGGCCTGTACAACTCGAACATCTCGCCGACCAGCGGCACGCTCGCCGGGCTCACCGGGTTCGTGGCGGCCACCATCGGTGGGCTCGGGTCGATTCCGGGCGCGGTGATCGGCGGGTTCGCCCTCGGCATCGTGGAAGCCTTCGGCATCTACACCTTCGGCGACGGCTACCGCGACCTGATCACCTTCGGGGTGCTGGTGGCGTTTCTGGTGTTGCGGCCCGGTGGCCTGCTGGCCAAGGTGCCCGCGATCAGTTCCGAACCGCTCACCGGCACCTTCCTCGGCGCCGGGCGACAACTCCGGATCAGATGGTGGCACGCGGTCGCGGTGTTCGCCGTGGCGGCACTGATCGTGCCGCTGGTCGCCAACAACTACGCCATCGTCGTCGGCACCCAGATCCTGGCCTACGCGATCATCGCGGTCTCGATGACGCTGGTCGCCGGTTCGGCCGGGCAGTTGGTGATCGGCCAGGCCGGGCCCATCGCGATCGGCGCATACACCTCCGCGATCCTCACGGTGAATCACGACTGGCCGTTCCTGGCCGCTGCCCTCGCGGGTGGGGTGCTGGCCGCGGTGATCTCGTCGGTCCTTGCCGCGCCGCTGTGGAATCTGAACGGGCACTATGTCGCGATCGCCACGCTGGGCATCGGCATCGTGATCGTGGCGGTGATCCGCAACTGGGAGTCGGTGACGCGCGGCAGCTACGGCATCTTCGGTATCCCCGTGCCCAGCATCCTCGGTCACGAGTTCACCGAGAACACCGAGGTGTTCCTGCTTGACCTGGTGTTCCTGGCGATCACCCTCGCGGTGGTGGTCGGCGTGCAACGGTCGCGGCTCGGCACCGCGCTGCGTGCGGTCGGTGCCGACGAGGTCGCCGCGCGGTCCTCCGGTATCCCGGTGCGCGACTACAAGGCACTGGCCTTCGCGATCAGCGCCCTGTTCTCCGGGATCGCGGGCGCCCTGCTGGCGCACCAGTACAGCTACATCGACCCGACCGTGTTCAACCTGTCCATGTCCCTGCTGATCGTCACCGTTCTCGTGCTCGGCGGCACCGGTTCGCCCTATGGCGCGGTGCTCGGCGCGGCGGTGCTGATCGGCGTTCCCGAGGCGCTGCGGCTGGCGCCGGAGGCGCGCATCCTGCTCTACGGCGTGGTGTTGCTGCTGATCATCCGTTTCCGTCCGCAGGGTGTGCTGGTGAGGAGTGAACGTGTCCCCGTCCTTCGATGAGGTCGAGCCGGTGCTGGCGGTGCATGGACTGCGCAAGTCTTTTGGCGGCGTGCAGGCGGTAGAGAATCTCGAATTGGCAGTTGCTCCAGGTGAATTCGTCTCCATCATCGGGCCGAACGGTTCCGGGAAGACGACCACTGTGAATCTCATCTCGGGCGTGCTGCGTCCCGATGCGGGCCGGGTGGAGGTCGCGGGCAAGCGGCTGCGACCCGGTTCGCAGGAGGCGGCCGCACGTGCGGGCATCGCGCGCACGTTCCAGAACGGGCGCGTCTTCGGCAATCTCACGGTGCGCGAGAACGTCGAGATCGGCCTGCACACCACCATCACCGCCGGTCGACCATGGCAGTCGCTCGCACGAATTCCGTTGTTGCGCTGGCTACCTCTGCTGGCGGAAACGGTGCTGGCGCTGGTGCCGGCACCGGCGGAACGCCACCGCGTCGACGCCCTCGTCGACACTCAGCTGGCCCGCTTCTCCGAACGCCTCGTCCCGCGCGCGGACAACAACGCCTACACCCTGTCCTACGCCAACCGCCGCCGCACCGAGATCGCCAGGGCGCTGGCACTGCAACCCACGGTGCTGCTGCTCGACGAACCCGCCGCGGGCATGAACCAGACCGAGACCGCCGAAGTCGGACAGCAACTGGCCGACCTGAAAGCCGCGGGCCAGACCATCGTGCTCGTGGAACACAAACTGGAACTGGTGAATTCGCTCTCGGACCGGGTGATCGTGCTCGACGAGGGCCGCATCATCGCCGAGGGAACACCCGAACAGATCCAGCGCGACGAGCGCGTCATCGAGGCCTATCTCGGACGCCGCCGACTGCGCCCACCGACAAGTGAGAAGGTGACCGCCGGTGTCGAATAGCGAAAAGTCGACGCCCATCCTGGAATTCGACGAGGTCACCGTGCACTACGGCCCGTCGACAGCGCTCGACAAGGTGTCGTTGACGGTCCGCCCGGGCGAAATCGTCTCACTGCTCGGCGGTAACGCCTCCGGAAAATCGACGACGATGAAGACCGCACTCGGCCTGCTGCGCCCCACCTCGGGGGCGGTGCGCATCGATGGCGTCGACGTCAGCACCAGCTCGCCCGCGAAACGGATCGAAGCGGGCCTGGCCTCGGTTCCCGAAGCGCGACGGGTCTTTCCGGCGATGACGGTGGAGGAGAACCTCTACGTCGGCGGCTACATCCGCAAGGAGCGCCGCTCGGTCCTCGTCGCCCGCGCGAACGAACTGTACGAGCACTTTCCGCGCCTGCGCGAGCGCCGCTCCCAGCAGGCGGGCACCCTGTCCGGCGGCGAACAACAGATGCTCGCCTTCGCTCGGGCGCTGATGAGCAAACCGCGACTGATCTGCATGGATGAACCGACCATGGGCTTGTCGCCCTTGTTCGTCGACCGCGTTCTCGACGAAATCGCGCGGCTCAACACGGAGTTGGGGCTGGCGATCCTCATCGTCGAGCAGCAAGCCGAGCTGGCGCTGTCGATCGCGCACAGCGGAAATGTCTTGCAGGGCGGGCGAATCGTCTTGCGCGGCACCGCTACCGAGCTGCTCGACAATCCGGCGATCCGCGATGCCTACCTGGGAAGAGTGCCCGCATGAGCCACGAAAGAGCGCACCGGAAGCGGCTCGGGCTGTTCACCCGGCTTGTCCGGTACGACGACGACCAGAGCGCGGGCCAGGTTTACGCCGACGCGCTCGAACAGATCGGGCTCGCCGAACGGCTGGGTTTCGCTACCGCGTGGGTTGCCCAGCATCATCTGGACCCGGCCGAAGGCGGACTGCCCTCGCCGCTGGTGTTCCTCGCGCACGCCGCGGCGCGTTTCGACCGCATCAGGCTCGGCACCGCGATCGTCACGCTCGGGCTGGAGGATCCGATCCGGGTCGCCGAGGATGCCGCAGTGCTGGACACCCTGTCCGGCGGACGGCTCGAATTGGGTTTCGGCAGTGGTGGTTCCAAGAGTTCGTTCGAACTGTTCGGCATCGCACCCGAGGACAAACAGCGCGTCTACGCGGCGAAGCTGGCCGCGATCACGGCTGCACTGGACGGCGCTGAACTCATCCGCGGCAGACCACTGCATCCGCCGGTGCCGACCCTGCGCGAACGCACCTGGCAGGCCAGCTTCTCGGTATCGGGTGCCGCGCGTGCCGGTGCGGCGGGCGTGGGTCTGCTGTTGTCACGCACCCAACCGCGTGATCCGCACGTGCCCCTCGACCAGGTCCAAGCTGACCTGATCAGCGCCTACCTCGAAGCACTGCCCGCAGGCTCGACACCCCGAATAGGCGCCTCCCGCAGTGTTTTCGTCGCCGACGATCACGACGAAGCCCAGCGATGGGCCCACCGCGGGGCACTGCGATTTCTGGAACACCTACGCACCGAGGGCATTCCGGACCTGGCCGCCACCGTCGACGAAGTCCTGCGCGACTCCTACATCGGCACTCCCGACGAAGTCGCCGCGCAGCTGGCCGCCGACAGCGCGGTCACCGCCGCTACCGACCTCATCGTCCAGATCCATCCGATCGATCCCGACCAGCCGACGGCACTGCGCTCGATCGAACTGCTCGCCAACAAGGTTGTGCCACAACTGGATCGGCTTCTCAACGAAAGGGGTTCGGCATGACTGCCGGAACCGATGTCATCGACGCGGTGCTCGGCGCCGAGGCGGCGGCCAGGGTCGCCACCGTGCGGCGGAGCAGGCCCACCGTGGTCGAGCACACCCAGGGCGTGCACGACGCCCTGTTCGACGGAGTCGCCGGACGGGCTTTCGGCCGGGCACGGCTGGCTGCCATCGCCGCCCACATCGCCGCACTCGGCAACGCGACCGACCTCGCGGCCTATTACACAGGACTGTCGGAAGATGCTGGGAAAGAACCTGATTCGTCCGGTGATGCGAAGCTTGCAGCCGCCCTGCGTCATGCCGTCCGGCTCACCAACGCACCGGCGACGAGCACCCGCGCCCACATCGACGCCCTGCTCGCGGCGGGATTGTCGGAGACCGACATCGTCACCGTCTCCCAGCTGGTCGGCTTCGTGAACTACCAGGTCCGTCTGCTGGCCGGCCTCACCCTGATCGGAGCGCAGCGATGACCGAAGTTCGTGACGTCGAAGCCGGCGCCAGGCCGACGGGTTTCACCCAGGACCAGCTCGACTGGGTGCCCTGGGTCGAGCCCATCGTGCTGGCCGACGCCGACGAGCACCAGCGCCCGCTGCTGGCGGGCCAGCGTGGCGAGAGCCCCTACTTCCGGCTGCTCGCCCGCAATGCCGAGGTCCTCGCCCAGCGCAGCGCCAACGACAAGGACATCTTCTACAGCCGGGAAGGGCTGACCAGAGCCGAACGTGAACTCGCCGCGACGGTCACTTCCCGATTCAACGGATGCGAGTACTGCGCATCGGTACACTCACGTTTCACCTCGCAGTTGTCCCAGCGCGTCGACGACGTGCAGCGGTTGCTGGACGAGGGCACGACGGTACGGATCGACGAACGCTGGGACGCCATCATCGATTTCACCGCCGCGCTGGCCGCGCAACCGCCACGGCCCGCGCACGCGGAACTGGATCGATTGCGCGCACTCGGTTTCGACGATGCCGATATTCACGATCTGGTGCTGTCGACTGCCTCGTTCTCGTGGGCGAATCGGCTGATGCTCAGCCTGGGGGAGCCCCGAGTTCCTAGGTCTTGTGCTCAGTGACAAAAAATTCTAGAAAATTCCTTTGAAATGGCCTCAGTTCACATTGTTCCTCGGTATCGTCCGAGATGGCAAATGGCCAGTGACAACGAAGTCACAAAGCATCAACTTGGAGTGACACATGCTTTACAACATCACTGACGACAGCAGCGACGGCAACATCTTGACCCTGCTCCTCGGGCTGCTCACCAGCTCGCTGAGCACCGGTTCGGTGCAGGGCTCGGGCAACTGAGCCGTCTATAGCCATCTTTCGGCTAACGCGCGGTTGGCCGAATGGGCAGCCGAAGGGCCTGATCCATGACGAGGGGATCAGGCCCTTCGGTATTGTCAGCGACAATGTCACAGGATGCGAATACGGGACGAATGTATGCCGGGCAACCCGTAGAGGACCGGCAACGCCAGCGGCGTGCGCGTTTTCTGGAGTCAGGCCTGACGGTCTTCGCGCGCGACGGGTACGCCAACAGTTCGGTCGGTGCCATCTGTAAGGACGCGGGACTATCGTCTCGGCAGTTCTACGAGGAGTTCACCGGCCGCGAATCTCTGTTGCTCGAGCTGTACGAGCAGATCGACCGACATTCGCGCGAGGCGGTGGCCACCGCGCTCGAGGACAAGTCCGAGGCGACGGTGCCCGAGCAGATCGACGCGGCTGTGCGGGCTTACGTCGAGTCGATCGGCACCGATCCACGCAAGGCGCGCGTCGCGCTGGTCGAGGTGGTCGGGGCCGGGCCGAAGGTGGAGAAATTCCGGCTCGAGCTGCGTCGGGTGTGGGGTTCGCTGCTGGCCAGCGCCGCCGAGGACGCCGCCATGCACGGTGAGATCCCCACCGGCGACTACGAATTGCGCGTACTGGCGATCATCGGCGCGGTGAACTATGTCGTCGACGGCTGGAGTGGCAGCGATCCGCGCCCGCCGCTGGACGAGGTGATCAAGGTGCTCACCCGGGTAATCCTCGGTGCGGTAGGGGCTTGATGGCGCGGGTCGAGATCGTCGAGATCCAGGTACCCGACGGCAGCACCCTGCCGGTTCGGCTCATTCCGGCCACCGGCGCCCACCGTCATCCGGTGACGCCGGACGCACCGCGCCCCGTGGTGGTCATCGTGCCCGGCCTCGCCGTGCCAGGAGAGTTCTACGAGTACTTCGGACACCGGTTGGCCGCAGGCGGATTCGACGTCGCCATCGGGGAGCTGCGCGGCCAGGGCGACAGCACCCACCGCACCGGCACCGAAAGTACCTACGGCTACCACGAATTGGTCTCAGTCGACTTCCCCGCGATGCTGGCTGCGGTCCGCAACCGCTTTCCCGCCAGCACCCCCTACCTACTCGGCCACAGCATGGGCGGTCAGCTCTCGGCGATGTACGCGGCCCGGGTGCGCGGCAGGCTCGGCGGTTTGATCCTGATCGCTTCCGGCACACCGTATTTCCGTGGGTATCGCGGGGTGTTCGGTCCGGGAATGCTGGTCGGCACCGCGGCGGTGGCGGTCGCCTCGAACCTGGCCGGGTTCTGGCCGGGGGACCTGCTCGGCAAGCGGGCGTACGGCAGACAGTCCAAAGTGCTCATGTCGGACTGGGCCAGGCTGGCGCGCACCGGGCGCTTCGTGCCCGTCGGCGCCGATATCGACTACGACGAGCGGATGTCGCGGTTGAAGTTCCCGGTGCTGTCGATCACTGTCGCAGGCGATGACCTGGCACCACAGACCTCTGCCGATCACCTGCTCAGCAAACTGCCGCAGGCCCAGGTGACCCGGTGGTTCCAGCCGGAGGCCCTCGGGCACAACGGCTGGATCACCAATCCGGACTCCACGGTCGACGCGGTGGAGAAGTGGTTGCGCGACCGTTGAGCGGTACCTCCGCCAACGCTGCGGCCGTGCTCGGCTGAGGAACGCCGGCGCGTCCCACTATGCCGAGCGGCGCCCTTCGATCAGCATCTGGATGAAGAACTCGTAGACCAGCGCCGACAGGTACGCCGACTGCTTGTTGTCGGCGGCACCGCCGTGGCCGCCCTCGATGTTCTCGTAGTACCAAACGGTGCGGTCCTGGGATTCCAGGAGCGCGGCCATCTTTCGCGCGTGTCCGGGATGCACCCGGTCGTCGCGGGTGGAGGTGGCGAGCAGGATCGGCGGGTACTGCTTGCCGGTATCGGTGTTCTGATACGGCGAGTACTCGCTGAGGTAGGCCCACTCCTCTGGCTTGTCCGGGTCACCGTATTCGGCCACCCACGACGCACCCGCGAGCAGCAGGTGATAGCGCTTCATATCCAGCAACGGCACCTGGCAGACGATGGCGCCGAACAGTTCCGGGTAGCGGGTGAGCATCACGCCCATCAGCAGACCGCCATTGCTGCCGCCGATCGCGCCGAGGCGGTCGGGGGTGGTGATGCCGCGGGTCACGAGGTCGCGCGCGATGGCGGCGAAGTCCTCGAAGGCGCGGTGGCGGTGCTCTTTCAGTGCGGCAGTGTGCCATTCGGGACCGTACTCGCCGCCGCCACGAATATTGGCCACCACATAGGTGCCGCCGCGCTCTAGCCACGCCATCCCCGTGCCGCCCAGATAGCCAGGGGTCTTGGAGATTTCGAAGCCGCCGTAGCCGTTCATGATCGTCGGGCCCGGTGTGCCGCGACGGTCGCGATGCCGGATCACGAAGTAGGGCACCGCGGTTCCGTCATCGGAGGTGGCGAAGAACTGCTCGGTCTCGATGCCGGTGGCGTCGAAGTAGCTCGGCGCCTGCCGCAGCGGCACCGCCGGTTCGCCGATCGCGCTGCTGAGCAGGGTGGTCGGGGTGGTGAAACCGGTTGTGGTGAGCATGAATTCGTCGCCGCCCTCGAGCGGGTCGAGGTTGGTCACCGAGGTGGACGACATCGCCGGGACGTCGGTGAGTTCGCTGGTCGTCCAGCCGTCCGCGCCGGGGGTGAGCACCCGGAAACCGGTCTGCACATCCTGCAGGGTGGACAGGATCAGATGGTTCTCGGTCCATCCCCAACCGTCCAGCGAGGTATGCGCGTCGGGGGTGAACAGTGGCTCGAATTCTCTTGCACCGGAGAGGAAGTCGTTCAGATCGGTGACGAGCAGGCTGCCGGGCGGGAAGGTGGTGTCGCTCGGTGTCCACTCGGTTTTCAAGCGCACCAGCAGCCAGTCGCGGTACCAGTCGACGTCGGCATCGGTCGGGGTTTCGAGCAGGCGCCACTCCCCGTCCTGCAGCAGCGACACCTCGCTGTTGAAGAAATCGGTCGAACGGGTCAGGACGTGTCGCTCGTAGCCGGGGTGGCGGTCGTACCCGACGCCGATCGAGACATCGCTCGACTTGCCCTCGTACATCGTTTCGGCAGCCGACAATTCGGTGCCGCGCCGCCAGCGCTTGGCGATGCGTGGGTATCCGGAATCGGTGAGCGAGCCGGGTCCGAAATCGGTGCCGACGTAAACGGTGTCGGCGTCGATCCAGCCGATCCGCGACTTCGCTTCCAGCAGAAAGAACCCGCCGTCTTCGGGGGCGATGAATTGTCTGGTGGTCATGTCGAATTCGCGCTCGACAGTGGCATCGGCCCCGCCGCGCGACAGGTGGATGATGGCGCGTTCCTGCGAGGGCCGCAGCACCGCGGCGCCCGCCCACACCCAGTTCTCGCCGTCGGCCTCGGCCAGCGCGTCCACGTCGATCAGCACATCCCACTCGGGATCACCGGTGGCGTAGGACTCGAACGTGGTCCGTCGCCACAACCCACGCTGATGCTGCGCGTCGCGCCAGAAGTTGTACAGCCACTGCCCGCGCCTGCCTGGGAAGGCGATCTTGGTGTCGTCGTCGAGCATCGCGAGCACGCGACGCTCGAGATCGGCGAATCGGTCGGTTGCCGCGAACCGCCGCCCGACCACCTCGTTGCGGGCGCGGGCCCAGTCCAGCGCGCCCTCGTCGGTTACGTCCTCGAGCCAGAGATAGGGATCGGTCACGTTCTGCTCAACGCCGCTCATCCTCATATTGTTGCCGATGTGGTCGACGGCATCCGCACCCGTCGCCGGATCGGCCCAGCTTTCAGCCGCTGACGAGCAGAGGTCGAGAGGTCAGCGCGTCACCAGTAGTGGGCGACGTCGATGACCACTCGCGAGCCTGCACCCGGTCCGTCGACGGTGAACGCACGGAACGGCAGCCGGGCCCGAACACCGAGGCCGAGACCGGATTGCCCTTCGAACGAACCGGCCCAGGAGGCTTGGCGGAAGGTCTGGTATCCGGCCACATCGACGAGTTCGGTGCGTTGACCAGGGGCGTAGGTGCTGTTGCCCGCGTGGTCGTAGGCCGGGGCGTTGACCGTCACGCGCAGGAACGCCCCGCCGCGCAGCGGGACGGGGTAGCCGGAACCGTCCTGGGTCACCTGGTCGGTGTAGGCGACCCAATACCCGGTGGCAGGTCCGGCGATGTCGACGACCAGACGGTCGAAGCAGTCGTGGCGGCCCGCGCGGACATTGCCGACCGTGCCCGAGCCGTTAGCGGCCGAGGACTTCTCCTGTGAACCCCAAGTGAGTCCGCAGTAGGACGGGGTGGCGGCGACGGGCAGTGTCGACAGGCCGAGGCAGGCCGCGACGGAGGCGAGGAGGACGAGGAAGCGACGCATGTCGCACCGCCTTAGAACTGGGCCCTCGGGTCGGGGGACGGAGTACTTCGTTATCGGACGAATCGGACATCGCGTTAACGCCGGTCCGGTGTCGAATGCGCAGGCGAACGTAGGATCGCAGGTCACGAATCAACCGGAGGTGGATGTGTTCCTGTGGGAGCAGCACTGTTGTCTGCCGTTGCGGCCGACCGCGCGGATCGCGGACCTGGCCCGGTATCCGCTGGGGTCGTACCTGTCGGTGAACGTCGGGTACTCGGGGGAGAGCAAGGCGGATTCCCTCGCACTGCTCGACCTTTTCCGCGGCGAGGCGCTGGCCGACTCCCGGTTCCGGCTGGTCGAGCGATTCGCCGATATCGGCGCACCCGAGGTGATCGCGCTGGCCTTCGACCTGGAGGACTCCGCCCCGCTCGAGGGCGACCTCGACAATGTCGAACTGTTCTACGGGCTCGGCGTGCGCTCGTTGCTGCCGACCTACAACTACGCCAACGCCGCGGGCTGCGGCTGCCTCGACACCGTGGACACCGGACTCACCGCCTACGGAAAAGACCTGGTACGCAAGCTCAATGAGGTGGGCATGTTCGCCGACGGGTCGCACTGCTCCCGTCGCACCGGCCTCGACCTGTCCACCCACACCTCGGTGCCGATGATCTACAGCCACTCGAATTTCGCCGCGCTGCACGAACATCCACGCAATATCGACGATGAACAGGCCCGCGCGTGCGCCGCGACCGGCGGGGTGATCGGCATCAACGGCGTCGGGATCTTCCTCGGCTGCAACGATCCCGATGCGCGCGCCGAGCGGGTGACGGCGATGGCCGATCAGATTCGCTACGGCGTGGACCTGGTGGGAATCGACCACATCGGCATCGGCTCGGACTACTCGTTCGACGGCCCCCAGTTCAACGAGGAGATCAACGAGAACCCCGCCGCGTTCTCCGACGCCTACACCAAATGGGGCCCACTCCAATGGACCCCACCGGAGGACCTGCTCGGCGAATCCGACGTCCCCGGCCTGGACGACCTCCTCACCGACCGCGGCTTCACCGTTGCCGAACGCGAGGCCGTCTTCGGCGGCAACTTCGCCCGCGTCGCGAGCCAGGTCTGGCGCGACTGACGTGCTGGACGGATGATCACCAGGCTTTCCTGGCGGCATCGCCCGACTGAATCCACCCGAGAAGGAAAATCCACCAGAGCCTGGTGATCGACTGGCCAGTAGTGCTCGGCCCCGCCGAGCCGAGGGAATCGGTGTGGCGGGGCCGGTGGTCAGGCGAGGCGGACCAGCATTTTGCCGGTGTTGGCGCCGGTGAGGACTCCGAGGAAGGCCGCGGGGGCCTGGTCGAGGCCTTCGTAGATGGTTTCGGTGGTGTGTAGGGTGCCGTCGGCGAGCCAGCCCGCGGCCTTAGCGATGTACTCACCGAAGATCGGGAAGTAGCTGGTCACCAGCATGCCGCGCAGGGTGGCCTCCTTGGTCGCCGCGAGGTAGAGGTCGGGGGTCTGCTCGGTGGTGGCGCCGTTGTAGCCGCTGATCGCACCGACCAGCGCGATCCGGCCGTGCTGGTTGAGTGCTTCGATGGCGACCTTCAGGTGTTCGCCGCCGACGCTGTCGAGGTAGACGTCGACACCCTCGGGTGCGGCTGCGGTGAGCTGACCGCCGAGATCGCCCGCGCGGTAGTCGATCGCTGCGTCGAACCCGAACTCTTCGAGCAGTTTTCGGGTCTTGACCGGACCACCCGCCGACCCGATGACCCGCTTCGCGCCGAGTGCTTTGGCGATCTGACCTGCCACGCTGCCGACGGCACCGGCGGCGGCCGAGATGAACACGGTGTCACCGGGTTTCACCTGGGCGACGTCGGTGAGCGCGGCGTAGGCGGTGAGGCCGGTGGTCCCGAGGACGCTCAAAAAGTGCTGTGGTGCAGCGAGTTTCGGATCGATCGGGGTTGCGGTCGCGGCGTCGACGACAGCGTGCTCGCGCCAGCCGGCGAAGTGGGAGACGGTCGCACCGACCGCGATATCGGCGGACCGAGACGCGATCACCTCGCCGATGGCTGAACCATCAAGGGCCGCACCGAGTTCGAACGGCGGAATGTAGGACGCCTTGTCGTCCATCCGGCCGCGCATGTACGGATCGACCGACATCCAGGTGTTGCGGACCAGGATCTGGCCGTCGGCGAGTTCCGGCAGTTCCCGCTCCACCAGGGTGAAATCGCTGGCGACCGGGACGCCGTTCGGACGAGCGGCGAGGTGGATCTCGCGGGTGAAGGTGGGCAGTGCGCGGGTGGCCGTGTTCGACATGATCGAGCCTTCTTTCGAGGTCAGCCGGTGTTTCTCGCCGGTGATGACCACGTTATGACGGCCGAATCCGCCTTCCCAGGTCCGCGCACGCCACCGCCCGGTCCGTTCACGACAGACCGGGCGGCGGTTCGTACTATTCGGCGGGCGCCAGTTGGGCGGAGCGCTTTCGGGCCGTGAACTTCTCGTACAGGAAGAAGTACCCCTTCACGTACTGTCCGACGAGGATCGCGTTGATGATCGTGCCTTCGCGAATGAAATGCGGTGCGCCGAGGAAGATCAGGCCGATACCCGCCGACAGCACCAGCAGGGTGCAGTCGAACACCGTCTTGATGTTGCCCCATTTCCGGCCGGTCTTCTGCTGAATGGTGTTCACGAACAGGTCGATCGGCATCAGGATCAGGTTCGCGCGGATCATCATGAACAGGCCCAATGCCAGCATCGCGTCGGCGAAGACCAGCAGCACCACATTGGCCGCGTACGGCTCGAGGTGAATCGGCTCGGTGAGCCACAGGTTGAAGTCGAGCAATAGTGCCAGGACCAGCGCCGGAATCATCGAGAGCAGATAATTGGCTTTGAAGGCCTTCGGTCGGACCAAGAAGGTCAGCACCAGCATGATGACTTCGAGGATCAGGTTGTAATTGCCCTGACTCAGCGGTGTGAACACCAGCGTCATCGTGCGGGTGAGGCTGCTCTGCGGGGAGATGCCGATGCCGGCTCTGATGGCCAGGCTGAGGCCGAGGGTGAGAATGTAGATTCCGGCGACGTAGGTGATCCAGCGGCGGACCTTGTTTCCGGTGTCGATGACTGCCGCGTCTTTATCGTGTTGCATAGCGGTGGATCCCTTGCTCTGGTAGCCGAGGCTATTTCATGAAGCCGAAGCGGTCGAGCGAAATGAACAAGGTCAGCAGCTTGTTGACGACCGGTTCACCCTCGTTGTGGTTGCCGAGTTTTTCCAGGGCGTCGTCGATGGAACGGGTCGCTTCGACGAGTTCGGCGAGGTCCATATCGGCCATCACGCCGTAGAAATCCAGCGGCAGCACGGCTTTCACGTCCGCGTCATCGGTGACGACACAGCCGCCGACCAGGCCGTCCAGGTGCTGGAGGTTCGCGCGCATCTCGGCGCTGTCGCTACCGACGACCACGAAATAGGCCGACGGCGCGGGCCAGAAGGTCGAGACGGCGCCACTGTCGAGCGAAACACCCTTGAACAGCGCGTTGACAATGTGGCGCTCCCCGTCGGCGTAGCGCTGCACGACCGAGATCCGGTTGAGCCGCACGCCTTCGTTCTCGGGGACCACAGCGCCGTCGCGCAACGGCACCCAGACCTCCTGTGCGAACTTGAGGTGCCCGCGCCCGTACACGTCGAACAGCAGCACCTTCGCCTGCGTGCCGTCTTCGGAGATCTCGATCGGGGTGAGCTCGAGTTGCTCGGCCCGCAGGTCACCGAGGCCGGGCCGGGGCTGCTTGGCCAGCACCGAGTAGTCGATGCCGACCGGCTCGAGCAAGCGGCGGTCCTTGGCAACGAGCTTGCCGCCCTTGAACACATAGCGCGGATTGATCTTGGACAGGCTGTCGGTGAGCACGATGTCGGCGAAGCGCCCCGGGCTCAGCGAGCCGAGGTCACGGTCCTTGTGGAAGGACCGCGCCGCGTACAGCGTGCCCATCTTGATCGCCTGGATCGGCGGCATCCCCATCTCGACGGCCAGCGAGATGACCCAGTCGATATGGCCGTGCTTCAGCACACGGTCTACCGAGATGTTGTCAGCACACAGCTGGAAATTCTCGGCGGGCCAACGACGTTTCACGATGGCGCGCAACATCGTTCGAATCACTTCGGGACTGCCGACACCGAATTTGATCTGGGTGTTGAGCCCGTAGCGGATGCTCTTCTCGATATCGTCTTCGTTCCAGACGTCGTGGTTGTTGTCGACGCCGATCGCGGGCATGTAATTGAGCAGCATGTCCGACAGTGAGGTGACGCCCCAGTGGCAGTTCACGAATCCCGCGTTGGCACGACCCATCGCGGACTTGCGGAAATCGTCGGCATTGCCGGTCATGTAGGACAGGTGCGCCAGTTCGCCGAGGCCGATCACCGGATCCATTGCCAGCATCGCCTCGGTGACCTCGGGTGAGGTCTTCTTTCCTGGGGCGAAGGCGTAGAGCCGGTACGGGAGTTTCTCGTGATCGGCGAACAGCGCCCGAGCGGCGTCGACCGCTTCGTCTCCCGCCGCGCTGGCGAAATCGAGCGTCTCACCGAAAACGGTGGTGGTCCCGCTCGGCACGATCGCCTCGCCGAAAGCCGCCGGGTGCGCGAGCTGGGATTCGAAATGCAGATGCGAATCGATCAGGCCCGGAATCGCGTAAAGACCGGCGCCGTCGAAGGATTCGCGGTAGCGCACGATCGATTCGTCGGGGTTCAACGCGATGATGCGTTCGCCGTGGACCAGCAGCGAGCCTTGGTAAACGGATTCGCTGTGCACATCGAGAATGTGCAGATTGCGTAGCAGCAGGTCGGCTTCCTGCTCGCCTTCCAGGATGGCGAAGATCGTCCGCACGTAGTCGTCTTCGGTGGTCGAATTCTGCTGGGTCATGGCGGTCCTCACGTCGAAAATTCCCTCTGTATTGATTGGACGTGACGAGCACCGTTGCCCACAAGCATTCGTTTTCGCACAAGGTGTACTAAATTTTCGTACAGTCCTAAAAGGAGGTGCGTGGTGCTCCATTCACGATTGCTGCAGTACATCGACGAGGTGGCACGGCTGGGGTCCATCCGCGCGGCCGGTGCCCGACTCCACGTCGCGCCCTCGGCGATCAACCGCCAGATCCTGCTGCTCGAAGCCGAACTCGACCAGCCGCTGTTCGAACGCCTGCCACGCGGCATGCGTCTCACCTCGGCGGGCGAGGCGCTGGTCGCCCACATCCGCCAGACGCTGCGGCAATACCGCGAGACGGTGGCCGATATCCGTGACCTGCGTGCCCTCGGCAGCGGGGAGGTCGTGATCGCCACGATGACCGGCCTGGCCAGCAGTGTGGTCGCCACCGCCGCGGCGACCTTTCGCGCCCGACATCCGCAGGTCAGGATATCGATCCGCACCATGTCGACCCTCGATATCGTGGCTGCGGTCGAGAACAGCGAGGCGGATCTGGGCCTCGGGTTCAATATCCCGTCCTCGACGCAGCTCGAGACCTACTGGCGGATCAACACCCGGCTCGGAGTTGTCGTCTCCCCGCATCACCCGCTGACGGCCATGGATACCGTCCCGCTCGCGCAGTGCACGCCGTTCCCGCTGATCCTCGCCGACCGCTCGATGGTCATCCACGGCATCGTCGCCGAGGCTTTCGCCAAAGCCGATCTCGAGATCCAGCCCGCCTTCCACACCAACTCGATCGAGACGATGAAACGGCTCGCGACCTCCGGCGAGGCCATCGCCTTCCTCAGCGAATTCGACATCGCCGAGGAATTGCGCGACGGCCGCCTGGCCTTCCGGCCGGTGCGAGATGCGTTCAGCGACAACGTGATCTCGCTCGTGCGCCGGGAGAAACACGGTCACGGGCTGGCCGGACTGCTGCTCGCCGACGAGATCGTGGGAGCGCTGCGGCCCGGTGACTAGGCGGTGGGTGAAGCGCCGGTCCAGCGGTGGAAGGCCTTGCGGAGGGCGCGGTCGTCGGTGAAGGCAAGGCGGTGCGCGATCGTCGACGTGTTATGCCCTTGTTCGAGAAGGGCTTTCGCGCGTTCGTAGCGGATCTGGTCGAGTTCTTCGCGCCATGAGGTGCCGTGTTCGGCGAGGTGGCGTTGCAGTGTGCGCTGGCTCATGGCGAGGCTTTTCGCGACCCGGGCCAGTGCTGGGTCACCTGCGTCGAGGGCGGCGGCGAGGGCGATGCGAAAGGTGTCGAGGGGGTCGGCGACGGTGCGGGCCGAGGCGAGGACGAGGTCGGCATGGCTGCGTAGTAGGTCGGCGAGCATGGGGTCGAAGCGGGGGAGTGCGGCGTTGGCGTCGTCGGCACCGAAGGTGATCGAGTCTGCTTCGGCATCGAATTCGACAGCGGCGGTGCCGAATACGGCGATCAGCGCGGTGTGGTCGGCCGGGGCCGCGTGACCGAAGCTCACCCGGGTCGGGACGACTTGCCGACCGGTCGCCTCGCGGGCCCGGCGCAGGTAGTAGGCGAGGACGTACTCGTTGACCGCGGCCACCACCGCCGGATCGCCCGCTGAGGTGCGGTAGCCGATGGTGAGATCGCCCTCGCCGGAGAGGTCGAAGCCCTCGGCGGCGGCGGTCACCAGTCGGTGGTACGGCTGGGCGGCCCGCAGCGAATCGGTTAGTGTTGCACCGGTTGTCACCAGGTAATCCCAGGTATTGAGTGTGCCGACAGGTGCGGCGGCGGCCACCGCGGCCCCCGCACCCACCGGACGCGAATGCGCGATCAATTCCCACAGCCGCACCAGCGAACTCATCGGAATCCGGTTCAGCTCACCGCGCAACACCACCTCGTCGGTCCCGGGAACCCGGGCCAACTGCTCCTCGGTGACCCCCGCCCGCCGCGCGGCCTGGACCAGCAGCCGCACCAGGTGTGTCGACACTGTGCCGTCGAGCCGACTACCGATCCCCTGGCCCTCGGCGGCGGTCAGCACTTGCTGCGCCGTCCGGCCGCTCACTGCCCCGCCGCTCACGGTCTCGACAGTACTGCTCGATCCGGTGGCGGACGACGCCGTCGCCGGGTACGCGCTGTGGTTCAAGGGCGTCGCCGTAGCGGTGGCGCTCACGCGGCGACGTCGCTGTCGACGGGTGCGCGCTGAGGGTGGCCGGCCGTGGCGGTGGCGCTCGCTCAGTGAGGACGTCATCGCCGGTGCACTGCTGTTCGACAGTGCAGGCCGGAGCGGTAGCGCTCACTCGGCGACGACGCTGTCGGCGGGCGAGCGGTGTTGTTCGAGGGTGCAGGCCGTGGCGGTGGCGCTCACTCGTCGCGAGATCAGGTGAGCGCCACCGGGATCAGGCCGAGGTCTCGACGGTCAGGCCCGCGTCGGACCAGTCCTGGATTCCCTCGCGGTACTTGCGAACGTTGGTGTAGCCCAACGCTTTCAGCTTCATCGCGACCGCCTCGCTGTTGCCGCAGGCGGTGTTCGAGCAGTAGGTCACGATGGCCGCGTCGCGGTCGGGGAGGAGCTGAGGAGCGCGGTCGGCGACCTCGTCGCCGGTCAGGTTCAGGGCGCCCGGCAGGTGTGCCTTCGCGTAGTACTCGGGGCCGAGAGCGTCGAGCACGATCACGGTGCCTGTCGCGATTTCCGTGGCCAGTTCGTCGCGGGTGATGAGTGCGGTCATGGGGTTCACCTCATGTCGTCGAATGAAATTTATGTGCGTGCACACGCTACTAGTTGTGTGCGCACGCACGCAAGTGGTTAAGCTGGGGTGGTGCCGAACGAACCGTCGTCCCGTCGTCCCGCGGTTGCCGCGTGGGCCGCGCTGCTGCAGGTGCACGCCGCGCTGGTCCCCGAGCTCGACGCCGAATTGCGCAAAGCCACCGGGCTCCCGCTGACCTGGTACGACGTCCTGCTCGAGCTGGACGGCGCCGGGCCGATGCGGATGAGCGACCTCGGTGAGAAGGTCGTCCTGAGTCGCACCAGGGTGAGTCGCCTTGTCGCGGAACTGGAGACGAACGGTCTGCTGCGCCGCGAGCACAACCCCGACGACGGCAGATCCGCGCTCGTCGCCATCACCGACCTCGGCAGGCAGCGGTTCCGCGAAGCCGCCCCGCACTACCTCGACGGCATCGAACGCCGCCTCGGCGCCAACGCGGACCCGGCCGAGCTCGCAGCGCTTGCCGCCACCCTGCGCAAGGTGCTCGGCGCGACAGACCTCGCCGCGCCGCGTCGGCGGTGACCGTCGCGGCCGCGCGCACATCTCACCTATGTGGGGGACGGGTGGGTGAACTCCTCGAAACAGAGTTAGGCTCGGTGACGTGACTTCCCACTACGATGTCGTCGTTCTCGGCGCTGGTCCCGGCGGATATGTCGCCGCGATCCGTGCCGCTCAACTCGGCCTGCGAACAGCGATTGTCGAGCAGAAATACTGGGGTGGCGTGTGCCTGAACGTGGGCTGCATCCCGTCCAAGGCACTGCTGCGCAACGCCGAGCTGGCCCATATTTTCAATAAAGAAGCCAAGACCTTCGGCATCTCCGGTGAGGTCAGCTTCGACTTCGGCGCCGCCTTCGACCGCAGCCGCAAGGTGGCCGACGGGCGCGTCAAGGGCGTGCACTTCCTGATGAAGAAGAACAAGATCGACGAGTTCGACGGTCTCGGTACCTTCACCGGCCCGAACTCGATCGATGTCGACCTCACCAAGGGCGGCGTCGAGACGATCACGTTCGACAACGTCATCATCGCCACCGGCACCACCACCCGCCTGCTGCCCGGCACCTCGCTGTCGGAGAACGTGGTCACCTACGAGGAGCAGATCCTCACCCGTGACCTGCCCGGCTCGATCCTGATCGTCGGCGCGGGCGCCATCGGCATGGAGTTCGCCTACGTCCTCAAGAACTACGGCGTCGACGTGCGGATCGTGGAATACCTCGATCGCGCGCTGCCCAACGAGGACGCCGACGTCTCCAAAGAGATCACCAAGCAGTACAAGAAGCTCGGCATCACCATCACCACCGGTGCGGCCGTGCAGTCGATCGACGACGACGGTTCCAAGGTCACCGTGCAGATCAAGGACAACAAGTCCGGCGCGATCGAGACCGTCACCGTGGACAAGGTGCTCCAAGCCGTCGGCTTCGCACCGCGCGTGGAGGGCTACGGCCTCGAGACCACCGGCGTCGAGCTCACCAACCGTGGCGCCATCGAGATCGACGATTACATGCGCACCAATGTGCCGCACATCTACGCGATCGGTGACGTCACCGCCAAGCTGCAGCTCGCCCACGTGGCCGAAGCCCAGGGTGTGGTCGCGGCCGAGACCATCGGCGGCGCCGAGACCATGACCCTCGGTGACTACCGGATGATGCCGCGCGCCACCTTCTGCCAGCCGCAGGTCGCCAGCTTCGGCCTCACCGAGGAGCAGGCCCGCGACGAGGGCTACGACGTGAAGGTCGCGACCTTCCCGTTCCAGGCCAACGGCAAGGCGCACGGTCTCGGCGACCCGACCGGCTTCGTGAAGCTGATCGCCGACGGCACGCACGGCGAACTCATCGGCGGCCACCTGATCGGCCCGGACGTGTCCGAGCTGTTGCCCGAGCTCACCCTGGCCCAGAAGTGGGACCTCACGGTCAACGAGATGGCCCGCAATGTGCACACGCACCCGACGCTGAGCGAAGCGGTGCAGGAAGCGATCCACGGCCTCGCCGGCCACATGATCAACTTCTGATATCAGCCGAAAAGGCCGGGTACGCGGATGCGTGCCCGGCCTTTTGGTTTCTATTCGGTATTTTTCCGGGCGTTGATTTGGTGAATTCCGTTCCGTACCCGATGATCGACATCACCTCCAGGTATCTGTTCCACGCTCGTGTTCGACATGTTTGTGTTCCATGAGATGGTCCCCTCACCCGGGTCTCGCCGAGGTGGCGGGCACGGTTGAGAGGGTACGAATCGAATGAGCATTGTCGGTTGGACAGCACGAATCGCGGCGGTTTTCGCGGTCGCTGTAGCCGGACTCGGCACGGTGACACCAGCCGTGGCTGAACCTCTTTTCCCCGGTGGGCCGGATGTTCCCGGTATTCCCGCCATCGTTCCCACCGCCTCGCCGTGCCCGGTTGTCGAAGCAAGGGCGTGCATGCGGCTGTCGACGAACGAGGCGTGGCTGGTCGACAACGGCCGGGTGATCTTCGGACCCACGCCGATCTCGCACGGCATGGCAGGCTACGAAACCCCGCCCGCGGTGACCCGGATTTCCTTCAAGCGGGAATTCCACTGGAGCACCATGCACAATGCGCCGATGCGCTGGGCCACCTTCTTCAACGGCGACATGGCCTTTCACGTGGGACCGGTCGATTCGAAATCGCACGGCTGTGTGCGGATGACCGAAGACGGCGCCCACCGTTTCTTCGACTACCTGAACCCGGGCGATATCACGCAGGTGATCGTCTAAGTACGCCGACAACTCACCGGGTCGAGTCGCCCCGGTGAGTTACCGTCTGCTCATGCGTAGGTGGTTGGTGGGTGCGATTGTCGGCATCGTTGTGGTTCTGGCGGTGGTCGCCGGGCTCTATGTGTTGATGAATTCGCGGACCTACCAGCTGCAGGGGCGGCTGGTCGACCGGGTCGAGACCGACGAGAAGGTCGTCGCGTTGACCTTCGATGACGGCCCGACCGCGCGGACGCCGGAAGTGTTGCGGATGCTGGAAGCGGCACAGGTTCCCGCGACCTTCTACCTGATCGGCGACAACCTGGCTGCCCATCCCGAATACGGTGCGGCGATCGTCGCCGCGGGCCACGAGCTCGGCAACCACTCCTACACGCACCGCCGCATGGTGCTGATCTCCGGCGACACCGTGCGCGAGGAGATCGAGCGCACCGACGCCGAGATCCGGCGGGCGGGGTTCCAGGGGCCCATCACCTTCCGTCCGCCCTACGGCAAGAAGCTGTGGTCGCTGCCGCACTACCTGGCCGAGCACGATCGCACCACGGTGACCTGGGATGTAGAGCCCGATTCCGCGGGCGGCGCGTCCCGCGAGGCCATCGTTCGTGACGCCCTCGCCCAGACCGGGCCGGGCTCGATCATCCTGCTGCATGTCATGCACGGCGGTGAGTCCGCTGCCGCGGTGCCCGAGATCGTCGACGGACTGCGCGCACAGGGCTACCGATTCGTCACTGTCTCAGAGCTTCTCGCGCTGAGCTAGTCCTCGTCGACGCCGCCTGCCCGGTGGTAGCTGTCCTGGGCCGCGCGCACGGTGTCCATATTCGATTCCAGGACGACGATCAGCGACCGCAGATGATCGGCGACCTCCGCACCCAGCGAAGTGAGGGTGTATTCGACGCGGGGCGGAATCGCTTCCAGGACCTCGCGATGGACCATGCCGTCGCGTTCGAGGGCCTGCAGGGTTTGCGAGAGCATGCGCTCGCTCACGCCGTCTACCCGGCGGCGCAGGGCGCTGAAGCGAACGGGACCGTCGCGTAGGGCGACCAGGGCCAGCACGCCCCACCGGCCCGCGATGTTCTGCAGGACCGGGCGGGAACCGCAATTGCGCGCGAAGACGTCGGCTTCCAGCGTGGGGTCGTGGTCGGGCGTCTCCGGCATGGATCCATCGTACCCACTTGACGCAAGTGCCCACCGAAGGCATAGTGCTTACTAATAGTTAGTGCATGATAATTCGGAGGTAGCAATGACCGTGGCAGTGACAGCAGCAGGCGGAAAGCTCGGCCGGTTGGTCGTGGAGGCGCTACTCGACGCGGGGGAGCGGCCGGTCGCGATCGTGCGCGATCCCCAGAAGGTGGCCGATCTGGCCGCGCGCGGCGCCGACGTACGGCAGGCGTCCTACGACGATCCGGCGGCCCTTGATGCCGCGCTGGTCGGTGTGGATCGCGTGCTGCTGATCTCGGGCAATGAATTCGGTCGACGAATTGCCCAGCACACCAACGTCATTCGCGCCGCCGAGCGAGCCGGTGTCGAACTGCTTGCCTACACCAGCATCCCGCGAGCCGACAGCAATCCGATGGTGCTGGCCGCCGAACACCGCGGTACCGAAGAGGCGCTGGCGACTGCCTCGGTGCCGACGGTCCTGCTGCGCAACAGCTGGTACTGGGAGAACTACGGCGGTGCCGTCGCCCACGCGGCGCAGACCGGCGTGCTGCACGGCGCGATGGGTGCCGGTCGCGTCTCCGGTGCTGCTCGCGCCGACTACGCCGAGGCGGCCGCGCGTGTGTTGACCACCGCGGGGCACGAGGGTCGCATCTACGAACTGGGTGGCGACGAGGCGCTGACCGGCGAAGATCTCGCCGCGGCGGTCGGCGAGAACGTCCGCTACGAAAACCTGGCTCAGGACGACTACGCGGCCGCCCTGCGCGCGGCGGGCCTCGACGACCAGGTCGCCGCCGCCCTGTCCGACGCCGACGCCCGCATCGGCGAGGGCTTTCTCGAGGTGAACACCGGCGACCTGACCAAGCTCCTGGGCCGCCCGGCGGTCGCGGCGTCGGCGGTCTTCGCGGGAATCTCCTGATCGGAGCTGCCCGCTAGTATCGGCAACGTGGCTGATCTAATCCCCCGTCGACCTGCGCACTCCTACCTGAGTGGGTTGCTGTTTTTGATGGGCACCCTGCACTTCGTAGCGCCGAAGCCGTTCGACAAGATCGTGCCGCCGCAGCTGCCCGGCAACCCGCGGACCTACACCTACGTGTCCGGGGTTGCCGAGCTCGGCGTCGCCACCGCGCTGGCCGTGCCGCGCACGCGCAAGCTCGGTGGGTGGCTGGCCACGGCGCTGTTCATCGGAGTGTTCCCGGCCAATATCCAGATGACCGTCGACGTGGTCGGTAATCCGAAGGCGCCCAAGGCTTTCAAGGCCGGGGTGCTGGCCCGGTTGCCGTTGCAGATTCCGATGATCGTGGCCGCGTTGCGGGTCGCGCGCCGCTGATCACACCCATTGGACGAGCTGGATGACGACCCCGTTCGGGTCGGTCATCTGGAAGTAGCGCTCGCCCCACTCCTCGGTTTCGATGGGCGTCTCGATCGGGACACCCTCGGCCCGCAGGCGATCGTATTCGCGGTCGATGTCGTCGACGACGAACACGATGAGCAGCCCCTCGCCCGCGCTCCCCGCGATGCGGGCGGGCTTGAACGAGCCCAGACCGGTGCGCAGGTAGATGACGTCCATGCCCGCATCGGCCCGCGACAGCGCGACGAAGCCGTCGGCGGCCATCTTCTCGGTGAACCCGAGGTGGTCGATCAGGAATCGCGCCGAGGTCTGCGGGTCGGCGACGTTGAGCGAGACGGCGGAAGCGGTGATCTGCATGAGTTCTCCTCGGGGCAATGTATTCCGTACGTTGTACGCCATTACTGTGGGAGGTCCTACGCCCGCTCGCCATATGACCTATGTCACTTGAAGGCGTCCCGCGCGATCCGCAGGGTCGTGATGGTCGAGGCCAGCCCCTCGTACTGGTTGATCAGCAGCACGATCTCGATCAGCATCCGCTCGTCGAAATGCTCGGCCAGCCCGGCCCACGCCGCGTCGTCCACATCCCGGCCGGTCACCAGCTGGTCGACCACGGTCAGCAGCGCCCGCTGCCGAGGTGTCCAGCCGTCGGCCTCCGGACCTGCGGCAACCCGCTCGATCTCGACCGCGGACAGCCCCGCCTTGCGCCCCAGCCGACGATGATGGTCGGCCTCGTAGTCGCACTCGCGCAGCTGTGCGACGCGCAGGATGACCAATTCGGCCTCGGCGCGCGGCAATCTGCCGCCCGGCATGAGCTTGCCGGAGAAATGCAGCCAACCGCGAAACAGGCCGCCGGTGCGGCCGAGGGTGCTGAACAGGTGCGCGTCATCGGTGCCCGACGCGCGGGAAAGTACTTGCCAGACAACCCAGTTGATCGGCCCGAGTTCACCGAACCGGCCCGGCGAAACGCGTGGTAGGGGCGCTGATTCCATCTCTGGTCCACCTGTCTTCTCGAACATCCTCGGCCAGGATCGGAGCGTACTCGCCGGTTTCGCCGCCGGGGCCCACTCCTGTATTCGTACCGATTTTCTTTGGTTTCCAGTGGTTTTCGGAACGGTTGCGCGTCATGATCGGTGGGTACCGCAGCGCGCAGCGGCGGTGTGAAGTCGCAAGCCTGGTAGGGGAACATCGCACATGCTGGTGAAGATCAGACCGGGTGCCGAGCTCACCGGCGCCGAGCGCGAGCTCGTCGAGTGCCTGCGCGCCTATCCGAGTACGGGGCTCGCGCTGGTCGATTGCCGGGTGGGTGACCGGCGGCTCGGCGCGGTGATCGTGACCCCGCGCGGGATCACGGTGCTCGAGGTGAAGGGCTTCCGGCGGCGGCAGAGCGGGCTGCTCACCACGACCGCCGAGGGCTCGTGGCAGATCAGCGACAGTCCGCTGGATTTAGACGCTGAACCCGCCAACGGGCTCACCGACCGGGTCGAGCACGGGGTACACGCGGTGCGGGTCGCGCTGGAGCAGGCGCTGCAGGACAGCAGGCATGTGTCCGGTGCGGTGGTGCTGGTGCCGTATCGGGGCGTGGTCGTGCGGCCCGCACGCACCACGCTGCGGCCCGGTCTGGATGTGCTGGTCGCGAATACCGTTGACGCGCACGAGCTTCGGGTCTATCTGGAAGGGTTTTCGGCGGGGCCGCGCGAGTGGACGATCGATCGGGTGCTCAATACCTGCGCGACGCTCGATGTGGCCGAGGTGCCTACGCGGGCCGAGCTGGCCGAGGACGGTTTCGAGGGCAGTAGGCCCGCGCCGAAGCCGGTGGCGCCGCAGGTGCGCGCGTTCAGCGAGCCCGCTCCGCCCCCTGATCCCGGCCGCCGGGGCAAGCTGGTCGGCATGGCGCTGTTCGCGGCCGCGCTGCTCGGGATCCTGGTCGTCTTCGTGGTGGTCGGGGTGGCGTTGATTCAGGATTCGCCGAACCCACGACCGATGTCGGACACCTCGCAGACCACGACCACCCGCGCGCCCTCCTCGGCGACTCCACGCAAAACCGAGTGCTGGCCGTTCCAGCGGGACTGCTGATCAACCTGGCGCGGCGCCGACTGCCAAACGCGCACCGCACTTGCGCCACGCGGCCGCGACCGGCGCTGCCCGCCGAACTGCGGGCAGCGGTGTGGGATCGCTACTGGGGTCGGGGTTCAATCCCGCACGGCGTGGCCGAGTTTGGTGAAAGCGATCGCTTGCTCAGCGCGCACGCGCACATGGGCGCGAGAGGTTTCGATGTGGTCGGTGAGGGTGCGCAGGGCCTGTTCGTCCTCGCCTGCCAGTACCTGTTCGGCGATGGTGATGTGATCGGCCGTCATCGCCGCCACCCGGTCGGCGGTCGGCACGTCCATGGTGCGGACCGGGCGGACCCGCAGGTAGACCGCCGACAGCGCCTCGGCGAGCGCGGAATTGCCTGCTGCCCTCAGCAATTCGGTGTGGAACTGCTCGTCGGCGGCGACCAGGTCGGGTCCGGGTTCGGGCGGGGTGTCGCGGAAGTCCAGCCAGCGGGCCAGCTGGGCGCGCACGGTCGGCAGGTCGTGCGTGCTCGGCACGGGTACCCGCACCGTGCGATCGCCCGCGATGCGCTGGAAACCCCTCGATTCCAGCACAATTCGTAGTTCGTAGAGCTCATCGAGTTCGTTCAGGCGGGGGCGGTAGAGGTAGAGCCCGTCGGGATGGCGCTGCACGAGACCGTCGGCCTGCAGGCGAGCCAGCGCCTCGCGCACCGGAGTACGCGAGACGCCGTAGCGCCTGGCCAGCCGTTCGGCACGCAACCGCTCGGTCGGCGCGAGTTCCCCGGTGGCGAGGTCGCGCCGGAGCTCGTCATAGACGCGCACGGCGAGCGGCACGCGCTTCGGCGCGCCGGTGCCCGACCCCGCCCCCGTGTCCGCCAACTGTTCGGCTGCGATCAGATCGCCATCGCCGCGCGGACCGCGGATTCAGCACCTGCCCCGCCTGCCCCGGTCGAGCCGAGATGTCCCGAATGCACCACGTAGTACTGCTGCGCGGCCTGCAGCGCGAAGCCGATGTGCTGCTCCACCAGCAGCACGCTCAAACCGCCGCGCTGGGTCAATTCGATGATGGTGCGCTCGATTTCGGCGACCACCGACGGCTGGATGCCTTCGGTGGGTTCGTCGAGGATGAGCAGTTTGGGCTCGGTGATCAGTGCCCGCGCGATGGCGAGCTGCTGACGTTGCCCGCCCGAGAGCAGACCAGCCTTGCGCGTGAGCAGATCCTTCAGTGCGGGGAACAGGTCGAGGGATTCGTCGATCAGCGCCTTGCCGCGTTTGCGCCCGTCCGCGACCACCTGCAGGTTCTCGGCGGTGGTGAGCTGGCCGAAGCTCTGCTGGCCCTGCGGCACGTAGCCGATGCCGCGCTTGACCCGTTGCGAGGGTGAGAGTTTGGTGATCTTCTCGCCGTCGAAGGTGATGGAGCCCGACTTGGTGGGCAGCAGGCCCACGGCGGTGCGCAGCAGGGTGGTCTTGCCCGCGCCGTTGTGGCCCATGATGGCGACTACGCTGTCGTCGGGCACGGTGAGGCTGATCCCGTGGATCACCTCGGTGCGGCCGTATCCCGAATGGATGTCGTGTAGCTCAAGCATCGGCCGATTCCTTGTCTGTCGCAGCCAGATTCGCGGTGCCGAGATAGACCTCCTGCACCTTCGGATCGGCCTGCACCTGTTCGACGCTGCCCTCGCTGAGCACCTTGCCGCCCGCGAGCACGGTGACCGAGGTGGCGAAGGAACGCATGAAGTCCATGTCGTGCTCGACGACGATCACCACACGGTCACCACCGATGCGGCGCAACAGGTTTCCGGTCTCCTCGCGTTCCTCGGCGCTCATGCCCGCGACGGGTTCGTCGAGCAGCAGCACCGAGGCGTTCTGTACCAGCAGCATGCCGATCTCGAGCCACTGCTTCTGTCCGTGCGCGAGTACACCGGCGGGCTTGTCGCGCAGCGCGGTGAGACCCGTTGTCTCCAAGGCTTCTTCGATACTCGGCAGCACAGATTTGCGCATACGCAGTAGCGACAGCGCCGAACGGCCTGCTCCCGCAGCGATATCCAGGTTCTGCAGCACGGTGAGCTGTTCGAACACACTGGCCGTCTGGAAGGTGCGTCCGACACCGAGGCGCGCGATCTGATGCACCTTCTTGCCGAGCAGCTCCACACCCTGCTTCTGCGCCGAACCGGTGGCCGGGACCAGGCCGGTGATGGCGTCGATCAGCGTGGTCTTGCCCGCGCCGTTCGGGCCGATCAGGAACCGTAGGTCACCCTGCAGCACGGTGAGGTCCACGTCGGTGACGGCCTTGAAGCCGTCGAAACTGACCGAGAGACCACGGATTTCGAGGTAGTCGCTGTCCATACCCGCGTTGCCGCCGGCTTTGGGTTCGTGTGTCATCGCGCTTCCACCTTCTCCAGGGTGACGTCGGCGGCGGGTTCCTCCGGAGCGGGCGGCTGCTTCTTGCGGCTGTCGAGCCAGCCCTTGAACATCGGCCACAGCCCGGCCAGACCGGCGGGAATGAACCCGACGACCACGATGAACAAGATGCCCTGCATGTAGGTCCAGCCCGACGGGAACGACTCCGACAGCGAGGTCTGCGCCCAGGCGACACCGATCGCGCCGAGAATCGGGCCGAGCAGCGTGGTGCGGCCGCCGATGGCGACACCGATGAGGAAGGCGATCGACGGGATGACACCGATATCGGCGGGCGAGATGATGCCGACGATCGGGGTGAACAGCGCACCCGCGATACCGGCCAGGAACGCCGCCACCACATACGCGACGATCTTGATGTTGGCCGGGTCGTAGCCGAGGAAGCGCACGCGCTCCTCCGCGTCGCGCACCGCGACGAGCAGTTCGCCGTACCTGCTGCGATTGAGTTGACGGATCAGCGCGACCACCACGAGCAGGGTGCCTGCCGCGATGAAGAACAGCATCTGCCGGTTGGCCGGGTCGGACAGCTTGAACCCGAAGAAGGCCCGGAAGTCCGACAGGCCGGTGAAGCCGCCGATGGCCTGCTGACCGGTGATCAGGATCGCGAGCGCCGCCGCGAGGGCCTGACTCAGGATGGCGAAGTAGGCACCGCGGACCCGGCGTTTGAACACGCCGTAACCGAGCACGGCGGCGACCAGCGCAGGCAGTACCAGGATGGCAAGCAGCGTGACCGGCGCGGAGCTGAACGGCTGCCAGAAGCCCGGCAGTTCGCTGATCCCGGAGATCTCCATGAACTCCGGGACTTCGTTGCCCATGCGTGCGGCGTCGGCGAGCTGCATGTGCATGGCCATGATGTAGGCGCCGATGCCGAAGAACACGCCCTGGCCCAGGGTGAGCATTCCGCCACGGCCCCACGCCAACCCGATGCCGGCGGCCACAATGGCGAAGCAGAGGAACTTGGCGAGCAGGTTCAGGCGGAAATCGCTCAAAACCGCTGGGGCGACGGCGAACAGCAGAAGCGCGGCAACGCCGAAGCCGAGTAGTGGTGTGAGGCGCGGATATTCGCGCAGACGTTCGGTGAGTGCGGTCATGCCAGGCTCCTCGTCCGCACGGTGAACAGGCCCTGCGGGCGGACCTGCAGGAAGATGACGATCAGCACGAACACGATCACCTTCGCGATGGACGCGGTGGTGGAGTATTCGATGAACGAATTGAGCAGGCCGAGCGCGAACGCCGCGATCACCGTGCCCTTGATCTGACCGAGGCCACCGATCACGACCACCAGGAACGCGTCGATCAGATAGCTCTGTCCGATGGTGGGGCTGGTCGACCCGATCAGGGTGAGTGCCACACCGGCGACACCGGCCAGTCCGGAACCGATGAAAAACGTGCTGATATCAGTGAAACGGCTTGAAATGCCGCTGGTTTCGGCCAGCCCACGGTTCTGAACGACGGCACGAATGCGGCGGCCCATCGGGGTGGTCTTGAGCACGGCGGCCAGGGTGGTCACCGCGACGATCGCCAGCACCAGGATGAAGATGCGGGTCTTCGGTACGACCGCGCCCGCGATAGTGATTCCGCCACTGAGCCATTCGGGTACCAGCACGTTCTTGGCGGGTGCGCCGAAGATGTCACGCGCGGCCTGCTGCAGCACGAGACCGACACCGAAGGTGACCAGCAACGTGTCGAGCGGGCGGTCGTACATGTAGCGGATGAGCCCCATTTCCAGGACGGCGCCGAGCAGGCCACCGATGAGAAAACCCATCAGCAGGGACACGACCAGTGAAACTCCGGCCGACGAGAAGACTTGCTGCACAACGTAGGTGGTGTAGCAACCGGCCATGATGAATTCGCCGTGCGCCATATTGATCACGCCCATCTGACCGAAGGTCAAAGACAGGCCGAGCGCGGCGAGCAGAAGAATGGATCCCAGACTCAGCCCGGTGAAGAGCTGACTGATCAGCACGTCCATTGCAGTGGACTCCTTGGAAATGGGGCGGTGTGGGACGCGCTCGGTGCGCGTCCCACACCTGTTGGGCGACTTACTTGAGGCCCTTGGCCCACTCGTAGGACTTCAGGTACGGGTCCGGGGTGATGGCCTTGCCGGAATCCCAGACGGTGTAGATCAGGCCGTCGGGACGGATCTCGCCGATGCGGGCGGTCTTGGTGATGTGGTGGTTGGAGCCGTCGATGGTGACGGTGCCCTCGGGGGCGTCGAAGCTCACGCCGTCGGCGGCGGCCTGAATGTCGGCCACGGCGAACGACTTCGCCTTCTCGACGGTGTTCTTCCACAGGTACACCGAGGCGTAGGCGGCTTCCATCGGGTCCGAGGTGGGCTTGTCGGCGCCGAAGGCGGCCTTGTAGTCGGCGACGAACTTCTTGTTCGCCGGGGAGTCGACGGTCTGGTAGTAGTTCCAGGCGGTCAGCTGACCCGCGATGTTCTGCGCGCCGATACCGGCGACCTCCTCCTCGGCGATCGACACCGAAACCACCGGCATCTCAGCGGCTTTCAGGCCCGCGTTGGTGTACTCGCGGAAGAAGGCGACGTTGGAGTCACCGTTGAGGGTGTTGAACACCGCGCCCGCTTTCTGGGCACGCACCTTGTTGATGATTGTGGAGAAATCGGTGGAGCCGAGGGGGGTGTAATCCTCGCCCTTGATCTCGATGCCGTTGGCCGCGGCGTAAGCCTTGATCTCGCGATTGGCAGTCTGCGGGAAGACGTAGTCCGAACCCACCAGGTAGAGGGACTTGATGCCCTTCTGCTTCAGGTAATCCAGCGCGGGGATGATCTGCTGGTTGGTGGTGGCGCCGGTGTAGAAGATGTTCTTGGAATCTTCCAGGCCCTCGTACTGCACGGGGTAGTAGAGCAGCGAGTTCAGGCTCTCGAACTTGGGCTTCATCGCCTTACGGCTCGACGAGGTCCAACCACCGAAAACCGCTGCGACACAGTCGGAGCTGATCAGCTTCTCCGCCTTCTCGGCGAAGGTCTTCGGGTCCGAGGCGCCGTCTTCGAGGACGATCTCGATCTTCTTGCCGTTGACCCCGCCCGCCGCGTTGATCTGATCGATCGCCAGCTTGGTCGAATTGGCCACCGTCACTTCGGAAATGGCCATGGTGCCCGATAGCGAGTGCAGCGAGCCCACCTTGATCGTGTCCTTGCTGGTGTCCACGCACGAGGCGGCGGTCGAGCCGGTCGACGCGTCGTCGCGCGCACCACAGCCGGTGAGCAACAGGCCGGCGACGGCCACCGCGGCAGGCACGACAAGTGCCTTGACCAAACGGGATTCAGACATGGGGCGTTCTCCTCATCAGGTGTAACGGCGGCGCCACACGCGCCACAACGAACACACCGCTGCCTGGGCGTACACCGAGTTGTATACAGCGGCTGTATTCGTGATTCGAGACAGTAGATGGAACTTGTTGCACCGGAATGTCGCCCGATCACATGCCCGTTTCGTCTGTTTCATCCGTGTGAATTGTTCAAACCGCGGTCTGAACGCCCGGTGCTACTTGATCAAGTACGGCGAGACCGAGCTGCGGTGTTCGCTGATGTCGAGGGCTTTGCCCAGGGGCGGGAAGGCGCGTTGGGGGCAGTTGGAGCGGACGCAGACTCGGCAGCCCGCGCCGATGGGGGTGGCGGTGGCTTCGCCGAGGTCGATGCCGTCGGCGTAGACGACGCGGCCCGCGTGGCGGAGTTCGCAGCCGAGGCCGATGGCGAAGGTTTTGCCGGGTTGGCCGTAGCGGGTGGCGCGGCGTTCGACGGTGCGGGCTACCCAGAGGTATTTGCGGCCGTCGGGCATCTGGGCGATCTGGGTCATGATCTTGCCGGGATAGGCGAAGGTTTCGTAGACGTTCCACAGGGGGCAGGTGCCGCCGCTGGCGGAGAAGTGGAAACCGGTGGCGGACTGGCGTTTCGACATATTGCCCGCGCGGTCGACGCGGACGAAGGAGAAGGGGACACCGCGCAGGGTGGGGCGCTGCAGGGTGGACAGGCGGTGGCAGATGGTTTCGAAACTCTGCGAGAAGAAGGCCGACAGGCGTTCGATGTCGTAGCGGAAATTCTCGGCTACTTCGTGAAAGTGCGTGTAGGGCAACACCATCGCGGCCGCGAAATAGTTGGCAAGGCCGAGCATCGCGAGTTTGCGCGAGGCGTCGGAGGCGAAATTGCCTTCGTCGACCAGCTTTTCGAGCAGCGCGCCACACTCGAGATAGGCGAGTTCGGCGGCGAGTTTGAAGGTGCGCTGGCCGCCGGACAGGTGCGGGGAGATCTCGAGCTGCTTGGTCTCGGGGTCGAAATGGTGCAGCACGCCCTCGCCGAGGTCGATGCGCTCGCTGATCCGCACTCCGTGCGCGCGCAGCAGGCGCACGATCTCGGTGCTCACCTCACCGCCGTGGAAACGGATGCGCGCGGTGAGATCCTCTGCGGCGGTGTCCAATTCGTGAATGTAGTTCTGGCGCTGATAGAAGTAGTCGCGCACTTCCTCGTGCGGCTTGCTGATCGCGGCACTGCCGGAACCGTCGGCGAACCGGTCCTCGGTCGCGGCGGCGAGCTGGGCGCTGGTGTTGCGGTAGCGGTTGTGCATGGCCACCAGCGCGCGCGCCATCGACGGGTGCGCCGAGACCATGTCGGCGATCTGCTGGGTGTCGGCCTCGATGCCGAGCTCGGCGTCCATCACCACTTCGGACAGTTCCGCGATGAGCCGGGTGTCGTCCTGGGCGGAGAAGAAGGTGGGGTCGACGCCGAAGACCTCGTTGATGCGGGTGAGCACCGGCACGGTGAGTGGCCGCACATCGTGTTCGATCTGGTTCAGATAGCTGGCCGAGATCTCGAGTTTCTGCGCGAGTGCGACCTGGCTCAGCCCACGCTCGGTACGCAGCTGGCGCAGCCGCGCACCGACATAGGTTTTGGCCATATGTCCAGTTTAGGGGCGTTTTCGCATGCTTGCCAAGGGATTGTTAACAACGGCTTCGAGCTCTGTGTCACACCCCCGCGATACTGTCGTGGAGTGCTGTTCAGCGATGTCGTCACGGCCTCGGAGGCTGTGCGAGCGACCCGGTCGCGCAAGGCGAAAATCGCCGCGCTGGCCGAGCTTTTCGGTGCCGCCGGACCGTCAGAAATCGGGACGGTGGTGGCGTGGTTGTCCGGCGAGCTGGTGCAGGGCCGGATCGGGGCCGGTTGGCGCACGGTGACGGGACTCGACACGCCACCGAGCAGCGACGCGACCCTCACCGTCGCCGCCGTCGACGACATCTTCTCGCAGTTCACCGGCTTGACCGGCAAGGGATCCACCACCCGCCGCCGCGAACTGCTGACCGAGCTGTTCACCGCCGCGACCGCAGACGAGCAGTCCTTCCTGATCCGACTGCTCACCGGCGAACTCCGCCAGGGCGCGCTCACCGCGATCGTCGTCGAGGCCCTCGCCCAGTCCACCGGCATCCCCGTCGACGTGGTGCGCCGAGCCCACATGCTCTCGGGTCAACTCCCCGTCACCGCGATCGCCGCACTCGCCGGGGGCGAAGCTGCACTGTCGGCCTTCCGCCTCGAAGTCGGCCGTCCGGTAGCGCCCATGCTCGCCTCACCCGGCGGCTCGCTCGACGAGGCACTGGCCGAACTGGGCGCCGACATCAGCGTCGAACACAAACTCGACGGCGCCCGCATCCAGGTACACCGCGACGGCGACCGGGTCTGGGTCTTCACCAGAACTCTGCGCGACATCACCGCGGGCGTTCCCGAACTCGTCGACCTCGTCAAAGCTCTCGACTGCACCACCGTTGTCCTCGACGGCGAAACCCTCGCCCTCACCGACGCGGGCCGCCCACGCCCGTTCCAGGAAACGATGAGCAGATTCGCCACCATCGGCGACCCACGCCAACTGCACCCCTACTTCTTCGACTGCCTGCACCTGGACGGCACCGACCTCATCGACGAACCTCTGCGTGTCCGCCGCAGGGCGCTGGAACAGGTCGCAGGCGAGCACAGCATCCCCGCGCTCATCGCGCCCACTCCCGAAGCCGCCGCCGACTGCTACGACGACGCGCTCGCGGTCGGCAACGAGGGCGTGATGGTCAAGGCGCTCGACGCCCCCTACGCCGCGGGCCGACGCGGCAAGGCCTGGCAGAAGATCAAGCCCGCGCACACTCTCGACCTGCTGGTGATCGGCGCCGAATGGGGTTACGGCCGTCGCACCGGGTTCCTGTCCAATCTGCATCTGGCCGCGCTCGACCCGGAGACCGGCGAGCCGGTGATGGTCGGCAAGACGTTCAAGGGCCTCACCGACGAACTGCTCCGCTGGCAGACCGAACAATTCCCGCGCCACGAAACCCACCGCGACGCCCAGACCGTGTATCTGCGGCCGGAACTCGTCGTCGAGATCGCGCTCGACGGTGTCCAGACCAGCACCCGATATCCGGGCGGGGTGGCACTGCGCTTCGCCCGAGTTGTCCGATATCGGCCGGACAAGGAACCCGCGCAGGCCGACACGATCGACACGGTGCGCGCCCTCGGCTGAGGTCGGCTCGGGCCGAACGCGACTTACCCGCAACAGTTCGGCAATCCGGCCCCGGCATACGACACACTGTTCGGGTGAGCGCCGAACTAATGGTCCTGTTGATCGTCATCGTCACAGCTCTCGTCTTCGACTTCACCAACGGCTTCCACGACACGGCCAATGCGATGGCGACCTCGATCGCCACCGGCGCGTTGAAGCCGAAGACTGCGGTGGCCCTCTCGGGCGTGCTGAATCTGATCGGCGCGTTTCTGTCGGTGTCGGTGGCGGCGACGGTGGCCAAGGGCATCGTGCAGTTGAACGACGTGAGCGGACAGGACCTGCTTGTCATCGTCTTCGCCGGTCTGGTCGGCGGCATCCTGTGGAACCTGTTCACCTGGTTGCTCGGCCTGCCGTCGAGTTCCTCGCACGCACTGTTCGGCGGGCTGATCGGCTCGACGATCGCCGCACTCGGCTGGAACGGCGTGATCTGGGCCTCGGGCTCGGAAGGCGTGCTGATCAAGATCGTGCTGCCCGCGTTCCTCGCGCCGGTGATCGCGGCCGCGGTGGCGGCCCTCGCCACGTTCCTGGTCTACCGGATCACCCACGGCGTCGACCAAGCCAAGACCGACGAGGGTTTCCGCTGGGGCCAGATCGGCTCGGCCTCGCTGGTCTCGCTGGCGCACGGCACCAACGACGCGCAGAAGACGATGGGCGTCATCTTCCTCGCGCTGGTCGCCTACGGTTCGCTGGGCAAAGACGACCACATGCCGCTGTGGGTGATGGCGTCGTGTGCGGTCGCGATCGCCCTCGGCACCTATCTCGGCGGCTGGCGGATCATCCGAACCCTCGGCAAGGGTCTGGTCGAGATCGAGTCGCCGCAGGGCCTTGCCGCCGAATCGACCTCGGCGGCGATCATTCTCACCTCGGCGCACTTCGGGCTGCCGCTGTCGACCACCCAGACCGCGACCGGCGCGATCCTCGGCACCGGCATCGGCAAGGGCGCGGAGGTGCGCTGGCGGGTGATGGGCCGGATGGCCGTGGCCTGGCTGCTGACCCTGCCGATGGCGGGCATCGTCGGCGCGATCTGCTTGGTGATCGCGGAATTCATCGGCGGGCTTCCCGGTGTGCTCGTGGTGTTCGGCATCCTGATCGCCGGTGCGCTCGGGATCTACCTGCGCTCGCGCCGGGACCCGGTCGGCACCCACAATGTGAACGAATGGCCCGACGGTCAGCCCGACTCGGCACAGTCGCCGATCGACCAGAACCACGCCGGGTAGAGGGGAGCGAAAGTGCACACCGTGATCACCAATCTGAGTTCACTGTGGGAAGTGGTGCTCGCCGCACTGGTTTTCGGCGCGGGCGTGCCCGCGGTTTTCGCCTTCGCCGTGCGGTGGTGGGCCAATGCCGAGACCGTCGACGCCGACGGCCGCGTCCACCGCAACTATCCCGCGCTCGCCGGTGCGCTGATCTGCCTGACGCTCATCGTGGTCGTGGTGATCACCGGAATCCTGTTCACCGCCAAGGCATTCATCGCCCACCAGTTCGGCATTCACCTGTTCGGCCAATCATGAGTGAGGACGACGCCATGACCGATCCGAACCCCACCCCCGCGAGCCCGTCGGTACGCGGCAATCTGCTCTCGCGGGTGCTCGGCTGGTTGCGCGCGGGATATCCGCAGGGCATTCCGCAGTCCGACTACGTCGCGTTGTTCGCGGTGCTGCACCGCCACCTCACCGATTACGAAGTGGTCGTGATCGGGGAGCGACTGGTGGAAGCCAGCCGCAAGGGCGAATCGATCAGTGAAGCCGATATCGCCGCTGCCATCGCAGATTTCGCGAAGCAGCAGCCCGCGCCCGACGACGTTTCGCGAGTGGCTTCGCATCTGGCGGCCGGTGGTTGGCCGCTGGCCGAACCGCTCGACGACAGCGAACCCGATACCGAACAGAATTGATCGCACGCGAATTACGCAGTGCCGGTGCAATTGTGCGCGACAATGGCGAATCGCCCGGCTGCGGTGCGATCGCGCGCTAGCATGCATCCGTGGTTCGGCGTGCGGATGTAACCGATAGTGGTCGTAGTTACGGTGGATTGTCGCGCCAGCAGCGAGTCGCGCTGCGCCGCAACAGGTTGACCGACGCGGCACTGGAACTATTCGGTACCCAGGGATATTCGGCGACCTCGATCGAGCGACTGTGTTCGACCGCGAATGTGTCGACGCGCAGTTTCTACGAAGACATCGGTAGCCGTGAGGCATTACTGATCGCACTCGTCGATCGATTGAACGCGGCCGCACTGCACCGCCTCGACGACGCCTTGGAACGCACCAGTGAACAGCCGCTGGTGGTACGCGTGGTGGAAAGTTTCCGTGCGTTTCTCGCGGTGACGTGTCGCGATCGCCGGGCTGCGCGGGTTTTCTATGTCGAGATCGTGGGGGTGAGTCCGGTGGTGGAGGAGTGGCGGCGCGCGCAGCGGCGATCCATTTCCGCCCTGCTCACCCGGGAAGCCCAACGGGCCGCCGAACGCGGCGAAGCGGAATCGCGCAGCCTGCACCTGTTCGGCCTCGCGGTGATCGGCGCGGTGAATTCGCTCGCCCAGGAGATGGTGCACGCCACCGTTCCCGGTGACGCGATCTCGGTCGACGAGATCTGCGACGAGATCGCCCATTGGGTACAGTCGCGCCAGCGGTCCTAAGACTGCGCACGGCCGGAGCGAAGGCGGAGGTACGCGTACTTCATCCGCTCCGGGCTAACGGTGCGCACCGCGGTCGCGCCCACTACATAGCTGTCCTCGACGAAAAAACGGGAGGCACCCGATTTCGGATGCCTCCCGTTTTCAGTGGGAAATCAGATGTCCATGCCCTGTGCGAGCAGCGGCCACGAATCGTGCAGCGCCTGCTCCCAGTAGGGCCAGTAGTGCGTGCCCATGGGGGTGAACTGGTAGGTCGCCGGGATGTTCAGCGAGTCCAGTTTCGCCTTCAGGTTCTGGCTGCAGGCGTTGGTCGCCGCTTCGATGCCGACGCCGAGACCGAGGTTGATCACGCCCATCGGGCCGTCTTTGAGGTAGTACTCCACGTCCGCGTTGGTCGGCATGCCGCTACCGCTGGAGATGTAGAGGTTGGTGCCGCGCAGCTTCTCGGCGTTGACGACCGGGTCGTTCTCGACCCACGCGGGGTCGTTGTCGGGGCCGTACATGTTGACGGTCTTGCCGCCTGCCCAGGTCTCGGTCGAGAACTTCACAGCCTGCTTACCCAGCGGATCGGAGATCTGCGCGCAACCGCTGTAGGCGGCGACGGACTTGAACAGACCGGGCTTGGCCTCGGCCAGCTGCAGCACCGAGGTGCCGGAGGTGGACAGGCCGGCCAGGGAGTTCAGGCCGGTCGAGTTCAGCGCGCTGTCGAGCAGCGGCGGGAGCTCTTCGGTGAAGAAGGTCTTCCACTTGTTCAGACCCAGCTTGGGGTCTTCCTGCTTCCAGTCGGTGTAGTAGCTGCCGCGCCCGCCGATCGGCTGGATCACGTTGACCTGCTTGTCGGCCAGGAAGCTCAGCGCCTGAGTCTGCGCGGTCCAGCTGGCGGAGCCGTGGCCGCCGTCGAGGCCGTTGAGCAGGTAGAAGTTCGGGGCGGACTTCGACTCGTCGACGGGACGCTGCACGTCGATCGTGATGTCCTTCTTCATCGCGGCCGAGTACACCTTCACGTGCCAGGTGCGTCCGTCCTTGACGATCGACGACACGGCCGAGGGCTTCTCGGGTTCGGCGGATGCGGCGCCACCGGCGACAACGGCCACCGTCAATGCGGCGGTCAGTGCCACGGCAGTGGTGCGTAGCGCGGCCACGGTACGTAGTGCAGAGAGCTTCATCGAACAGTCGGTCCAGTCCACGTGCCTTGTCGGGCACGTCATCGCAATACTTCCCTGAGTCGGGCTGACAGATCCTGCCGACACTCTAGGCCCTTCGCCGCGACGGAGTCCGACCGGCTGTGACCACCGTGATTTCGCGCACGATCAATGGCAGGTGGGAAACGTCCGCGATTATTTCGACCGCGAATTTGAATTGCGAGACAAAAACGGGAGGCATCCAGTTCGGATGCCTCCCGTTTCAGTGGGAAATTCAGATACCCATGCCCATTGCGAGCAGCGGCCACGAATCGTGCAGGGCCTGCTCCCAGTAGGGCCAGTAGTGCGTGCCCATGGGGGTGAACTGGTAGGTCGCCGGGATGTTCAGCGAGTCCAGCTTGGCCTTCAGGTTCTGGCTGCAGGCGGTGGTCGCCATTTCGATGCCGACGCCGAGACCGAGGTTGCCAACGCCGGTCAGGCCCTTCTGGAGGTAGTAGGCGATGTCGGCGTTGGTCGGCATGCCGCTACCACTCGAGATGTAGAGGTGGGTGCCGCGCAGCTTCTCGGCGTGGATCACCGGGTCGTTCTCGACCCAGGCCGGATCGTTGTCCGGGCCGTACATGTTGACGGTTTTGCCGCCGGCCCAGGTCTCCACGGCGAACTTGACGGCCTGCTTGCCCATCGGGTCGGCGATCTGCGCGCAACCGCTGTAGGCGGCGACGGACTTGAACAGGCCCGGCTTGGCCTCGGCCAGTTGCAGCACCGAGGTGCCGGAGGTCGACAGTCCGGCCAGCGCGTTGAGACCCGTCGAGTTGAGGGCCTCGTCGAGCAGCGGGGGCAGTTCTTCGGTGAAGAAGGTCTTCCACTTGTTCAGACCCAGCTTGGGGTCTTCCTGCTTCCAGTCGGTGTAGTAGCTGCCACGGCCACCGATCGGCAGCACGACATTGACGTGCTTGTCCGCGAGGAAGTCGAGCGCCTTGGTCTGCGCCTGCCAGCTCGCCGAGCCGAAGCCGCCGTCGAGGCCGCTGAACATGTAGAAGTTGGAAGCAGGCGTCGACTCGTCGGCCGGTCGCTGCACATCGACCGTGATGTCGCGCTTCATCGCCGCCGAATACACCTTCAGGTGCCAGGTGCGTCCGTCCTTCTGGATGGACGACACCGCCGACGGCTTGTCGGGTTCAGCGGTGGCGGCGCCGGCGACAACGGTCACCGACAATGCCGCGGTCAGCGCCACGGCGGCGGTGCGAAGTGCGGTCACGGTACGGAGTGCGGAGAGCTTCATCAGATACCAAGTCCCTTGGCGAGCACCGGCCAGGAATCGAGGAGCGCCTGCTCCCAGTAGGGCCAGTAGTGGGTACCCATCGGGGTGAACTGGAAGGTCGCCGGGATGTTCAGCGAGTCCAGCTTGGCCTTCAGGTTCTGGCTGCACGCGTTGGTCGCCGCTTCGATGCCGATACCGAGACCGAGTTCCACCGCGCCGAAAACGCCGGCCTCCGGCTTGAGGTAGTAGGCGATGTCGGCGTTGGTCGGCATGCCGCTACCACTGGAGACGTAGAGGTGGGTGCCGCGCAGCTTCTCGGCGTGGATCACCGGGTCGTTCTCGACCCAGGCCGGATCGTCCTCGGGGCCGTACATGTTCAGGGTGTTGCCACCGGCCCACGGCTCCACGGCGAACTTGACGGCCTGCCTGCCCATCGGGTCGGCGATCTGCGCGCAACCGCTGTAGGCGGCGACGGACTTGAACAGGCCCGGCTTGGCCTCGGCCAGTTGCAGCACCGAGGTGCCGGAGGTGGACAGTCCGGCGAGCGCGTTGAGGCCGTTCGAGGCGAGGGTGGCTTCCAGCAGCGGCGGGAGCTCTTCGGTCAGGAAGGTCCGCCACTTGTTCAGACCCAGATTGGGGTCTTCCTGCTTCCAGTCGGTGAAGTAGCTGCCACGGCCGTCGAGCACCTGGATCACGTTGACGTGCTTGTCGGTGAGGAATTCCAGCGCCTGGGTCTTCGCGGTCCAGGTGGCGGTGCCCGCACCGCCGTCGAGACCGTTCAGCATGTAGAAGGTCGGGGCGGACTTCGACTCTTCGGCGGGTCGCTGCACGTCGATGGGAATGTCGCGCTTCATCGCGGCCGAGTACACCTGCAGGTGCCAGGTGCGTCCGTCTTTGACGATCGACGACACGCCCGAGGCCTTGTCTGGTGCGGCGGTCGCGGCCCCACCGGCCACAACGGCTACCGTCAATGCCGCGGTCAGAGCCACGGCGGTGGTGCGCAGGGCGCCCATAGTGCGTAGTGCAGAGAGCTTCATCGAACAGTTTGTTCCAGTCCTCGTGCCCTGTCGGGCAATGCTTCCCCTGATCGCCGAAAGCATATGTGCTCGAGGCGTTCTGGGCTGGAGATCCTCCGACTCTCTATGTCCACTCACATGACCGAATCGTTACCGGTGCACAGATGTCTGAGTCCGAGCACGCTTAACGGGGGCGCAATCTGGGCTCGGATTCGGAAACGCCGCCGCAACCGGCCGCTCTTATGGTGACGAGCATGGGTAAGGAAATCCCCGGTAGCGCGACCACCGGGATCGAGATCAGTGGGTTGAGCAAGACCTTCAAGGCAGGCCGCACCACCGTCAACGCGCTGGATTCGGTCGATTTGCGGACTTCGCACGGAGCGTTTCTGTCCTTGCTCGGACCGTCGGGTTGTGGCAAATCGACGGTGCTGCGGATTCTGGCCGGTCTCGACGAACCGAGCGCGGGGACCGCGCGGATCAACGGCCTGTCCCCGGAACAACTGCGCGGTGGCCATCAGCTCGGCATCGCGTTCCAGGATTCGGCGCTGTTGCCGTGGCGCAGCGTGGAGTCGAATATCCGGCTGCCGTTGCAGGTGGCCGGGCTGCCCGCCGAACCGGACCGGATCGCCGAACTGATCGCGCTGGTCGGTCTGGAAGGGTTCGAGAAGGCCAAGCCCGCGCAGTTGTCCGGCGGTATGCGCCAACGGGTTTCGATCGCGCGCGCACTCGTCGTGCAACCGTCGGTGCTGTTGCTCGACGAACCGTTCGGCGCGCTCGACGACATGACCAGGCAGCGACTGAACCTGGAACTGCTACGGATCTGGACCGAGAAACCCGCGACCACGCTGATGGTCACCCACGGGATCGGCGAGGCGGTGTTCCTGTCGGATGTGGTGGCGGTGATGAGTCCGCGACCGGGGCGGGTGCTGGAAGTGGTCGAGATCGATCTGCCGCGACCGCGCACGCCCGAGATGATGCGCACGCCCGAATTCCACAAGCTCTGCGACTATCTGTCCGAGCTGTTGTTCGGGCGGGGTGGAGTGGCATGAGTATTGCTGTCGCCCAGCGGATTCCGCCCTGGCTCGGGATGAGCCGGATCGCCGGTGCGCTCGGGGTTGTCGGGCTGATCGCGCTGTGGTGGGCGTTGGCCGCCGCAGGCACCGCGGGTGGGACGATTCCCAGTCCGTGGCTCGTACTGTCCACCATGTGGTCGGACGGCTGGGGTCTCTACGGGCCGAACTTCCAGGTCACCGCGCTCGGGGCGCTGCAGGGTTTCCTGTGGGGAAACGTGCTGGCCATCGGGATCGCGGCGCTGATCATGGTGGTGCCGCGGATCGAACCACTCGCCACCCAGTTGGCCATCCTGAGCTACTGCACGCCGCTGGTGGCGCTCGGCCCGATCATCCTGGTGGTGTTCGGCGGGCGCACCCCCACGGTGTTCCTCGCCGCGATGTACTGCTTCTTCACCACCATGGTCGGCGCGGTGAGCGGATTGCGCTCGGCCGACCCGGCCAGCCTGGATCTGGTGCGCGCCTACGGCGGTGGGCGCTGGCAGCAGCTCTACCGGGTCCAAGCCATTGCCGCACTGCCGAATACGTTCGCCGCCTTGAAGATTGCCGCACCGTCGGCCGTGCTCGGCGCGATCATCGGTGAGTATCTCGGCGGCGTCGACAGTGGGATCGGGGTCGCTCTGACGGCCGCGCAGACCGCCTACAACGTGCCGCGCACGTGGGGCATGGCGATCGCCGCCGCCGCGCTGGCCGGGCTCGGCTACCTGCTGGTGGCCGGGGCGGCCCGACTGATCACGCCGTGGACGGCCGAGGAGACAGCGCGATGACAATCACCGTTCTGCGCCGGATCGGTCGCTTCCTGCTGCCGCTGGCAACCTCGTTGATCCTGCTACTCGTCATCTGGACGCTGTTTCTTCGCCTGTTCCCGCAGATCGGGCCCCGGGTGGGCAAGACGCCGTCGGATGTCTGGGCCTACCTGGTGACCTCGGCGGGCGCGCCGACCGCGCGACAGGCGATCTTCGACGACCTCGCGATCACTCTCGGCGACGCGGCATCCGGCTTCCTCGTCGGGATGTTCGGCGCGCTCGGTGTGGCCGCGCTGTTCGTGCTGTATTCGGCTGTGCAGCAGACGTTCATGCCGGTCGCGATGCTGTTGCGTTCGGTGCCGCTGGTGGCGCTGTGCCCGATCATCGTGCTGATCTTCGGCCGTGGCACGGCAGGGGTGACGGTGCTGACGGCGATCGTCGTGTTCTTCCCCGCCCTGGTGATGATCATGACCGGCCTGCGTGAAGCGCCAAGGCAGGCAATGGAATTGGTGACGGCCTACGGCGGCTCGCGCTGGACGCGGCTGCGGATGGTCGCGGTGCCGGCCGCCCTGCCGTCGGTGTTCGCCGCGGCCAGGGTCTCGGTGCCCGGCGCGTTGATCGGCGCACTGCTCGGTGAATGGCTCGGCAGCGGAACAGGATTGGGCGCCAGCCTGGTGCGCGCCATCCCGATGTTCCAGTACAACCGGCTGTGGGCTTCCATCGTGGTGGTCACACTGGTGTCGGTGCTGCTGTACGCGATTGTCGGCGTAATCGAAAACCTCGTGCTCGCGCGTTTCGGTTCGAGCGCGGGAAAATAGTCGCGGAACCTGTAGGCAAACAGAACGAAACGCGGCGAATCTACATTCTGCGTATGAACAGTATCGACCGTCGTTCCTTTCTCCGCTTTTCCGCACTGACCGGCGCCGCGCTCGGTGGTGCCGGTCTGCTCGCCGCCTGCGGCGGTAGTTCGGCCACTTCCTCGAACGGCTCGACCGACGACGGTTCGAAATACGGCAAGGTCGCTGTCCAGTTGTCCTGGATCAAGAACATCGAATTCGCGGGTGAGTATTTCGCCGATTCGAAAGGCTATTTCAAGGATGCGGGATTCGGTGGGGTAGATCTCGTCGCGGGTGGCGCGGCATCGACTTCGGTGGAAGCAGGCCTCGATACCGGCAAGATCTGGCTCGGCCTTTCCGCGCCGCAGACGACCGCGCCCGCCGTGCTCGAGGGACTACCCGCCAAGATCGTCGGCGCGACCTTCCAGAAGAATCCGTTCGCGATCGTGAGTTCGGCGGGCAAGCCGATCAAATCGCCCGCGGATATGAAGGGCCGCAAGATCGGCGTGCAGGACACCAACCAGCTCATCTTCAGCGCGCTGCTGGCCGCCAACGGCATCAGCCCCGGCGAGGTGACGGTGGTGCCCGCGCAGTTCGATCCGACCCCGCTGGCCAACGGTGAGGTCGACGGCTGGGTGAGCTACGTGACCAATGAGCCGATCACCCTGGCCGCCAAGGGCTTCGCCAACGACCACTTCCTGTTCGCTGACTACGGACTACCCCTGGTCGCTGAAACGCTGACCGTCAGTCAGAACACGATCGACAATGAGCGCGACAAGCTCAAGGCCTTCCTGATCGCCGAGATCAAGGGCTGGAAGGACGCCGTCGCCAGTCCGGCCGAGTCCGCGCGCCTCGCCGTCGAGGTCTACGGCAAGGACCTGAAACTCGACCTGGCCGAGCAGACCAAGGAGGCCACCGCGCAGAACGACCTGGTCGTTTCGGCCTCGACCAAGACCGATGGGCTGCTGACGATGTCGGATGCGCTGATCGAACAGAACATCGCGGCCCTGCGCACCGCCAAGATCGACATCAAGGCCGACCAGCTGTTCGACATGTCGATCATTCGTGAGATCTACGCCGAGAACCCGGGTCTGAAGTAGGCCTGGGAGGTTGGTGGCCACCTTGAACCGAGGTAGCGCGGATCAAAGGTGGCCAGGCCGAAGGCCCTATATCGCCATACCGACTGATGCGTGGGAGCCGTAGTCGCGCTGGGCGGCCAGGCGCAATCCCGCGCGGGAGGCGAGGAAGTCGGCGGTGATGAAGACGGCGGTCTCGGCGGGGGTGCGCGGGCCCGATTCCAGTCCGGCGGGCACGTGTACCCGGGCCAGGGTCGGCTCGTCGAAACCGCCCGCGCGCAGGTCGTCGAGGCGGCGGGCCTGGTCGGCGGGGGTGCCGAGGGCGGCGAGGTAGCCCAGCTCGGGTAGTCGTAAGGCGACGGTGAGCAGCGGGATCTCGAAGCGCGGCTCGTTGGCCAGCACGACGATCGCGGTCTCGGAGTCGATCTCGCCCGCGGCGGCGAGGGTATTGAGGTAGCGGTGCGGCCAGTCCACGACCACTTCGGCGCCGGGGAACGAGGCCGGGTCGGCGAACTCGGGGCGCGAGTCGCAGATGCTGACCCGGTAGCCGATCATCCGCGCCTGCGCCACGAGGGTGGCCGCGTAGGCGTTGGCGCCGAAGATGATCAGGCGTGGCGGCGGGCAGTACGAGGCGACGAACAGATCCGACTCGGGCAGCGCGACGAGTTCGGTCGCGTGCTTGCGATCGGTGACCAGATGCTGGCCGATCACATCGGGATCCTGATTCCACACCACGGTGAACACGGTGACCCGGCGATGGGCCTGAATATCCGCGGCGATGGTGGGGAATTCGGGAAAATCGCGGCAGGAGAACGGCTCTACGAAAATATCGACGAGCGTGCCGTCGTCGGCGCTCGATTCCATTCCGGTGAGCATGCTGTAGCGACGCAGTTGCCGGACGCCGGTGCGCCCCGCTTCCAGTGCCGCCTCGTACACGGTCTCTTCCAGGCGACCGGAGGCGATGGATCCGAAGACGCCACCGTTGGGGGTGACGAGCATCGAGGAGCCGATCGGCAGGGAATTGGTGCCGATGGTACGGACCACGGTGGCGAGGCCGCCCGTACGGCCCGAATGCCACACTCGCAGAAGGTCATCGACGATATCGCGCATATCTCAAATCTCCGATCACCGTGCGCCGACTCCCGGGAAATCGCGATCGGTCCCTGTCGCCAAGTCGTCGCACGTGACGCACACCATATCCTGTCGACCACCCAAATAGGAACCGGCCCCGGAATCACCTGCGGCAACATCGGAAATGGCTTCCCAGTGCTTGTTCTCGATCACAACGGGGTGTCCAGGTGTGTTGTAGAACACAGCGCGGGCAAGTCCGCTCTGGCTCGAACGCGCCGCGGCGAGCACCCTGGCGACCACATCGCCCCCGACATCGGGGGTGTCGACGGGGAAAAAGGCCACGTAGCGGGCGCCTGATTCGGCGGCGGCGCGCAGGCCCGCGCGCATCGTCGCGGCGAGTCCGGTCGCCCAGTCGGCGACCCACCGCCAGTCGGTGTCGTCGGGCAGTTCGAGGGTGCTCGGATCCGGTCCGGTGGCGCCGAGCATGACGATCACCGGGTCGCAGCCGCCGTCGCGCAGGGCGGTGATCGCCGAGCGCAACCAGGCGCCGTTTTCGGCGAGTGCCTTGGGTTTGCCGTATCGCGTGCCCGCGCCCGCCGCGAGGACGATGCCCGTGCACTTCGAGTGCACGGGAGGGGCGAGTGGGGGCATGTGAGCGAAGGTAATGACGCAATGTTGCCGGTCGATTACGACAGGGGAGCGCAGCGACGACGACACGCCGACGTGATGGATTGCACAGCGGTGGCGACAGGCCGGGGATCGCGCGATGCTGGATCGATGACGAGCGAAGGGCTGAGTCTCGCGGATTTCAACGAACTACCTGCGACGATCGCCGAAGAAGCATTGCTTGCCTGTTGCTCCGCGCCACGCTGGGGCAGGGCAATCGTGGCCGCGCGCCCGTACGCCACCACGCAATCGCTCCTGGCGGCGGCCGATGCGACATCGGCCGCGCTCGACGACGCCGAAATCGACGAGGCGCTGGCCGGGCACCCGCGCATCGGCGACCGTCCGACCTCGGCCGCCTCGGCGCGTGAGCAGGCCGGGGTGGCCGATGACGTGCGCTCGGCGCTGACCGAGGGCAACCGCGCCTACGAGGCGAAGTTCGGTCATATCTACCTGGTCTGCGCGGCGGGCCGCAGCGGTGAGGAACTGCTCGCGATCCTGCGGGCGCGGTTGGACAACGATCCGTCTACTGAAAGGCAGGTCATGCGAACAGAATTGGCGAAGATCAACCGGCTGCGCCTGGCGGGGCTGGTGGCCTCATGACGAGCTTGAGTACGCACGTCCTCGATGCCGTGCGCGGGGTGCCCGCCGCGGGGGTCGCCGTGTGGTTGGTGCGCGACGAGTTGCGGCTCACCGAGGCGCTCACCGATGCCGACGGCCGGGTGAAAGAGCTTGCGGCAGGGCTGAATCCGGGTGACTACCACCTGTTCTTCGATACCGGCAGCTACTTCGCCGCACAGGGCACCGAGACCTTCTATCCCGAAGTCCGCGTCACCTTCACGGTGGGTGAGCAGCCGCATCTGCATGTGCCGCTGCTGCTGTCGCCGTTCGCCTTTTCCACCTACCGAGGGAGCTGAGATGTCACTGAGTGGTCCGATCGTGTTGACCGACAACCGATATGGCAAGGCCGAGAACCGGGTTGTGCGTTTCTACAAGGAGAACGCACGCCACGAGATTCGCGACGTGAACGTCTCCACCACCCTGCGTGGCGATTTCGAGGCGGCATACACCGATGGTGACCAGCGTCACGTCCTGCCGACCGACACCCAGAAGCACATGGCCTTCGTCTACGCGAAGAAGCCCGGCCTCGACACCATCGAGGAGTACGCGATCGCGCTGGCGAAGCATTTCGTCGACACGGTCGAGCCGGTGTCGAGCGCGCGGATCGACGTGGATTCCTATGGCTGGCAGCGGGTGGCGATCGACGGCGCCGAACACGATCACACCTGGGTGCGGCAGGGGCCAGAGGTGCGCACGGCCGCGGTGACCGTGGCGGGCAAGGGCGCGCAGCAGCAGGGGTGGGTGATCGGCGGGATCAAGGACCTGGTGCTGCTCAAGTCGACCGGCTCGGAGTTCGCCGACTTCCTCACCGACGAGTTCACCACCCTCGCGCCGACCCACGATCGGGTGCTGGCCAGCTCGCTGGTGGTGCAGTGGCGATTCGCCGAGACCGCCGGATTCGACTGGGACGAGCTGTACGCCGGGATTCGCGCCACGCTGCTCGAGCTGTTCGCGACCACGTATTCGAAGGCGCTGCAGCAGACGTTGTACGCGATGGGAACTGCTGTGCTGGAACGGTTTCCGATGCTCGCCGAGATCCGGTTGTCGGCGCCGAACAAGCACCACTTCGACTACGACCTGGCGCAGTTCGAGATCGAGAGCAAAGGTGAGGTGTTCTTGGCGGCGGATCGTCCGTACGGCTCGATCCACGCCACCCTGGCCCGCGCGGACGCTCCCGACGCAGGCATCGCGTGGCAGCCATGACCGACCTGCTGATCTACGGATGCGCGGTGGTGACCGTCGACGCGGCGGGCACCGAATATCGCGATGGTTGGGTCACGGTGCGTGGCAACAGGATCGAGGCCGTCGGTGCGGGTGAGCCGCCGGAGGTCGGGCCCGGGGTGGCGCGGATCGACGGGCGGGGTTGTGTGCTGACACCCGGTCTGGTCAATACCCATCACCACCTGTACCAGTGGATCACCCGGGGGATCGCCGCTGACAACACGTTGTTCGAATGGTTGACCACGCTGTATCCGGTGTGGGCGCGGATCGACGAGAAGTCGGTGCGCACGGCCGCGACCGGTGCGCTGGTTTCGCTGGCACGCAGTGGGTGCACCACGTCGTCGGATCACCACTACGTGTTCCCGCGCGGTGGGGGCGACCTGCTTGCCGCCGAGATCGGGGCGGCGGCCGAGGTGGGGTTGCGGTTCCATCCGGCGCGCGGGTCGATGGATCTCGGCCAGAGCGAAGGCGGGTTGCCGCCGGATTCGGTGGTCGAGTCGATCGACGACATTCTCGCCGCGAGTGCCGCGGCCATCGAGGACTGGCACGACCCGTCCTTCGACGCGATGGTGCGGATCGCGCTCGCCCCGTGCTCGCCCTTCTCGGTCACCGCCGACCTGATGCGCGAGTCCGCGGCGCTGGCTCGTTCGGCCGGGGTCCGGCTGCACACCCACCTCGCCGAAACCCTCGACGAGGAGGAATTCTGCCGGGACAAATTCGGCTGCACGCCCGCTGAGTACATGGAACAGCTGGGCTGGCTCGGCGACGACGTCTGGTACGCCCACGCGGTGCACCTCGACGATCCGGCGATCGCCGCGATGGCTCGAACCGGGACCGGGATCGCGCACTGCCCGACGTCCAACGGTCGATTGGGCGCGGGAATCGCACGCACCGCCGACCTGGTGGCCGCGGGTGTCCCGGTGGGGCTCGGGGTCGACGGTGCGGCCAGTAACGAGTCGAGTTCGATGATCGAGGAACCGCGCAATGCGCTGCTGTACGCGCGGGCGGTCGGCGGGCCTCGTGCGATGACGGTGCGTGCGGCGCTGGAGTTGGCGACCATGGGTGGGGCGCGGGTGCTCGGGCGGGCCGACGAGATCGGGTCGATCGAGCCCGGCAAGCTGGCGGATCTGGCTTTGTGGCGGCTCGATACGCCTGCTCACGCGGGCATCGAGGATCCGGTTGTCGCGTTGATCCTCGGCTCGACGCCGCCGCTGGCGGCGCTGCTGGTGAACGGGCGTGAGGTTGTTCGCGACGATGTGGTGCTGACGGTGGACGAGGCGTCGGTGGGTGCTGACGTGGCCCAGGCGCAGGCCGCACTGCTGGCCGGTGGATGATCTCGCCATGCGGAGTGGACCGGGATTCGGCCGCTCATCGGCGTGCTGAACTGCAGGTTTGGCGGAATCGGCGCACACTGGATGGCGTACACCGGGTTAACCGCGGCGCAATCCGGCGCGGGTTTCGCGCAACATCGTGGCAACTCACCGCCCCTACTGTGGCCGGTGAGGTAAGCGAGGTGAACGTGGATCTGGACACTGTTTCCGAGGTAGTTCTCGCCCGCGAACGCGCCGATCTGGCGCAGCTCGGGGCGGGGAGCGCGGTGCTGGCAGGCGGCACCTTCCTGTACTCCGAACCGCACGATCATCTCGATCGGCTCGTCGACATCACCACCCTCGGCTGGGCGCCGTTGATGGCCTCCGCCGAGGGCCTGGAGATCGCCGCGAGCTGCACGCTGGCAGAGTTCGCCGGGGCCCGTCCCGGCTGTGAACTCGGCACACCGACACTGCGGCCGGAGTGGCCCGGCTCGGCGCTGTTCGCCCAGGCGTGCCGGGCCCTGCTGGCATCACACAAGATCTGGCGCACCGCGACGGTCGGCGGAAATGTGTGTCTGTCACTGCCCGCCGGTGCGGTGCTCGGTGCGTTGGTGGCCTTGGATGCCACGGTGGTGATCTGGCCGCGTGGTGGGGGCGAGCGGCGAATCCCCCTGCGAGACTTCGTCACCGGGCCGGGCGAGAATATCCTGGCCTCCGGTGCTGTTGTGCGCTCGTTCCTGGTGCCCACGTCGAGCCTGTTGGCGCGCACCAGCTTTCGCAAGATCGCCTTGGCTCCGCTCGGTCGTTCCGGGTCGGTGGTGATGGGCAGGCGCGATGGCGACGACCGCTGCGCGATCACCATCACCGCGGCGACGGTTCGTCCGATCGTGCTCGACTTCGACTCCGTCCCTACGCAATCGGATCTAGCCGCCGCGCTGGCTGACCTCGACGCGGACGTGTGGTTCGACGACCCACACGGAGCGCCCGACTGGCGCGAGCACGTGACCGGGCTGCTGGCTGCCGAGGTGGCCGCCGAACTCGGGGAGGCGTCGTGAGCACCGGTGGCCGCTTCGCCGCGCAGGGATGTGGAGGCGGTCTATGAGACTCGAAATCGACGGCCGTGCAGTCGAACTGACCCCACGCCCCGGCCAGTGCCTGCGCACACTGCTGCGCGAAAACGGTGAGCTGGCGGTCAAGAAGGGCTGCGACTCCGGTGATTGCGGTGCCTGCTCGGTGCTGCTCGACGGCGAACCCGTCCACTCCTGCCTGATCCCGGCGCACCGCGCCGCAGACCGCGCGGTCACGACGGCCGCGGGCTTGAGCGATGCCGACAGCCCGAGCCCGGTGCAGCGCAGCTTCGTCGACAACGCGGGGTTCCAATGCGGCTTCTGCACCGCCGGGATGGTGGTGACGGCCTCGGGTCTGGCAGCCGCCCGCCCCGACACGGCTGTGGACAACTTGCCTGCGCACGCTGTCACCGACGCGGAACGGGCCGAGCTGATGAAGGGGAACCTGTGCCGCTGCACGGGTTATCGCGCCATCGCCGACGCCTTGGCAGCACCTTGTGCATCGCTGTGCACAACTACCGAGGCAGCCGCGGCGTCGACGCGCTTCGCGGCGGAGTCATCGGGCCTCGGCGCGCCGACCGCTGGGGACGACAGTTCGTCGGATTCGCCGAGCACTGCCGATGAAGTCGCGAAGCAGGCGGGCGCGAAGTCGCGCGAGGGGTCGCCAGGCGGTGCGGTGCGTAGCGATGATCGTTCTGCTGGTGGACATGCGCGGCCGGGAGGCGATGGGGTGGCGCGCTCGGACGAGTCGGTCAGTGCGGCGGGGCCCGCTGTCGAGTCCTATGTGACACACGGGCATCCAGGCCGGTTGGCCGGCGAGGTCACCACGGTGTCGGCGGAGGAGGGGCCGGAGGTCTCGGCGTCCGCTGTGCTGGGGGTGGAGGCGCGGGTCGGTGGGGTGATGCGGCGGAAGTATCGGGCCGGGCAGATCGGCGATGGGGTGCGGGCGCCCGCGGGGGCGCGGATTGTGCGGGGTGGGGAAGCGTTCACGATGGATGTGGTGGCGGGGGCGGGGGAGCAGATGCCGCCGGTGGCGCCGTGGCAGGTGGCCGTGCTGGCCAGTCCGCACGCGCATGCGCGGATCGTGTCCATCGATGTGACTGCGGCGCAGGCTGTGCCGGGTGTGCGCGCGGTGTTGACGCATGTGGATGGACCGCGGACAGCGTTCTCCACGGCTCGGCACGAACTGCGCGAGGACGACCCGGACGACACGTTCGTACTCGATCGCACGGTCCGCTTCGTGGGGCAGCGGGTGGCAGCCGTCGTGGGCGAGACCCTCGATGCCGCTCGGGCCGGCGTGCGGGAGCTTCAGGTGGAATATGAGCTGCTACCTGCGGTTTTCGAACCCGAGGACGCATTGGCCGACGAGGCGCCGAAGCTGCATGCCGATAAGCCGGAGTCGTCGCGGATCGCCGATGCGGAACGCAATCTGATCGCCGAGATCCACGGTGGTGTCGGCGATTTCGATGCCGGTGTCGAGCAGGCCGCGAAAGTTGTGAGTGGCGTGTGGAATTCACCGCGCGTGCAGCATGTACACCTCGAGACGCACGGCGGGATCGGCTGGCTCGATGACGCGGGCAGGCTCGTCGTCCGATCGAGTACGCAGGTGCCGTTCCTGGTGCGCGACGAACTCTGCCACGTCTTCGGCCTGGATCGAGATCGTGTGCGGGTGTTCGCGACTCGCGTCGGCGGCGGATTCGGGGCGAAGCAGGAGATGCTGGCCGAGGATCTGATCGCGCTGGCCGTACTGCGCACCGGCCATCCTGTGCAATACGAGTTCACCCGCACCGACGAATTCACCTCGGCCACTTGCCGTCACCCGATGCGCGTCGCGGTCACCGCCGCCGCCGATGCGGCCGGGATCCTGACCGCCCTCTCGGTGGACGTCCTCGCCGACGCGGGCGCCTACGGCAACCACAGCGCCGGCGTGATGTTCCATTCCGTCGGCGAATCGGTGGCCGTCTACCGCTGCCCGAACAAGCGGGTCGACGCACAGGCGGTGTACACCAACAACATTCCCTCCGGCGCGTTCCGTGGCTACGGCCTCGGCCAGGTGATCTTCGGCGTCGAATCGGCGATCGACGAACTGGCCCGCGAACTCGGCATCGATCCCTTCGAATTCCGCCGACGCAATGTGGTGATCCCGGGCGACCAGTTCACCGGCGCCGAAATCGACGAGTCCGACCTGACTTTCGGCAGCTACGGCCTCGACCAGTGTCTCGACACCGCCCAGCAGGCGCTCCGTCGCGGAAACGGCGTCGCCGCACCCGGCCAGGAATGGCAGGTAGGCGAGGGGATGGCCGTGGCGATGATCGCGACCGTGCCCCCGCGCGGACACCACGCCGACGCCACGGCCAGTCTTCTTCCCGACGGCCGCTACGAAATAGGCGTAGGCACAGCCGAATTCGGTAACGGCACCACCACGGTCCACGCCCAACTCGCGGCGACGGCACTGGCTACCGCCGCCGAACGGATCGTTATCCGCCAGTCCGACACCGACGTCGTCGGCCACGACACCGGCGCGTTCGGCTCCACCGGTACCATGGTCGCGGGCAAGGCCTCCTACGCGGCAGCGCTCGAACTGCACGCGATGCTGTTGGCCAGGGCGGCGAAGGTGAGCGGCCACCCCGAACGCGACTGTGTGCTCGAAATGGGCGGGGTGCGCTGCGGGGCCGAGCTGATCACCGCGGCGCGGCTGTTGGCCGACGGCGAACTCATCGCCCACGGGACGCACGCGGGCACCCCGCGCTCGGTCAGTTTCAATGTCCATGCGTTCCGGGTGGCGGTCCAGCCGTCGACCGGTGCGGTGCGGATCCTGCAGTCGATCCAGGTCGCCGACGCGGGCACGGTGCTCAACCCCGTCCAGCTGCGCGGGCAGGTGGAGGGCGGGGTCGCGCAGGCGCTCGGCACCGCGCTGTACGAGGACATGCGATCGGCGAACGGTGTGGTGACCACCAGAACGCTGCGCCACTATCACATTCCGCAGTTCGCCGACCTGCCGCGCACCGAGGTCTATTTCGCCGAAACCAGTGATGAACTGGGCCCGCTCGGTGCCAAATCGATGAGTGAGTCCCCCTACAACCCGGTGGCCCCGGCCCTGGCGAACGCCATCCGCGACGCCGTCGGCGCCCGCCCGTACCGACTACCGATGACCGCCGACCGGGTGTGGCGGACCATCCAGGAAGGAACCGCCGGGTGAATACCCGTATCCCCGAGCACATTCGGGCCCGAATCGACTCCGTTCTCGACTCCGTTGACGCCGAACTGCGCGTGCGCTACCCGGGGGCGGGTGACCGCATCCAGCCCGTGCACACCGCCTACGTGCCGGCCGACCGCGCCACCGCCGACACCCCCGCCGAATGGGGTGCGACCGCCATCGACCTGCTGCATCGCCACGCCGACTTCCTCGTCGGCCTCGACACCACCGGTTCGCTGCCCGCTGTCCGGCGCCGCCTCACTGAGCAGCCTGCGCAGGACATGCGCATCGATTTCGAAGACGGTTACGGGTTCCGTACCGACGAGGAAGAGGACGCGGCGGCGAAGTCGGCAGGTGAGGCGTTGGCCAGCTGGTCCGAAAAAGACGGAGCGCCTGCGTCGTTCGGTGTTCGCACGAAAGGTCTGGCGGCGAACGAACGCCGGCGCGCGTTGCGGACCCTCGAACTCGTCCTCGACGGAGCGGGCGGCCTGCTGCCCGGATTCGTGTTCACGGTGCCGAAGATTCGTGCTGCGGAACAGGTCTCGGCGATCGTCGACCTGTGCACAGGGCTCGAACGTGGCCACGGACTACCCGACCGTTCGCTGCGTTTCGAACTGCAGATCGAGAGCCCGCAGGCGATCATTGCCGCCGACGGCACGGCGCCGATCGCCAAGATGATCCACCTGTCCGAGGGGCGCTGCAGCGCACTGCATTTCGGCACCTACGACTACACCGCCGCCTGCGGTATCGCCGCCACCGACCAAACGCTCGACCATCCGGCCGCCGACCACGCCAAGGCCGTCATGCAGGTCGCGGCCGCGCAGACCGGTGTCTGGATCTGTGACGGCTCGACCCAGATCACGCCCGACACCGACCCCGAAGGCGCGTTCGCCAACCACTACCGCCTCGTCGAGCGGGCCCTGCGCCGTGGCTACTACCAGGGCTGGGACATGCACCCAGGCCACCTGATCACCCGCTGGCTGGCCACCTACGACTTCTTCCGCACCGCTACCGACGTCGCGGTCCCGCGCCTGCAGGCCTACCTCGATCGCCGTTCCGGCGGGGTGGTCGACGAGCCCGCCACGGCCGAAGCTCTTGCCACCACCGTGCTGCGCGGACTGCGCTGCGGTGCGGTCGACGCGGACGAACTCGCCACGCGTGCACCGGAACTCACGGTGCGCACCCTGACGGCGCTGGTGGCCCGACAACCTCCACCGCAGGACTCGTGATGCGAGGCACCAGGGACTCGAACCCGTCGGCGGTGCGGGAGAACGGGATGTTCATCAGACCCGCATTGCGCAGTGGAGCGCACCGCTGGGCGTGCGAGCGAGGTCGCGCGGGCGAGGTGGCGTGGTGGCGACGATGTTGAAGCGTGACAGCGCATCACTGAGCCGAACCGGCACTACACGAAGGCAGTACACAACGGCGTGCGTGGCGGATGGTTTCGCGGCACCCGAGGCAGAGGAGACATGGTGAGCAGGTATCTCGGCGGCGACGACTTCACGTCGCTCCCCGATCTGGCGGTCCGATCGCTCGGCGGGTCGGTGATCTGGGCCGACGACGAGTTCTTCGCGGAGAAGGAGAACCTGGTCAACCCGGGTCCGTCGCAGTACCAGCCGTCGACCTTCGGTCATAAGGGTCAGGTCTACGACGGCTGGGAGACCCGCAGGCATCGCGGCAAGCCCGGTGACGATTCGGCGATCGTCCGGCTCGGTGTACCCGGCGTGATCCGTGGCGTCGTGGTGGACACCGCCTGGTTCAAGGGCAACTACCCGCCCGAGGTGTCGCTGTCGGCGCTCGCGATCGAGGGCTATCCGCCCGCCGAGGAGATCGCCGCCCGCACGGACTGGGTGACCCTGCTCGACCGGGTGAAGGTGGGCGGTGACTGCCGCAATCCTTTCGAGGTCGACGACGAAAACCGCTGGACCCATGTGAAACTCACCATGCACCCCGACGGCGGTGTCGCCCGCCTGCGCGTGCACGGTGAAGGCCGCCCCGACCCCGCGCTGCTCGGCCTCGGCCCGCTCGACCTGGCCGCACTGGAAAACGGCGCCATCGTGCTCGACTGCTCCAACCGCTTCTACAGCTCGCCGAACCAGCTGCTCTACCCCGGCCTGGCCAGGGAAATGGGCGACGGCTGGGAGACCGCGCGCCGCCGCGACGACGGAAACGACTGGGTCCGAATCAAATTGGCAGGCCCCGGTGCGATCCGCCTCGCCGAGATCGACACCTCCTGCTTCCTCGGCAACAGCCCCGGTTCGGCCTCGCTGACCGGATTCACCAGTGACGGAACAGAAGTCGAGTTGATGCCGCGTACCGACCTGCTCCCCGACACCCGCCACCGCTTCGCACTGACCCCCGCGGCGGCCTCGGTGGAGGAAGTACGCCTCGACATCTATCCCGACGGTGGGCTCGCCCGGCTGCGCCTCTACGGCGAGTTGAGCGCATGACCGGGGCACGCGATTTCATCGGCTACGGCCCGACCCCACCCGATCCGCAATGGCCCGACGGTGCACGGATCGCCGTGCAGTTCGTGCTGAATTACGAAGAGGGCGGGGAGAACAACGTCCTCGACGGGTCGGCGCATTCGGAAACGTTCCTGTCCGAGATGACTCCCGCCGACCCCTTCCCGAACCGGCACATGAGCATGGAATCGCTCTACGAATACGGTTCCCGTGCCGGGCTGTGGCGGGTACTGCGCGCGTTCGAACGACGTGGTCTGCCGCTCACCGTTTTCGCGGTGGCTCGGGCCATGCAGCGCAATCCTGAAGCGGTAGCGGCTTTTTCGGAGCTCGGGTACGAGATCGCCAGCCATGGTCTGCGGTGGAAGTCTTACCAGCTGGTCGATGAGGACGTCGAACGCACCGACATGGCCGAGGCAGTGCGCATCCTCACGGATCTGACCGGTGCCGCGCCGCTCGGCTGGTACACCGGCCGCGATTCTCCGCGAACTCGCGAATTGGTCGTAGAACACGGTGGTTTCGTCTACGACTCCGACTCCTACGCCGACGACCTCCCCTACTGGACCGAGGTGCAAGGCCACAACCACCTCGTCGTCCCGTACACCCTCGACACCAACGACATGCGCTTCGCCTCCCCGGCGGGTTTCGCCAACGGCGACGAGTTCTACGCCCACCTGCGCGACGCTTTCGACGTCCTTTACCGAGAAGGCTCCGAAGGCGCCCCGAAAATGCTGTCGGTAGGCCTGCACTGCCGCATCGCGGGCCGCCCGGCCCGCGTGGCCGCCCTCGAACGATTCCTCGACCACGTCCAATCCCACGACAAGGTGTGGATAACCCGCCGCATCGACATTGCCGAACACTGGCGCAAAGTTCATCCGGCGGGGATGCGGGCGCTGGACTGAGCCCACAGAATTCCGCCCATTACCAGCGAACGTCAGTGTGAGTAGTGTGGTGCCTGGCGGTTTTCCTACTTGTTTGACAAACTTGTGTTCATGACTGAACCGACACACCGAATCGGGGAAGGCCCGGCTACGCGGGTGAGCCTGTCGTTGCCTGCCGGGACCACGGAGGCCATTCGGGCGCGGGTGGGCAATCGGGAGTTCTCCGGGTTCATCGCCTCGGCGGTGGAAAGGGAGTTGCGTGGCCTGATCCTCGACGAATACCTGACCGACTATGAGAGCCGCAACGGTCCGATCTCCGAGCAGGCCCGGCTGGATGCCCGGCAGGTTTTCGACGACGTGTTCGCCGAGGAGGGCACATGGCCCGCCGCGGGCTGAGTCATGCGGGGACCCTCGTCCTCGACAGCGAAGGGCTCGCCGGGTTACTCGCGGACGAGGAGCGGGTCGTCGCGCTGGTCGCTGAAGCCCGAACGCGGGGCATGGAGGTGGTCATCAGTGTGCTCACCATCATCGAGGCCGTCCATGCCCGAACGAACAATTCCCGCTTGAACTGGGTGCTGTCCGGGCTGCGCGCGCTTCCGGTCGGTGAGCAGGATGCGCGCAAAGCGTCCAAGAACCTGATCGACGTCGGCCTGCACGGCCACAAGTACGGCATCGATGCCGTGGTCGCGGGCGCTGCGTTGGAGCAGCATCGCCCGGTGGTCATGCTGACCTCCGACATAGACGACATGACGAAACTCTGCGGCGACCGCGTCCGGCTGGTGTCGGTGTAGTCGACCCAGCATTCGGTGCGCCAAGGGTGTAATGGCACTCGAGTTGGGATCGCGGGTGCAAGGGGGCGCCCGTCTACCGACATCGGTCACTCGCTGTCGGTTATCCAGCAGCCCCGTGTAGGTCGTAGATGTCTAAGCCAGGCCGCAGCGTTCGATGTTGGTGAGGGTTACCTGGCGGTCGGATTCCTTGGCCTGGGGGACGCGGTTGTAGGCACCCATGGAGTCCATGTAGTTGACGAAGGCGTCGGCGATTTCCTCCGGGGTGGCGTCGGGCTTGCTCGCGCGGACGTTGTCGACCAGGGCGCGCGTGGTTTCGCACTGCTCTTCCTGGGTGAAGATCGGCGGCGGGTCGGCGTGCGCGAAGGCGGGGGCGAGTAGGAGGGCGAAGGCGGCCACGGCGGCGGATCGAATAATTCTCACGTCAGCGACTGTACGTACTCGAATGCCGCTGTTGCCCAGTCTGTTTGCCGCGGTCGGTGAACCGCGGTCAGTCCGGCGTAATCACGCAGAACGGCGCTCGAGAATCAATTTTCTGACTGAACGGTTGCGTTGTGCGTGATTACGCCGGGAACGGGCCGCGGCTCCTATTCGGCGAACAGTCCCCGGACGAAGGGGGTCGAGTCGACCAAGGATGCGTTGACGGTGCCGTCGTGGTCGGTGGGGTAGGTGCGGAAGGTGACGGGCTCGCGGTTGGCCTCGAGGACGGCGGCGTAGCGCAGGGTTTCGGGGGTTACCACGTCGGTGTCCTTCAGACCCTGGGCCAGGAAGAGGGGGCGGTCGTAGCCGGATTCGGGCAGGCCCATGTAGGTCGTGAGGAGGGCGTGCGCGTTGGGGATCGAGGACAGGGGGCGGGCGAACAGACTGCCGATCGGGGGTTTCGCGGCGGCCAGTTCGTCGCCGAGGGGGCCGATGCAGGCGGTTTGGGCGCGGGCCAGCCAGGTGCGGCCGGTGTCGGTGAGCATGGCGTCGATGTTCAGGTCTGGGTAGGTGGTGCGCAGGCCGCTGAGGATGTAGAGGACGTAGGCGGTGAGGTGGGAGCTCACGTGAACGGGGGGCATGCCGGGGCCGAGCAAGCTGATGACGTCTTCGATGTAGGCGGGGACGCCGGTGCCGACTCCGCCGCGGTAATCCAGGGCGGGGCCGCCGAATTCGGTGGCGTAGCGGGCGGTGAACACCGCGGCGCCCGCACCCTGGGACTGGCCGACCACGGCCCACTTGTTCGACAGCGACGAGTACCGCGCGGTCGCGGCTTTCACGGCGTCGACCACGTTGTGCGCTTCGGCGATGCCGTTGAGGTACGGGTGTTCGCCGGGTCCGCCGAGGCCCGCGTAGTCGGCGGCGACGATCGCGTAGCCCTGGTTCAGCCAGGCGCCGAGGTAGGCCCAGTCGCGGTCGACGGCGGCGGGTCCGGCCACGCTGTAGGCGCAGTCGTCACCGAGGCCGACGGTGCCGTGCGCCCACGCGATCACCGGCCAGCCGCCTTCTGGCGCCTCGCCGGCGGGGAAGTAGACGGCGGCGCTGGTGGTGGTCGGCTGGTCGTTCGCGGTGGTCGATCGGTAGAGCAGGCGCTCGGCGCGGGCCGAACCGGGCGGGGTCGCGGTGGTGGACAGTGACTCGACGCCGATGGCGGTGCCCGCCGCTTCGGCCGGTTGCGCGCTCGCCGCGGGCACCAGGCTCATGGCTGCCGCCGTCATGGTCAGCGCTGCCGCTGCGATCCTCGAAATCCTCATGGACCCACTCTTTCGTCTTCGCGGACGACCGTCCAGGACGCGACGGTGGCGCGCGGCATCCTGTCGTCTCGGTGGACGAGTGTCTCGCACGCCCTGCGGTGCACCCACTTCTGGGGGGCGACGTGGCCCGTGACCGAATCGAGTGACGACACGCACATCATTCGTGTCCGGCGTGGTGTGTGAAACGACTCACACACTGGAAGGCTCGGGAGTGTCGGAGCCGGCCCGGCCGATGATCGCTAACAGTACGAGCGTTATGCTAAAACTCCTGGTCAGCACTACCCCTCGGTAGACCGAACGCTTGCAATCAGCCCGCTAATTTCGCAAAGTTAGCAAACGCGTCGGCAAAACTAGCTGAGATTCACACAACCAACAGGTAGACGGCCATTTCTGGGTGTGCCATTGTTTGGAAGTACACCCCTTGGGCCCTAGTAAGTCCTAGCAAGCCTGCAAATTGCGCCAGCAGTACGAGATGTGCAACCGAAAGCGTTCAGCCGCCGGTTGATTCGCACGCCGACTGCGTGGCGCACCGACCACACGAGGAAGTGGAGTCAAGAGATGTCTCTCCCCGGCACCCCGAAGACCGCAGCGGAAATCCAGCAGGATTGGGACACCAACCCGCGTTGGAAGGGCCTGACCCGCACCTACTCCGCCGAGCAGGTTTCCAAGCTGCAGGGCAACGTCGTCGAGGAGCACACCCTCGCCCGTCGCGGTTCGGAGATCCTGTGGGACCTCGTGAACAACGAGGACTACATCAACTCGCTGGGCGCCCTCACCGGCAACCAGGCCGTGCAGCAGGTTCGCGCCGGCCTGAAGGCCATCTACCTGTCCGGTTGGCAGGTCGCCGGTGACGCCAACCTGTCCGGCCACACCTACCCGGACCAGTCGCTGTACCCGGCGAACTCGGTTCCCGCCGTCGTGCGTCGTATCAACAACGCCCTGTCGCGCGCCGACGAGATCTCCAAGGTCGAAGGCGACGAGTCCGTCAAGAACTGGCTCGCCCCGATCGTGGCCGACGCCGAGGCCGGCTTCGGTGGCGCCCTGAACGCCTACGAGCTGCAGAAGGCCATGATCGTGGCCGGCGCCGCCGGCGTGCACTGGGAAGACCAGCTGGCTTCGGAGAAGAAGTGCGGCCACCTCGGTGGCAAGGTGCTGATCCCCACCCAGCAGCACATCCGCACCCTGACCTCCGCGCGTCTGGCCGCCGACGTCGCCGACGTGCCTTCGGTGATCATCGCCCGCACCGACGCCGAGGCCGCCACCCTCATCACCTCCGATGTGGACGAGCGCGACCGTGAGTTCCTGGACGGCACCCGCACCGCCGAGGGCTTCTTCGGTGTGAAGAACGGCATCGAGCCCTGCATCGCGCGTGCCAAGGCCTACGCCCCCTTCGCCGACCTCATCTGGATGGAGACCGGTATCCCGGATCTCGAGGTCGCCCGCAAGTTCGCCGAGTCGGTTCGCAGCGAGTTCCCGGACCAGCTGCTGGCCTACAACTGCTCGCCTTCCTTCAACTGGAAGCAGCACCTGGACGACGCGACCATCGCGAAGTTCCAGCGTGAGCTCGGCGCGATGGGCTTCAAGTTCCAGTTCATCACCCTGGCGGGCTTCCACTCGCTCAACTACGGCATGTTCGACCTGGCGCACGGCTACGCTCGCGAGGGCATGACCGCGTTCGTCGACCTGCAGGAGCGCGAGTTCAAGGCTGCTGCCGAGCGTGGCTTCACCGCCATCAAGCACCAGCGTGAGGTCGGTGCCGGCTACTTCGACACCATCGCCACCACCGTCGACCCCAACACGTCGACCGCCGCCCTGAAGGGCTCCACCGAAGAGGGTCAGTTCCACTGATCCGCCCGTGTTGCTTTGACTAGCAACACAATTCCTCTGCAGTAGTAGGGGTGTACGCCCTCCCCTGTCGATCAGCCCCGACAGGGGAGGGCATCCCTATATTGTGGGTCGCAAACCCGGCGCCAGCCGCCAAAAGTACAGGAGCGGAACGTGAGCAGCGAGAAGATTCAGCGCGTTGGCATCATCGGCGCCGGACAAATGGGCGCGGGTATCGCGGAAGTGTGCGCACGCGCGCACGTCGACGTCCTCGTCTACGAGACCACCCGTGAACTCGCCGCTGCGGGTCGCGCACGCATCCTGCGTTCGCTGGATCGTGGCGTGAGCAGTGGCAAGATCACCGAGCGCGAGCGGGAGCAGGCCGCATGGCGGCTGCGCTTCACCTCCGATCTCAGCGACTTCGCCGACCGTCAGCTGGTGGTCGAGGCCGTTGTCGAGAACGAAGAGGTCAAGACGGCCATCTTCGCCGAGCTGGACAAGGTCGTCACCGACCCCAACGCCGTGCTCGCCTCCAACACCTCCTCGATCCCGATCATGAAGATCGCCGTCGCCACCGCCAACCCCGAGCGCGTGGTCGGTCTGCACTTCTTCAACCCGGTGCCGGTGCTGCCGCTGGTCGAGCTGGTCACCACCTTGAAGACGAGCGAGCCGGTCGCCAAGCGGGCCGAGCAGTTCGCCGCCGAGATCCTGGGCAAGCAGATCGTGCGCTCGGCGGACCGTTCCGGTTTCGTCGTCAACGCGCTGCTGGTGCCGTACCTGCTCTCGGCCATTCGCATGGTCGAGTCGGGCTTCGCCACCAAGGACGATGTCGACAAGGCGATGGTGCTCGGCTGTGCGCACCCGATGGGCCCGCTGGCGCTGACCGACCTCGTCGGCCTCGACACGGTGAAGTCGATCGCGGACTCGATGTACTCCGAGTTCAAGGAGCCGCTGTACTCCGCTCCGCCGCTGCTGATGCGCATGGTCGAAGCCGGGCTGCTCGGCAAGAAGACCGGAGCCGGTTTCTACCAGTACGGCAAATAAGGGTTTGCTCACCGGAGGCCACCGACATCAGCTGCGACGCGATGCCGGTGGCCTTCGGCCTTTTACTGGGTGTTTGCAGGGGGAACGGCGAAGGGCCGGGGTTGCGGCCTAAGCTGCTGTAGCCGGACGCGCACTGCGCACCCGGTGTTATGTCGAGCGCAGCGTGGGATCGAAAGGGAGTATCGGCGGTCATGGTCAACGTCACCGATGGATTCGGGTCGAGCGTTCTCGGATACCCGAGGATCGGTCCGCACCGAGAGCTCAAGCGTGCGCTCGAGTCGTACTGGCGCGGATCGATGGAACGCGAGGAACTGCTGCAGGTAGGTCGCGATATCCAGGAGCGTCAGTTCAACGAGCTGGCCGCCACCGGACTCTCGCAGGTGCCGGGCAACACCTTCTCCTTCTACGATCACATCCTCGACAACGCGCTGCTGTTCGGTGCGGTGCCGTCGCGATTCAAGCAGTTCCAGGACGGGCTCGACCCCCTGGATTTCTACTTCTTGATGGCGCGCGGCAACCCGGACACCCCGCCGCTCGAGCTGGTGCGTTTCTTCGGCACCAACTACCACTACCGCCAGCCAGAACTCGACGCCGACACCACGTTCTCGCTGCACCCCGAAGCCCTGCTCGACGAGTGGGATCGGGCCGCGCAGCGCGGGATCGAACTGCGCCCGGTGGTGCTCGGGCCGGTGTCGCTGCTGCTGCTGTCGAAGGCCGGGCACGTGCCGGGCGAGGCCGAGTTCGACACGTTGAGCCTGCTCGACCAGCTGCTGCCGTTCTACGAGGAACTGTTCTCGATCCTCGCCAAGCGCGGGTCGACCTGTGTGCAGCTCGACGAACCCTGCTTCACCGGCGAGCGCACGCCCGCCGAGCTGGCCGCGTTCGAGAAGGCCTACACCCAGCTGTCGAAGGCGCCGCTGCGCCCGCGCATCCTGGTCACCGGGCAGTACGGCGACTTCGGTGAGGCCCTGCGGATTCTGGCCGCGAGCAATGTCGAGGCGATCGGCCTCGACCTGGCCTCGTACCGGATGCAGCCGGAGGAGCTGGCGGCGATCCCGGGGATCAAGCGCAAGCGGATCTACGCCGGTGTCATCAGCGGTCAGAACGTGTGGCGCGCAGACCGTTTCGTCACGCTGAACTACCTGAACTCGATCGCCGAGGTGTGCCCGGACCTGGTGGTGTCGACCGGCACCACGCTGCTGCACGTGCCCTACGACGTGCTCTCCGAGTACGACATCGAAGGCAATGTCGCCGACCGGCTCGCCTTCGCGAAACAGAAGGTGGGCGAGGTTGTTTCGCTCGCCAAGGCGCTCACCGAGGGGCCGTCGGAGAACTGGCGCAAGCGCCCGACCGAGGTGCACTTCAAGCAGAAGCACGCGGTGCGCCAGCGGGTGTACGCGGTGACGCCCGAGATGCGCGAACGCGCGCCCTACGACGTGCGCGCCGCCGCGCAGCAGGAACGGTTGAACCTGCCGCTGGTGCCCGCCACCACGCTCGGGTCGTTCCCGCAGAGCGCCAAGCTGCGCCAGGCCAGGTACGAGGTCGGTTCGGGCCGCCTGTCCGACGACGACTACCGCAAGCTGGTCGAAGCCGAGATCGAAGCCACGATCCGGCTGCAGGAAGACATCGGCCTCGACGTGTTCGTGCACGGTGAGCACGAGCGCAACGACATGATCCAGTTCTTCGCCGAACAGCTCGACGGCTTCGCCACGACCCGCTTCGGCTGGGTGCAGGTGTACGGATCCCGTTGTGTGCGACCGCCGATCGTCTACGGCGACGTCGCCCGGCCCGCGCCGATGTCGGTGGAGTGGACCGCCTACGCGCAGTCGCTCACCGACAAGCCGGTGAAGGGCATGGTCACCGGACCGGTCACCATGCTGGCGCGCTCGTTCGTCCGCCAGGACCAGCCGCTTTACGAAACGGCCGACCAAGTGGCACTTGCCATTCGGGACGAAGTGGTGGACCTCGAAAAGGCAGGCATCGCGATCATCCAGGTCGACGAACCCGCCATCCGCGAACTGCTCCCCGCCCGCCCCCACGGCCGCGAGGAGTACCTGCGCTGGGCCGTCGGCGCCTTCAAACTCGCCACCTCCGGCGTGCGCCCCGACACCCAGATCCACACGCACATCGGCTATTCCGGCCGCACCGAGGTGGTCGACGCGATCGATCAACTCGACGCCGACGTCACCGCGATCGTGGCCACCCGCTCGATCGAATGGGTCATCGAAGCCCTCACCGAGGACCTCTCCTCCGGCCACGGCCTCACCCACGGCGTCGGCCCCGGCGTCTACGAAAGCCGCTCGGCCCGCATCCCCGACATCGACGAGTTCGACGAACTGCTCACCCAAGCGGCGAATGCTGTTACGCCGCAACGGTTGTGGGCCAACCCCGACGGTGGCCTCAAGACCCGCCACTACTGGCAGTTGGAGCCTTCGCTGCGGAACATGGTCGCCGCGGCTCGGCGGGTTCGACGCCGGGCGTTGGCCGCGCTGGAAGCTTCCGCTACAGCCGAGTAACCGAACGAACCTCAGGGGCGCACCGATTTCCGGTGCGCCCCTTCGTCGTTCGGTAGGGGCCGTGCCCTAACGCGCGAACGCGAATAGCCTGATTTCATGACCTGGCCGGATTCTCTACCTGTCGCGCAGGTGCGGATCGCGCGACCCACCGATCAACTCGACGAGGTCGTGCGGTTCTACGTCGACGGGCTCGGGCTGCGCGAGCTGGCCCGATTCGAGAACCATGCCGGGTACGACGGGGTGATGGTGGGCCTGCCCGGCGCCGACTATCACCTGGAATTCACCAGCCATGTCGACGGCAGTCCGGGGGCGGCGCCGAGTGCGGAGAATCTGCTGGTGCTCTACTTCGCGGGGGAGGCGGCGATGGCGGATGTGGTGCGGCGGCTCGGAGTGTTCGGGGCTGAGCCGGTGGAGGCGGAGAACCCTTACTGGGCTGCTACCGGGGGCGTGGCTTTTCCTGATCCTGATGGATGGATTGTGATGCTGGTGCCGCAACCTGTTTTCTGAGATCGCCAACGGGTCACGTACGACTCGTTTCGAATTATTCGAAAAAGTGCCATAATGGTGGCGGTCCCTAGGAGGCGCGATGACCGCGACGTTGAACGAACGCACACTCTTGCCGGAGCATCTGGATCAGCTTGTCGAGGTCCGGAGGTTCTTGGACGCGACAGTCGGTGTCGATGAAGCGACGATCCTGCGTTCCGCGGCGGGGGAAGTGGTGGCGCTGCCCGCTGAGGTTTTCGAGGGGCTTCGCCTGGTCGCGATCGCTCTGTCCGAGGGGAAGGCGGTAACAGTCGCGCCGCTGCACACCACGCTGACAACTCAGGAAGCCGCGGAATTGCTGGGCATGAGCAGGCCTACCTTCGTCAAGTTGCTGGATGCGGGCAGCATTCCGTTCACTCGACCAGGTCGGCATCGCCGCGTTCGTCTCGCGGATGTACTTGCCTTTCGCGAGCTCCGGCGAGCCGAGCGTGCGGCGGGCCTGTCCGAACTGACGCGAATCTCGGAAGATCTAGATCTCTACGACGACACCCCCGCGGAGCCGCTGAAGCGACACGACTGATGCAACGGGTCTTCCTCGATACCTGCGTCCTGTATCCGGCTCACCTGCGCGACACGATGCTCCGGCTCGCGGAAGCGGATCTGATTCAGCCATTGTGGTCGGCGGACATCCTCGCCGAACTCCGCCGGAATCTCTGCGACAGGCAGAAGGGCGACGCGCCGACCGCGACGAAGGTTGATCGGCTGATCAGCACACTGACGGGTTTCTTTCCCGACTCGATGGTTGATGGGTATCAGCCGCTGGTCGACCGCATGGAGAACCATCCCAAGGACCGGCATGTCCTCGCGGCCGCCCTGCAAGGAAATGCGGACGTGCTGTTGACGTTCAATCTCAAGGATTTCGAAGTCAGACCGATCGGCGAGGGTTTCCCGGAGTTGCTACATCCGGATGCGTTCCTGCTGGATGTTCTGGATTTGGCGCCTGGCGTTGTTATCCGGTTGCTCGACAGACAGGTTGCTGAGCACAAACGTCCACCGAAACACCTTCAGGGCCTGCTCGATGTGCTCGACCGCTCCGGTCTGCCGGGCTTCGCTGCTGAGGTTCGTCGCCATCTCGGCTGATGGCGGGCGCTGCTCAGCGGGGGAGGAGAGCACGCGCGCCTGCGGTGAGTTCGGTTGGGGTGGGGGCGGATTCGGGGTCTATGAGCCATTGGAGGAGTAGGCCGCTGATCATTGTTTGGAGGAGGGCTCCGACGGTGGGGTTGCCGTTGCCGAAGGCTTCGGTGAGGGCGTGGCGGGCTCGGGATTGGGCGGCGGCGAGTTCGGTGCGGAGTTCGGGGGAGTGTAGGGCCTGGTTGAGGGATTCGGCGTTGGCGTGCCAGAGGGGTGGGTTTTCGGTGAACGAGGTGATCAGGCTTTGCCAGAAGGCTTCCAGGCGGGCGGTGGGGTCTGAGGGGTCGGGAGCGGGGAGGGCTTCGAGGATTTGAGTTACCGCTTCCGCGCTGGATTCGAGCATTGCCTGTTGCAGGAGCTTGTCGCGGGTGCCGAAGTGGTAGTTGATGGCGGCGAGGTTGGTGCCGGAGGCGGCGACTATGTCGCGGACGGTGGTGCGGGCGTAGCCGCGGGTGGCCAGGCACTGTTTGGCGGCGTCGAGGAGGTCTTCGCGGGTTCCCACCTCGGCACGATAGCAAGTGGGGTGTACGGGTGTTTGTGACATCGGTTTCAAACAAACGTCAGTGACAAGTGTTTGAAACGGATGTATGTTTTCGAGTATGACTTCTCGGCGACGTATCTCCCCGTTCGAATCCAGCTTCTTCGGCACCGGTACGAGCGTCGGCAGTGTGCCGACGGCCGGGATCCCGCTGTTTCTCGGCACCACCGTGCACGGCACCGTCGACTCGGTGGTGCTGCGGCGGGTGCTCGGTGAGCTCGCGGCCGCGCATCCACTGCTGCGCAGTCGAGTGGTGACCGAGGGCGGGGTGGGGTACTTCGTCTGTGATGACGAATTCCGGCCTCGGCTCGACATCGTCGAAGGTGGGGAAGCCGCGTATCTCGCGTTGGTCAATGAGCCGCAGGACTGGGGCGAAGGGTTGTTTCGCGGGTATCTGCTGCGGGCGGGGTCGCGTCAGCAGATCGTGTTGGCCGTGCATCACGGAATCGCTGATGGTAGATCGGGATTCGCGTTGCTCGGTCAGATGTGGCGGCACTACACCGCTCATGCGATGGGAATCATTGCGCCGGAAAGGAATGCGGATCAGCAGCTTCCGCAGGCAATGGATGTCCGTCTGGCCGAAGTGGTTTCAACGGCCGAGGCGCAAGCGTGGTTGGGCATGGTCCAGGCGGGCGCGGCGACCATGCACCCCTCGGATGCGCCGCGCACGCTGCCGCGCGACGGCGGTGACTCACTCGAGAGATTCGCGATGCAGCGCATCGAATTGACCGCCGAGGAGACCGCTCAACTCGTGGCGGTGGCGCGCTCGCACGGGCTGTCGGTGAACAGCGTGATCAGCGGAACGGCCTTGGCCGCCCTGCGAACTCGGTTTCCCGAGGTGGGTGTGGTGCCGATGTTCTGCGGGTTCGCCGTCGATGTTCGTGGGGAGGTCGATCCGCCGGTACCCGCTCACACGATCGTCAACTTCGCTTCCGGGGCAGGGGCATTGGTGGCCGCGACGGACGAAGCCGACCAGCTCGAGCTGGCCCGACTGGTCGAGACCGGCCTGCGCGCCGGCCTCGACCGTCGCGAACCCGCCCTGTTCCCCCTGGCGGTCCAGCTCGTGAACGAGGAAACCGCCGCGCTGCTCGCCGCGCCGCCCACCATCGCGATCTCCAATGTCGGCAAACTGCCACCACATTCGATCCCCGACGACCTCGCTTTCGTCCGCGACGACGTCTACGCCATGGGCCCCGGCATGCCGCCCAAGATCACCGCCTTCACCATCGGAGGCCGCCTGACTCTCCAACTCGAGTACGACACCGCGCACTACAGCCGAACCCAGATGGAGAAGCTGCGACTGACGCTGGTCGAACTACTGCAGACGATCGAATGATGTTTCAGCTCTTGATGATCGGGGGCAGTACGTAGGACAGGTCGAGTACCGCCGCTTCGGGTTGGTTCATGCGCATCAACGGCCGGAACTCGCCCGCGGGCGACGGGAGCCAGTTGGCGCGGGCGGTGGGGTCGGTCGGGGCGGTGTGGCTGATCGTGATGGTGAGGGAACCGTCGTCGGCGTAGACGATGCCGGGGGTGCGGTCGCCGAGGGAGTAGCGGTCGATCGGGTTGTCGACCAGGTAGAAGTCGGGCACCGAATACATGGTGAGCGACCAGAACGCGCCGACGGGTGGGGTGGGGTCCAGGCGCAAGGTGTAGGTGTTGGCACCGTCGAGGCGCTGGCCCTGGTCGTCGACGTAGACGGGGAAGTAGGCGGCCTCGTAGGCGTTGTTGCCCCACAGGCCCGCCCTGGCGGCGATCGCTCGGTCTGCGATCCGCTGCTCGGGGTCGGTGATCTTGTACTGGGGGGAGTCGATCGTGCCGACCTGGAAGTAGTCGAGGTTGTAGTCGAAGATGTGCAGGTTGACCTGCCAGCCGTTGACCGGAGCACCCGCAGTGTGGGTCAGTAGGTACTCGAGCTTCTTCTTGCCCGCTTCGATTCCGGCGCTCAGGGCGGCGTCGGGCTGGGTATAGGGCGACGGGCCCGGCTGGTCGATGCCGAGCCCTTTGTACGAATCCTGGAGGGCATGGTCGCGGGGAGCCGGCGGGAACGCTTGCGACCAGATCCGCAGTTTCTCGAGGAACAGCAGGTCGGGGTCGGTTTTCGGGTCCGGTGTTGGCAAGCCCGCTGGTTTCGCCGCGGGATCCTGCGGGGTCAGTGTCGTCGCGTCCTGGAGCGCGTGCACCGCGGGGAGGTCGTCGACCCCCGAGCAGGCCCACCGGCCGACGATCGAGGCGATGCGGGTCGGGAATTCGATCACGGTGACGCCGTCGGGCGCACTGCCCGTCCACCCCGGCGGCACGAGCAGGAAATCGCCCGCATCGGTTCCGGTGGCGCGCTTGCCGACATAGGCGAAGTTGTCGGTCCAGGCGTCGACGAACTGCATCACGTAGTACCGGCCCGCCGTGTCCGGAACATGCAGTGTGACAGGCCCTACCGACAAGTCGAGCTGTGCCTGGGTGTAGACGGTGTCGTTGTTGATCGAGACGAAAGTTTCGGCGGGCCCCGCCAACGTCCGCGTGTGCGCGAGGGTGTTGAACGGCGCCGCCGGAGTGGACCCGACCCCGGCGGTGACGTACCGATGAACCTGATCCAGATCTGCCACGAGCGGAAATCCGTACAGGTACGCCCGCGCAGTCTGATCGACCAATTCCTGATTCGTCATCGACACACCTCGTTCTCGGTCTCGTTACCGCCGGACGACCAGTGCACACCGGTCTTCGCCACCCCGCCTCATCCCCTCAGGGTGAGAACGAGTCAGTGGCTGAGCGCGGCCACGGCGAACATGGCGGCGACGCCGAGCAGGGTGCACAGCAGAGTCAACCGGGAGGGGTGGCCCGCGTGGGCTTCGGGGAGGATGTCGGCGGTGGCGAGGTAGAGCAGGAAGCCGGCGAAGTAGCCCATGTAGAGGCCGATCCAGTTCTCGGGGACGTAGATCAGGGTGCCGAGGATGGCGCCCACCACCGGCGCGATGGCGTCGAGGCCGAGCAGGATGAGGGCGCGTTTGCGGGCGTTGCCGTAGACGGTGGGGATGGTGAAGGTGTTGAAACCGTCGGCGAAGTCGTGGCAGATGACGGCGATCGCGACGGACATGCCGACCGCCGCGCCCGCCTGATAGCCCAGGCCGATACCGAACCCGTCCAGGGTGCTGTGGAAGATCAGGCCGCCCGCGGCCAGCAGCCCGACCGACTCGAAACCGTGTTTGTGCGTGCCGAATTCCTGTTCGTGGCCACGGTGGATGGCGACCGCGCGCTCGATCACATGCAGGCTGAGGAAGCCGAGGACCGCGGCGATCAGCACATAGGGGATGCCGCGGAACATGCCGTCGGTCTGTTCCAAGGCCTCGGGGATCAGGTCGAACGCGACCACACCGAACATCACGCCCGCGGCCAAGCCGAGTACCAGGTGTTTGCGGTCGCCGATCCGCATGGCGACGAAACCGCCGAACAGCGTCGACAACATCGACACCAGGGACAACAGGATCGCCATGAGCTGCCTATTCGTCGGTGGACGGTGACTTCTTACGCTTCTTCCTCTGCGGCGGTGCGTCGGCCTCTTCGGTGACTTCGTAGCGACGCACGTACGCGCCCGCGAAACCCTGCAGGGTGGCGGTGACCGGGATCGCGAGCAGGGCGCCGGTCGGCCCGAGTAACGCCGCGCCGGCGATCACCGCCCCGAAGGCCACCGCCGGGTGCATGTCGAGGGTGGTCGCGGTGATGCGCGGCTGCAGGACGTAGTTCTCGAACTGCTGGTAGGCCACGATGAACAGCAGAATCCACAGCGCGGTGATCGGGTCGTGCACCAACGCCACCAGCACCGGCAGCGCGCCCGCCATGTACGTGCCAACGGTCGGGATGAACTGGGAGACAACGCCGACCCACAGCGCCAAGGCGAACGCCGACGGCACATCGAGCACCCGCAACGCCACGTAGTGCGCGATCGCCGAGCACAGGGCGAGCAGGGCGCGCGAATAGATGTAGCCGCCGGTCTTGTCGACCGCGATGTCCCAGGCCCGCAACACATGCTTCTGCTGTCGCGGCGGCAGCAGCGAACACACCCAGGAGCGGAAACGCGGGCCGTCGGCGGCGAAGTAGAACGTGAACAGCAGTACCCCGAGCAGCTGGAACAGCGCACCGATCGCGACAGTGCCGATGCCCCAGACATTTCCGGCAAGGCCCACCAGGTACTTCTCGATCGTGGAACTCCACTCCGAGGCGTACTTGGTCAGGTCATCGCCCGAAATATCCTGGTGGAAAGTCGAATTCACCCAGTGGACCAAGTCCTGGACGTAGTCCGGGGCGTTCTGCACCAGCATCGTCACCTGGTTGACGAGCAGCGCGCCCAGCGTCCACACGAACGCGACGATCACCACCAGCACCACCAGGAACACCGCACCGGTGCCCGCCCCGCGCCGAACACCGCGCGCCGCAAGCCAATTCACCGCGGGCTCGATCGCGAACGCCAGGAACAGCGACACCAGCAGCACGGTCAGCAGACCCTGCATCTTGCCGAGTATCCAGAACGCCGCGATCAGCCCGGCGACCGCGAGTACCGCGTAGAACAGCGCGCGCGGCAGCCAGCGCGGCGGTGTTCGCACCGACCAGAAGGCGGGCAGGTCGGCGGACTGTGCGGCGGGTTCAGCGGATTCGTCCTGGGCAACCACGAATGTCACGCTACCGAGATTCGGCACACATAGATGCCACGGCGCGCGTCAACAAGCCAACCACAACGACCCGGCCCCTCAGGGGCCGCGCTCGAGCGCGCCAGCGCTCCAATCACACCGTGGCGGTGTCGATCACAAATCGGTACTGCACATCACTGGCGACCACCCGGTCGTAGGCCGAGTCGATTTCGTCGGCCGAGATCAGTTCGATTTCCGCGCCGATGCCGTGCGAGGCGCAGAAGTTCAGCATCTCCTGGGTCTGCGCGATGCCACCGATCATCGAACCGGCCAGTGAGCGGCGGAAACCGGCCAGGTTGCGGCCGGTGACGCTCATCGGGTTCTCGGGTAGGCCCAGGATGACCAGTGTGCCGTCGAGGGCGAGCAGGCGCAGGTAGTTGTCGATGGGCAGGTCGGCCGAGACGGTGTTGATGATCAGGTCGAACTGGCCGCGCAGCTGACGGAAAGTTTCCTTGTCGCTGGTGGCGTAGTAGTGGTCGGCGCCCATGCGCAGGCCGTCGTCACGCTTGCGCAGCGACTGGCTGAGCACCGTCACCTCCGCGCCCAGCGCCGCGGCGATCTTCACCCCGACGTGCCCGAGCCCGCCCATCCCGATGATCGCGACCTTCTTGCCCGGTCCCGCGTTCCAGTGCTTGAGCGGCGAATACAGCGTGATGCCCGCGCACAGCAGCGGTGCGGCGACATCGAGGCCGATGCCCTCGGGAATCGCGACGACGAAGCTCTCGTCGACCACGATCTGGGTGGAGTAGCCGCCCATCGTGTAGCCGCCGGGCTGCGCGGTTTCGGGGACAGGCGAGTTGTAGGTCCAGGTGGGGCCGTTGGTGCAGTACTGCTCCTCGCCTGCCAGGCACGGCACGCATTTGCCGCAGGAACTCACCAGGCAGCCGACGCCGACCCGGTCGCCCACCTGGTACTTGCGCACCGACGAGCCGACCGCGGCGACGATGCCGGCGATCTCGTGACCGGGCACGCACGGGTACTTCGCGCCGCCCCACTCGTCGCGGGCGGTGTGGATGTCGGAATGGCAGATACCGGCGTATTTGATGTCGATCAGCACGTCGTCGGGGCCGACTTCGCGACGTTCGATGGTGACCTTCTCGAAGGCGCCGTCGGGGGAGGGCTTGGCGTAGGCGGCAGCGGTGCTCATGGCTACATGCCTACAGCCGCATGGGTGCTTGCGCCAACATCAGCCGACTACCGCGTCCATTTCGAGACCAGCGGGAGCGGAAAACAGGTGACAATGGACTGGTCGGCTCGCAAGAGAGGACATGTGCTGTGAAACGTGTCGGACGAGTGCTGGTGACGATGCTGGTCGCGCTGCTGGGGGTCGGCGCGTTTCTCGGGTATCGCGGGGAATTCGCCCTGGTCGAGCCCGAATTCGTGGCGCAAGCGCAGGCGCCGGTGCTGGTGCCGCTCGATCCGGTGGCGGTCACCGGACAGCTGGAGTCGGTGCTGGTCAATATCGACGTCGACGCGTCAGGTTTCGGCATCGGGGCGGCCGGATCGGGGATCGTGCTCACCGAGGACGGCCAGATTCTGACCAGTCATCACGTGATCAAGGGTGCCGAAGCGCTGCGCGTCACCGATATCGCCAACGGTCTCGTCTACGACGCCACTGTGCTCGGCTACGACTCCGGCGCCGACATCGCGCTGCTGTCACTGGGTGGGGCGTCAGGATTGCCGACCGCTCGGCTCGGCACCTCCGCTGACCTGCGGATCAGCCAAGAGGTGCTGGCCATCGGCGACGCGGGCGGTGACGGCGGCGAACCGACCTCGGTCGCGGGGCCGATCACCGATCTGGACGCGACGATCGTCGCCATGAACTCCGCCGATCTGACCCGCAAGGCACTCAACGGCATGGTCGAGGTCGCCGCGCCGGTGATGGGCGGGCAGTCCGGTGGTGCGCTGGCGGACGCGTCGGGCGCGGTGGTCGGGGTGATCACGGCGGCGTCGGGCGAGGACTCCCGTGCCGCGGGCAAACCGCCCAACGGGTACGCGGTCCCGATCGACACCGCCATGCGCATCGTGGCGCAGATCCGTTCGGGGGTACCCACCGACACCGTCCACATCGGCCCGACCGCCAGCCTCGGCGTGCAGGTCATCGATGCCAGACCGGCGGGCGCCCAGGTGAGCTGGGCCTTCTACGGCCAGCCCGCACGCGAGGCCGGGATCAGTATCGGGGATGTGATCACCGCGGTCGACGGCGCCTCGATCACCACCGCGAAGGCACTGAGCGCGGCCATCAACATCCGCAAGCCCGCCGACTCGGTCCGGCTCGATGTCACCTCCCCGGACGGCGCTACCCGAACCGTCGAGGCGGTGCTGGCACAGGGCACACCCAACTAGTCGCCCAAATACGAGCAAACGACACCGGACCGGCCTGACCGGAGACCGCGCGCGGCGGCGGTAGCGTTCGCCGAATGGACACCCTGAACTCGGTGATCGTCGACATCAACGATGCCTTCTGGAACTGGCTGCTGATTCCGCTGGTTGTAGTGGCCGGGTTGTACTTCACCGTGCGCAGCGGGGTGGTGCAGTTGCGGATGCTGCCCGAGATGTTCCGGGTGGTCGCGGAGAAGGGACCGACGGCCCCCGACGGGAAGAAGTCGGTGTCGGCGTTCGGGGCGTTCAGTATTTCGGCGGCGGCGCGAGTGGGGACCGGCAATATCGCGGGGGTGGCGACCGCGATCAGTGTCGGTGGACCGGGTGCGGTGTTCTGGATGTGGACGATGGCCACGGTCGGCGCCGCGTCGGCATTCGTGGAATCGACCCTCGCCCAGCTCTACAAGCGGCGCGAGAGCGAACCGGGGACCTTTCGCGGCGGGCCCGCGTACTACATGGAGTACGGGTTGCGGCGGCGCTGGCAGGGGTTGCTGTTCGCGGTGATCATCACGGTGACCTTCGGTTTCGTGTTCAACGCCGTGCAGGCCAACACCATCGTGGCCACCAGTCGCGTCTCGCTGTCGGGCCTCGACGGCGACTGGTATGCCCCGCTGGTCGGGCTCGGATTGGTCGTGCTGCTCGGGCTGGTGATCTTCGGTGGGGTGCGCCGGATCAGCCATATCACCGAGGTGCTGGTGCCGGTCATGGCCCTGGTGTACCTGTTGCTCGGGATCGCGGTGGTGGCGCTCAACATCAGCGACCTGCCTCGCGTGGTCGCCGATATCGTCGGCGGGGCGTTCGGGTTGCGCGAGGTGATCGGCGGTGGGATCGGTGTCGCGATCGCCCAGGGCGTTCGGCGCGGCATGTTCTCCAACGAGGCAGGACTCGGCTCCGCACCCAATGCCGCTGCGGCAGCGGATGTTTCGCATCCGGTGAAGCAGGGCCTCGTGCAGTCGCTCGGCGTCTACTTCGACACGCTGCTGATCTGCTCGATCACCGCGTTCATCATCTTGACCAGCGACCCCGACCTGTCCGAACGGCGCAGCGCCGACCTCACCCAGAGCGCACTGCATCACGCTCTCGGCAGCTGGGCCGGGCATGTGCTCACCGCGGTGGTGTTCATGCTCGCGTTCAGTTCGATGATCGGCAATTTCTACTACGGGCGCACCAACATCGAATTCATCACCACCCGTCCCCAGGCGCTCACCGCGTTCCGGGTGCTGGTGCTGGTCGCGGTGTTCGGTGGTTCGCTCGGCTCGGTGGCCCTGGTCTGGAACCTCGCCGATGTGTTCATGGGCGCGATGGCCCTGGTCAACCTGGCCGCGATCATCCCACTGGGCGCGATCGCGTTCCGCCTGCTCGCCGACTACCGGGCCCAGCGGCGCGCGGGTGAGGACCCGGTCTACGTGCACAGTGCCGACATCGCCGACCCGGCGGGCGTGCAGTGCTGGCAGACAACGATTGCGTCGAGCTTGCCCGGCAAAGCAGGCGACTAGTGGTAGGCATGGGAAATGGCGAAACAATGGACCGAACGGGCTGATCTCGCACTACGGGCCGACGGTCAGCGCGTCGCCGATCTCGACACTTCGAGCACACCGGGTTTCGACGGAGACAAGACCGAGGGCAAAGCGCTGCTGGCCGAACGCGCGACGGTGCTGTCGGTGTTGCAGGAGAAACTGTTCGCGCACGGTCGCGTCGGCGGGCAGCGCAGTGTGCTGCTGATCCTGCAGGGCATGGACACCGCGGGCAAGGGCGGCATCGTGCGCCATGTCATCGGTTCGGTCGACCCGCAGGGTGTCGACCACGCCTCGTTCGGGGTGCCGACCGACCTCGAGAAGCAGCACGATTTCCTGTGGCGGATTCGCAAGCGACTGCCCGCGCACGGCCAGATCGGGGTGTTCGACCGGTCCCAGTACGAGGACGTGCTGGTGGTTCGCGTGCACGATCTCGTGCCGGAATCGGAGTGGAGCAAGCGCTACGACCAGATCAACGCCTTCGAGAAGGAGATCACCGACGCGGGCACCGTCATCGTGAAGGTCGCCATGTTCGTCTCCCTCGACGAACAGAAGGCCAGGCTGCGCGAACGGCTGGAACGCCCGGACAAGTACTGGAAGTTCAACCCTGCCGACATCACCGAGCGCGCCTACTGGCCCGAGTACCAGAAGGCCTACCAGGCCGTTCTCGATCGCACCAACACCGATTACGCCCCCTGGTACGTGCTGCCCTCGGACCGCAAGTGGTACTCGCGACTGGCGGTCACCGAGCTGTTGATCGGCGCGTTGGCCCAGCTGAAACTGGACTGGCCGCCCGCGAACTTCGATATCGCCGAGCAGTTGCGGCGACTCGACGAGTCCTGACACGAGCTTTGCGGAAACTCTCAGGTTCGGCCCGCATGATGTTCCCCGAGGGGGCCAACGAGCGAAAGGCGTGTGACGACGGTGAGCAACCGGCCTTCGGGCAAGAATCCGCTGGCGGCGGCCGAGGCGGCCGACAAGAAGCGCAAGATCGCGATTCAGGTCGGCGTTGCCGCGGTGCTGGTCGCGCTGGTCGCGGCCATCGGCATCGGGCTGGCGGTGAAGAAGTCCGATTCGGATACCGAGTCGACTGCCACGTCGGCCGCGCAGCTGCCCGCTACGGGCGGGGCGGTCACGCCCACCGGCTCGGTCGTGATCGGCAATCCCGACGCCAAGGTCAAGGTGCGCGTCGTCGCCGACCTGCAGTGCCCGGCCTGCAAGAAGTTCGAGACCGCCAACGGGCGCGCACTGGCCGAGGCCGCCGCCAACGGCACCGCTTCGGTCGAGTACCAGATCATCTCGTTCCTCGACAAGGCCTCGACCAACCAGTACTCCTCGCGCGCGGCCAACGCCTCGTTCTGTGTGGCGAAGTCCGATACGACCAAGTACCAGTCCTGGTTGCAGGCCATGTTCGAACAGCAGCCCGCCGAGGGCGGTGCCGGTACCAGCAACGAGGGGCTCATCAAGGTCGCCACTGACGTGGGCTACACCGATCCCGCCGTGGCGACCTGCATCAATGACAAGCCCTACAACAACGATATCCAGCGCTTCACCCAGGCCACGCTGCAGAGCGGGGTGGAGTCGACGCCGTCGGTGTACATCAACGGTCAGCTGAACCAGACCGACGCGATCTTCACCGAGAACGGCCTGGCCTCCGTGATCGCTGACGCGGCCAAGTGATCACCGCCCCCGCCCGCTCGGCCTGGCTGCTGTTGATCGCCGGGCTGGCGGGCTGGCTGGCGTCGTTCACGCTCACCGTCGAACGGTTCAAGCTGTTCGTCGACCCGGATTACGTCACCTCGTGCAGCATCAACTCGGTGCTGTCGTGCGGGTCGATCATGAAGACCGACCAGGCCGCGGTCTTCGGCTTCCCGAACCCGCTGATCGGCGTCGTCGGGTTCTCGGTGGTGGTGACCCTCGCCGTGCTTTCGGTGGTGGGCGTCGGTTTCCCGCGCTGGATCTGGGGTGGGCTGTGGATCGGCACGGTCCTCGGCATCGCCGGGCTGTGCTGGCTGATCTTCCAGAGCCTGTACCGGATCAACGCGCTGTGCCCGTACTGCATGGTGGTGTGGGCAGCGGTGCCGGTGCTGTTCGCGGTGACCACCCAGGAGCTGTGGGGCCGCTCGCGCGGGGTGCTCGGCATCCTCGCCGAATGGCGCTGGACCCTGGTGGTGCTGTTCTACGCGGTGGTGCTGCTGCTGGTGTTCCTGAAGTTCCAGGACTACTGGCTCAGCCTGGTCTGAACACCTGTCAGAGCTTGATGACCTGAAGACCCGGCATGGTGTCGTAGTCGCTGTCCTGTGTCACGAGTGGAATATCGAGGGCGATGGCCGTGGCGGCGATCCAGCTGTCGTTGACCGGAACCTTGCGGCCTGCGGCTCGTAGTCTCGAAACCAACAGCGCCCACGACTCCGAGACCTTCTCGTCGATGCCGAGCGGGGTGAAGCGTTGTGCGAGTTGGTAGGTCGACAGCCGCCGCGACGCGGACTCGGGGTCTTTCGCGTGCAAGACGCCCAGCCGCAGTTCTCCCAGGGTTACCACGGACACGCCCCACTCGTAGTCCGCGACTGCGGCTCGGTCGAACCGCTGTGCTTCCAGTCCGATGAAGATCGAGGTGTCGGCCAGTGCGCGCCGTGATTCACTCACCAACGGAGGTCATCCGTGGTCTCGGACAGGATTTCACGGAGGTCGGCACGCATTCCGGTGGTGTCGCGGCCGAGTTGGACCAGTTCGCCGATGATCTCTGCCGCTGGGATCCACTCTCGGCGAGTGGGGAAGGGAATCAGTTTCGCCACGGGTCGGTTGTCCCGCAGGATCTCGATTTCCTCCCCCGCCTCGACGCGCCGCAGCACTTCGGCAGTGTGATTGCGCAGGTCGCGAGCTGGCACGGCGGTCATGCTACGAGTGTAGCAAGTTTGCTACACCACGTCAGAGCGGCTTAGTGGCGTCGACGTACTGCATGAAGCGGTGGACGCGCTGGTCGACTTCGGTGAGGCCCGCCCTGACGAACAGCTTCGGGAAGGTGTCGCGGTCGAACAGCCGCAGGCCGCTCAGGCTCGCGGCCATGCTGCTCGCGGAGCCGAATAGGTTGTTCTCGCGGTAGCTGGTGCTGATCGCGATGCGGCCGCCCGGCTTCAGGACGCGGATCATTTCGCGGGTGGCGGTGAGGGGGTCGGGGATCAGGTAGAGGGCGCCGAAACAGCAGACGGCGTCGAAGGTGTTGTCGGCGAAGGGGAGGGTGCGGGCGTCGCCGCGGACGTAGCCGACGCGTGGGCTGGCGTTGTCGGTGGCGGCCTTGGCCAGCATCGCGGGGGAGTAGTCCAGGCCGGTGACGAAGCCGCCGCGGGTGAGGTAGGTGCTCAGGTACTCCGTGAAATTGCCTGGGCCACATGCCAGGTCGAGGACTTTCATGGGGCCGCTCAGGCGCAGCATGTCGACCGCTTCGCGGCGGTCGGTGCCGGTAGTCCGGCCGCTGGCGAGGTAGAACAGCGTGGGTCGCCACGCGTGCTCGTACACCGCCGCCAGCGCCGGGGCGTTCATCGTCTTGCGGGCGAGATTCACTGCCGTGCGACCTCGATCGTCATGCCTGCCGCGCGCAGCCGCTCGGTGAGCGCTTCGCCCATCGCCGAAGCCGGGGTGAGCACGCCCGCGCGGTCGGGCAGGGTGTCGAAGGCCAGGCTCAGGCCCGCCTGGCCGAGCAGCACGGCGGTGGCCTGGTAGCCGGGGTCGCCGGTGCTGGAGAAGGTGGCCCGGTACTTGGCGCCGGAACTGGTGCGGGCGAAGGTCTTCATGGTGAACCAGCCACTGCGGCGGGCCTTTTCGTCGGGGCCGGTGCCGGGCTTGGGCAGGATCCGGTCGAGCAGCTTGCGGCCGAGCGAAACCCGCGAAAGGACCGCGCCCGTGGCCATACTCGCCACGATGCCGCCCGCGATACCCGCGGCGACCAGCGGCGCGGCCGCCGAGGTGCCCGCGTTCATCACCTCGCGGTAGCGGAACTGCTTGCCGTAGGCCCAGCCGAGCAGGCCGTTGGTGCGGCGCACGACCTTGGTGTTGTGGGAGGCCATCACGAACGTGGTGACCCAGCCGTCCAAGCTCGGGTCGATGCTCTCGGCGCGGGCCAGCGCCTGATCGGACTGACGGCCCACATCGGGCTCCATGCTGCGGTCCGGGCTCAGCGAATACGGGTGAGCCAGGATCTTGCCGCGCGCGGAGTCGGCGGCGACGTCTTCCATCATCGCGCGACCCGAGTCGATGGTGCCGCCGCTCATTCCGCCCTTGAACGCGGCCACCAGGGTGGTGTCCTCGAGCTCGCCGGTGTTGTCGGCGAGGGTGGCGCGGTAGATCTCGTACACGCTCAGATCCGACGGAATCGAGTCGTAGCCACAGGAATTCACGATCTTGGCGCCCGAGTCGACCGCGGTCTGCTCGTACTTCTCGATGGCATCGTGGATGAACAGCGGCTCGCCGGTGAGGTCGGCGTAGTGGGTGCCCGCCGCGGCGCACGCGCCAAGCAGCGGCATGCCGTAGCGCAGGTACGGGCCGACGGTGGTGACCACGACCTTGGTGCGCTCGGCCATCGCGGCCAGGGAGGCGGGATCGCTGGAATCGGCGACGACGAGTTCCCACTTCGCGGCGGCCGGGCCCAGTTCGTCGCGGGTGGCGGCGAGCTTGCCCGCCGAGCGACCGGCCAGGGCGATCCGCGCAGTGGCCGGGGCCGCGGTGAGCAGGTACTCGGCGGTGAGTTTGCCGACGAAACCCGTTGCGCCGAACAGGATCAGGTCGAACTCACGGTGCTGCGGCATGGTGCGCCTTTCGAAAGATGATCAGGGCTTGGTGGCTGGTGCCTTGCGGGCGCGCGTCTTCTTCACCGGTTTCGGTGGATGGGTGCTGAGCCAATCACGGTGGGCCAGACCGAGTTCGGTGAGCGGTGGTTCGCCGTAGAGCCATTCACGGGCGATCGAATGCCAGTTGTTGGTGCTGTCGAGTTGGCCGAGCATGCCGAAGGTGAGGAAGTCGGCGCGGCGTGAGAAAAGGTGCTCGGGCGGCAGATTCTGTTGCTTCATGCCGGTGAACTCGCTGGCCCTCGGATCGACGGCGAGCAGGAACGCGCCGCTGGCCAGCTCGGGGGTGATCGTGAGTTCCTCGTCGACCAGACACCATTCCGACGCCGCGAGCACGTACTCGAGGCATTCCTCGGCGCCGATCTCCTCGGGCGAATCGATCACGCCGCGATCGATCATCAACTGCCGCAGATCTTCCGCGCGATCCTCGGCCGCCGCGCGCAGGCACTGCTTCTCGAATTCGACCAGCTGCGGGTCCATCCGGTTGAACAGCCCGAAGTCGAGGAAGGCCACCCGGCCGTCGCGGGCGAGCAGCACATTGCCCGGATGCGGGTCGCCACAGAACTCGTTGAAGCTGAACAATGAACCGACATAGAAGCGGTAGATGATCTCGCCGACCCGATTGCGCTGCGCCGCAGGCATCTTCCGGATCTCGTCGAAGCCGTCGCCGTCGATGAACTCGGTGACCAGCACCCGGGTGGTGGACAGCTCGGGCACCGAGGAGGGCACCACGATGAACGGGTGCTCGCGGTACAGGTGCGCGATCTCGGCCTGGGTGGCGGCCTCGGCCTGGTAGTCGAGCTCGCTCTCCATGTTCAGCTTCAGCTCGTCGAGCACCGCGGGGGTGATCCACGGCATCGCCGAGGCCAGCACCCGGCGAAACATGGTGAGGTTCTTCAGATCCGCGCGCACCGCGGCATCGACACCGGGGTACTGGACCTTCACCGCGACGGCGCGACCGTCGTGCAGCGTGGCCCGGTAGACCTGGCCGATCGAGGCGGCGGCGATCGGCTTCGGATCGAACTCGGCGAAGATCTCCGCCAGCGGGGCACCGAAATCCTGCTCGATCACCGCGCGCATGGACTCGAACGACACCGTCGGCGCCGCGTTGCGCAGCACGGCGAGGCGCTGCTGGAACCGCTCGCGATGGTTCTCGGGCACCAGATCCAGATCGAGCACCGACATCATCTGGCCCAGTTTCATGGCCACGCCCTTCATGGTGCCCAGCACCATGACCACCTGTTCGGTGGTGCGGATCATCGACTCCTCGGCCATCCGTTCGCGCACGGCCTCCGACCGGCCACGCATCGACAGCCTGGTCTTCTTCGATCGAATAACCGACCCCGCCGCGACCGCGCCCAGCTTCGTCCCGCGGGCAAGCCGGGAAGTCGGCACGTTCTTCGCCATCGAGATACCTCCGTTGGTGCCGACGCGCACGGCGGTGACGCAAGCCACAGCGTCCCGCCCGGGTTCAGCGTAGCCAACCGTGTGGCGTTGTCGAGCCCGGCTCCCCTCGGCGGAAGAAAGCGCCGGTCAGGCCAGATCCGGGGGAACTTCCGGAAACAGGTGCGGCTGTGCGTTGAAGTACGCCGGTGAGCCACCGGCACGGACGATGCCCTCGAGCGCGCTCCAGGCCATCATCGTCAGGTAGTCGATGACGTCCTGACGGGGCATGGCCTTGTCGGTGGTCGTCCACCAGTGCGTGGCCAACTGAATGCCGCCCACCAGTACGTAGGACCACAACATCGCGCCGTCGGTACGCACGCCCTTCGCGCCCGCCCGGTCGACCAGCACCGTGGTGACCACCTCGGCGAACAGCCGCTCGAACTCCGCGAGCGAGGACTTGTCGCCCGCGGAATTGCTCATGATGAACCGGTAGACCTCGGGGTCGTCGTCGACCGTGCCGACGTATTCGGTCATCGCGGCGCGCACGAGCTGGTACTCGTCGGCGTCGAGGCTGATCGCGCCGTACACCCGCGGCAGCAGCGTGGTCTCGATGAACCGCTGCATGGTGGCGTGCACGAGGTCGTTCTTGTCGGCGAAGTAGCGGTAGAGCACGGTCTTGGACACGCCGATCTCGGTGGCGATCTCGTCCATGCCCGCCTGGCTGCCCTTCACGCGAATGGCGTTGAGGGTGCCGTCGACCAGTTCCTCGCGGCGGTCGATCTTGTGCTGGCGCCACCGACGTTTGCGGCCGTCGGCCTGGGCGCCGCCGCGCACGGTCGCCCGGCTCGACTGCTCGCCGATCTCGACAAGGTCTTCGGTGGACAGAACAGCCCCCTTGTGATCGATGTTGGCGTCTCTTTGGTGGACTCTGCCCCACAGCTTAGGCGCGACTGTGTGGGGTGGCCCTCCTTTGGTCCACGTTGGGGCATTTACCACACTTCGTTGTTTACTCGCGCGTACGACAAACCACGCGGTTCGCGTGTCGTCGACGGCGCCACGCGGGGTTGGCGGCGGCATACTCGCCGCGCGCACAGCAGAATGGGAGCTATGGAGAAATCTCCCGGCAACACGGCGGTTCTCACGCCGCGCACCGAGACCGCCACGCAGCCCGCCGGCTTCGCGGTACTGACCGACGAGGCGGGCAAGAAACGCGACCTGTTCAAGATGAAGGCGCTCGCCACCGGTTTCCTGGTGGTGGCCAGCGTGATCTACCTGCTGTGCCGCTGGCTCGAATCGCGCGGCGGCGGTGGCGAGTGGGTGGGCTATGTGCGCGCGGCCTCGGAGGCGGGCATGGTCGGCGCACTGGCCGACTGGTTCGCGGTCACCGCGCTGTTCAAACACCCGCTCGGTCTGCCGATCCCGCACACCGCGATCATCCGCAAGAAGAAGGACCAGCTCGGCGAGAGTCTCGGCTCCTTCGTCGGCACCAACTTCCTCGCCCCCGATGTGGTCTCGGCCCGGCTGGAATCGGCGCAGATCTCGCTGCGGGTGGGGCGCTGGATGGCCGATCCGGCGCACGCGGCCAGGGTGGCGCAGGAGAGCGCGACGATCCTCACCGCAGTGGTCAACACCCTGCGCGACGAGGATGTCGAGCAGATCATCGACAACACCATCGTCAAGCGGATCGCCGAGCCGCTGTGGGGGCCGCCGCTGGGCCGGGTGCTCTCGGAGATGATCGCCGACAACCGGCAGCGCCCGCTCATCGATCTGCTGGCCGAGCGCGCGCATCAGTGGGCGCTGGGTTCACAGGACACGATCGACCGGATCGTGGTGCGCGATTCGCCGCAGTGGGCACCGAAATTCGTCAATACGTTGCTTTCGGAGCGAATTTATCGGGAATTGGTCGAGTTCACCTGGAAGGTGCGTTCGGATCCCGATCATGAATTGCGCCGGGCGGCCGATCGCTTTCTGCAGGATTTCGCCGAGGACCTGCAACACGACGACGCGATGATCGCCAAGGCGGAGAAGGTCAAGGCCGAGATCATGGGCCGCGAGCAGATCACCGGAATGGCCGAGGCCACCTGGCGCGCCGCGAAACGGTTGATCTTGGAATCGGCCGAGGATCCCGATTCCACGTTGCGCCGCAAGGTGGCGGAGAATGTGCAACAGCTGGGCGAGCGTCTGCGTGACGACCCGGCGATGCGTGGCAAGGTGGACGGGTGGATCGATCGCGGTGCCCGCTATCTGGTCGGTAACTACTCCGGCGAGATCTCGACCCTGGTGACCGATACGGTCGCGCGCTGGGATGCCGACGAGGCGAGCCGGAAGATCGAATTGCAGGTGGGTCGGGATCTGCAATTCATCCGGATCAACGGCACGGTGGTCGGATCACTCGCCGGCCTGGTCATCTACACGATTTCGCAGCTGCTTTTCCACTGAAAGTGCTGGTAGTGAGGGTTAGCCGATGGAGTGCTAACTGTAGTGCTTGCAATAGCTAGCACCCTGTTCTAGTATTGGCCTTACAACGCCAGAAGGTGAGCGATGACAGACCAACCCGAGAGTCGTGTAGCGCACGCGGCTCAAGATATCGGAGGTTTCATCAGGGCACAGCGCGAAGGCGCGCAGGTGTCCCTGCGTCAGCTCGCCGCTCTGGCGGGGGTAAGTAATCCGTACCTGAGCCAAATCGAACGCGGATTACGCAATCCCTCCGCCGAAGTACTCGCGCAGATCGCCAAGGCGCTGCGGGTTTCTTCGGAGGTGTTGTATGTGCGGGCCGGATTTCTGGAACAGCGTCCGCACAGCCCGGTCCGTGACGCCCTGCTGGCCGACACTTCGGTGTCCGAACGGCAGAAACAGGTGTTGCTGGAAATCTATGAGTCGTTTCGCCGGGAAAACGGGGAAGACACCGGCTCAGGGGGGAACGAACGAGACACTGACGTTTCGTTCACGACAACTGACACTCCGCCACACCAGGAGAATGAAGACTGATGACCGAGAAGACCGCCACTGTGACCAAGCCGCTGTTCGCCACCGTCGGCGCCGGTGACGCCATCTACGCCGCCGTGAACGACGTTGTCGCCGACGTCCGTGGCCGCGTTGCCACCGCCGACCCGAAGGCCCGCGTCGAAGAGGCCCGCGAGCGCATCGCGAACGTGCCCGCCGACGTGCAGGCCCAGTTCGACACCCTGCGTGAGCGCATCTCCGGCCTGCCCTCGGAGCTGCCGGAGGACCTCGCCGAGCTGCGCGAGAAGTTCACCCCCGAAGAGCTGCGCAAGCTGGCCGAGCAGTACTACCGCCAGGCGCTCGACATCTACGCCGACCTCGCCGTGCGCGGCGAGGAGACCGTCGACCGGCTGCGTGCCAACGAGGCCGTCGACGAGCAGATCGGCCGCGTCGAGACCCTCTACAAGGATGCTTCGGCTCGCGCCGAGGACGCCCTGACCAAGGTCAACGACCTGCTGGGCCGTGGCAAGGCTGAGGCCGAGGCCGCTGCCGACACCGTCTCCGCTGTTGTCGAGGCCGAGGTCGTCGCCGTGACCGAAGAGGCCGCTCCGGCCAAGGCTCCGGCCGCCAAGAAGGCCGCTCCGGCCAAGAAGGCCCCGGCCAAGAAGGTCGCGCCGAAGAAGGTCTAGTAGAGGTCTACCCGTCCGGGCCCGGACGGTTTGATCCTGCCGCGCCCAAGAAGGTCTAATACCCTTCGCATCACTGCCGACAGCGGCCCCGCACACCACGCGTGTGTGGGGCCGCTGTTCGTATGATGGGGGGTGTGAACATCGTGAACAGTCTGACCTCGCTGATCCTGCTGGTCCTGTGGGCCTGCGCCCTCGGCGCGACCCTGTTCGCGATCGTGCACGCGATCCGGCAGCGTGCCGACGCCTTCACCGCGGTCGACAAGTTGAGCAAGCCGATCTGGCTGGCGATTCTGGGCGGTGCGCTGGTGTTCCTGCTGCTCGGTGCGGGCGGGCTGGGGTTCATCGCGATCATCGGCATCGTCGCGACCGGTGTCTACCTGGCCGATGTGCGGCCGAAGGTCGACGAGGTGCAGCGCGGCCCGCGCTGGTAAATCGGTCGCGCTGAGGGCTCGCGGGTGCGTGGTACGCGGTGTTACTGTATCTAGCAGTAACACGAAGGAGTGTGCCGATGCGTGCAACGTTGCCGACGGCTGTGGTGAACCTGGTCGGTCAGGCTTCCACCGTGGTCAAGACCGTGCTGGCGGCCCACCGGGCCGACCTGCGGACCCGCTCGCACGGGATCGCGGCCTTCGATCCGCCACGGGTGCCACACGAGGTGATCCCGGTGGTCACCGCCGACGGCGCCCGCCTGCGGGTGCACGCCTACGGCCCGGTCGACGCGCCCGTCATCGTGTTCGCGCACGGCTGGACCTGTTCGCTCGAATACTGGAACGCCCAGATCAACGCCTTCGCCGGCGAGTACCGCGTGGTCGCCTACGACCAGCGCGGCCACGGTGAGAGCACCAACGGCTACGCCCGCCCGAGCACGAACCTGCTCGCCGACGACCTGTGCGATGTGCTCGACGCCGTCCTGCTGCCGGGTCAGCGCGCGGTGCTCGCCGGGCACAGCATGGGCGGGATGACGCTCATCGCCTGGGCGGGCCGCTATCCCGAGCGAGTCGCCGAGCAGGCCGCCGCGGTGATTCTCACCAATACCGGCGCGCATTCGCTGGTCGAGGTGTCGACCATGGTGCCCGGTCTGAATGTGCCGCTGCGGATTCTGCGCGGCCGGGCGATGCCGACGCCGGACTGGCTCGGCAAGCTGATCCTCGGCACCCCCGTGGTGCTCCCGCCGATCAAGCCGGTGCGCTGGATCTTCGCCCGTCAGGTGATGACTCTCGACACTTCGCGCGAGAAACTGAACTACGCGCTGTCGGTGGTGCGCGGCTGTCCGATGATGACGCGTTCGCGCTACGGGTTCCTGCTCACCGAGCTGCACCTGGGCGATGACGCGAAGAACTTCTCGGTCCCGACCACCGTGCTCGCGGGTGACCGCGACGACATGACCCCGGCACTGCACGCGGAGCGCCTGGCCGCGCTGCTGCAGGAAGCGGGCTGCCTGGCGGGCTTCAAGGTGCTGCCGACCGGGCACCTCGGCAATGTCGAACGCTTCGACCTGTTCAATGCCGAAGTGGCCGAAGTGCTCGCTTCCGTCCGCGAGCCCGTGCGCGCGCTGGCCTGATCGCCTGCGAGAATCGGCGGATGAGCTATACCGCTGTGACCTCGGACGACCGCCGGTTCGTGCTCACCCTCGGGTGCCCGGACCGGCCGGGCATCATCGCCCGGATCTCCTCGTTCATCGCCGAGTTCGGCGGCTCGATCTCCGAGGCCGGGTACCACTCCGACGGTGACATCGGCTGGTTCTTCACCCGTCAGGCCGTGACGGCCTCGACGGTGCCGTTCTCCATCGACGAGCTGCGCGCTCGGTTCGTCGAGGTGGCCGCCGAGTTCGGTCCCGAGACGGAGTGGCAGGTACACGATTCCGGGCCGCCGCGCCGGGTGGTGCTGCTGGTGAGCAAGGACGGGCACTGCCTGCACGACCTGCTCGGACGCGCGCAGGCCGGTGAGCTGCCCGCGACCATCGAGGCCGTGATCGGCAACCACCCCGACCTCGCGGGGATGACCGAGGCGCACGGGGTGAAATTCCATTACGTGCCGTTCCCGAAGGACCCGGCCGAGCGTGGTCCGGCTTTCGAGCAGGTGCGCGAGCTCGTCGACTCCCACGATCCGCACGCGGTGGTGCTCGCCAGGTTCATGCAGGTGCTGCCCGCCGAGCTGTGCGCGCACTGGGCCGGGCGGGCGATCAATATCCACCACAGCTTCCTGCCCTCGTTCGTCGGCGCGCGGCCCTATCACCAGGCGTACGCGCGCGGGGTGAAGCTGATCGGGGCGACGTGTCACTACGTCACCGCCGAGCTGGACGCGGGGCCGATCATCGAGCAGGACGTGATCCGGGTCGATCACGCCGACGACGTGCGCGACATGGTCCGTCAGGGACGCGACATCGAGCGAGTGGTGCTCGCACGCGGGCTGCGCTGGCACCTCGAGGGCCGGGTGCTCGTGCACGGTCGGCGCACGGTCGTCTTCGAGTGACCTACAGGTCGTAAAACGGTGCGGCATAACGGAATTCGCCGGTGACGGCGGAATCGTAGGCCGTGAGCGGGCGGACCTGGAAGTACGGCGCCCAGTCGGCCTGATCGGGCACGATGCCGAGGCGCGGGCCGGGGACGAAGCCGAAGCGGGCGTAGTAGTCGGGATCGCCGACCAGGCCGACGACCGATTCGTCGAGGGCATCCGCGGCGCCGAGGGCGGCGTGCACCAGCGCCGAACCGACACCGGACTTCTGATGGTCAGGATCGACGCCGAGCGGGCCGAGCGCGAGCACCGGGAACGGGCCGATACCGGCTCTGGTGAGACAGATGTGCCCCACCACGGTGTCGTATTCGAGCGCGACCAGCGACAGCGTCGGCATCCACGACTCGTCGGTGCGTAATGTCTCGACGAGGGCGGGTTCGGGTGGTTCGGTGACGGCCGGATCGCCCGCGTAATGCGGGGCGAAGGCGGCGCGGTGGATCGCGGCGATCGCCGGGGCGTCCGCTGGGGTCTCGCGACGGATCAGCACAGGCTTAAGTGTCCAGGATTTGGGTACAGGAGCGCAATGATGTGCGGTGCCCGAAATGTTCGCCCCTGAATGTGGAATGCTCGGGAAATGACTTCCGCGCCGCTGACTCGGGCCGCCGTGGCCGACATGATCGATCACACCCTGCTCGCCCCGGAAGCGACTCCGGCCGAGGTGGATGCGCTGATCGCCGACGCGCGCAAGCTCGGCGTGTACGCGATCTGCATCTCGCCCTCGATGCTGCCGGTGCGTGCGCCGGGGCTGGTGGTGGCGACGGTCGCGGGTTTCCCGTCCGGCAAACACCATTCGCTGGTGAAGGGTGCCGAGGCGCGGCTGGCCGTTGACCAGGGCGCCGCCGAGGTCGACATGGTGATCGACGTCGGCGCGGCGCTGGCCGGTGATTTCAACGCCGTGCTCGCCGACATCATCACCGTGCGCGAGGCGACTTCGGAACGCGCCGTGCTCAAGGTGATCATCGAATCGGCCGCACTCACCGATGCGGCGATCGTCGGCGCGTGCCGGGCGGCCGAGCAGGCCGGTGCCGATTTCGTGAAGACCTCCACCGGTTTTCATCCCGCCGGCGGTGCGAGTGTGCACGCCGTGCGGTTGATGGCCGAGACCGTCGGTGGACGGCTCGGGGTGAAGGCCAGCGGTGGGATTCGCACGGCCGCCGACGCTGCCGCCATGATCGAGGCCGGTGCTACACGGCTCGGGTTGTCGAAATCAGCTGTGGTGCTCGACGGTTTTCCGGACTGATCAGCAGGTGAAGTCGGACTGCTGACCGGATGTGTTGCTCGCGGAGTCGAGGGTGGTCTTGCCGCCCGAAAGGTGCACTGTCACACCGTCGTCGGTGACCTTCACCTCCTGCGCGCGCATGTCGAGCGGGTAGCTCTGCAAGCTCTGGGTGAAGGTTTCGACGATGCCTTGCACGAGGTCGGTGGGCAGGCCGATGCCGAGCAGTTGCGCCGACTTGGTGTCCACGGTGATGTTGCCGTTGCGGACCATCGGCTGCACCTCCAGCTGGGCGAGGCCGCCGAGCACGTCGAGGGTCAGCACGCCGGTGCTCGCCGAGGAGCGCACGCCGCTGACCATGGTGCCGAGGGTCTCGCGGATGCCATCGTTGTTCCAGGTCACGTCGGCCGACGAGCTGCCGATGGTGCCGCCGCCGCGACCGCGGTCGACGAGTTCGATGTCGTTGAACTTCGCGTGCACCACCATGCCGACCGCGGGACCGAACTTGTTGTCCTCGCTGTCGACGGTCACCGAGCCGACCTTGCCGTCCACATAGGACAGCAGAATCGGCCGCGCGCCGAAGCCCACGTCGATGCCCGAGCCCATCTGCTGCTCGAACGCGCCGCTGATGCAGTTCGAGATCTTGTGGCGGGCATAGGCTTCGGTGCCGCCGATGGCCGCGACGAGCAGGATGGCGACCACCACCAACGCGATCACCAGCGGGCGCCGACCGATTCTGGAGCGTGCGGGCTTCTGTGTGGTCATGGCATCGGATTCTTCCCGATCTTTATGAGTCTGCTCTGAGGACCGCGTGAAAGCCTTCACAGCAAAATGTGACGTGGCGCACGCAATCGGGCGTAATCTGGGCAACATGGCTGGCGAGGGCGCGCGCCGGGTGGCGGGGACAGCGGATCATCGATGGCGGGTGCTGCGGCGCCTGGCCGGACGGCACGCGGGCTTCTTCACCACGCGTCAGGTGCTGCGGACCGGGTGTGAATCGCAGGTCAGGGCGGCTTTAGGGGACGGGTCGGTGACTCGTGCCGGGGTCGGGATGATGCGGCTGGGGCAGTGGCGGGTGGGACCGCTCGACGAGTACGCGATGTGGGCGGCCTGGTTCGACGGGGCGGCGGCGGTGTCGTATCAGAGTGCGGCGGAACTGCACGGGATCGGACGGTTGCAGCCGCGATTTCTGCACCTGTCGGTGTCGGCGGGACGCCCGCCCGTGACGCCGCGGTTGGTGCTGACGCGGCGCAAGCTCGCCGGTGCGGATGTGGAATCGGCGGGGCCGTTCCTGGTGACGACGCCGGTGCGGACAGTCCTGGATCTGGCCGAGACCGAGATCTCGCAGTCGGCATTGGACGAGGTGGTGGCCGACGCGGTGGCGATTCACCGGTGCGATACCGACGAGATCTGGTGGGGTGGGCAGCAATTGGCGCCGCGGGCGGCGGCGCGGGTGCGGCGGGCGTTAAGCCGGGTCTGACGGGGCGACCACGTCCCAGGGGACCGACAGCACACAGTCGCGCATTCTCCGGTTGTAGGTGCGCAGCGGGAAACCGTTGGCGCGCAACATCTCCGCGGCCTCTCGCCACCGGACGCGCGGGCCGTAGGGTGCCATGGCCGCCGAGCGGTCCCAGGCCTGGTCGGCCGCGGTGAGCAGCGCGTGGATCTTCTCGCCGGGAATGTTGCGGTGGATCAAGGCCTTCGGCAGGCGCTCGGCGATGTCGGAGGGTCGGTCTACGGTGAAGGGATCCCAGGCCAGGGTGAACGACAGGGGGCGGTGACGGTCGAGCAGTACCCAGGCGCAGCGGCGGCCGAGTTCGTCGCAGGTGCCGTCGACCAGGAGGCCGTCGGGGGCGAGGTTGGACTGGATGCGTGACCAGGCTTCGGGGACCGCGTCCTCGGGGTATTGGCGTAGGACGTTGAACGCGCGGACCAGGGTCGGGCGCAGGCCTGCCAGTTCGAAGCCGCCGCGGGCGAAGCGGACGCCGTCGCGGGGTTCGACCACCCGGGCGGGGTCGATCTCGAGGCCGACCACCTCGAGGTCGGGGCGGACCGTGCGCAGGCGGGCGGCCAGTTCGAAAGTGGTCCATGGCGCGGCGCCGTAGCCGAGATCGACGACCAAGGGGGTGGGGGATTCACGCAGGGTTGTGCTGACGAGTTCGTCGTTGACGAGCCAGCGGTCGCTGCGCCGCAGGCGGTTGACGCCGGTGGTGCCACGGGTGATGGTGCCGACCGGTGCGATGGCCTTGCGGCTCGGGGCCACGGGGTTTCTCGGGGGTGCGTCAGACCGACTTGTCGGCGGTCTGCGGATCCAGGTAGCGCATGGTTTCCTCCTGCTCGGCGCGGAACAGGTCCACCAGGTTCACCAGCATGAGCTGTTCCAGGCGCGGGCCGACCATGGGGATGAAGACCTTGGCGACGGGGGAGAAGCGCATGGTGGCGCCGGTCTCGGTGGGGAAAAGGCGGATGGTGCCGGTGAGGCTGCCGGGACCGGCGGGGATCGAGGCGGAGAACTTGCCCTCGGTCTCGTCGTGGTCGAACGGGCCCCAGCTCTCCTTGCGGGTGATCACCATGTCCTTGCGCATGACGGTCTGGGCGATCTCGGGCAGCATCTCGCGCGGGAGGGTGTGGTGCAGAACCACGTCGATGCCGTCGTCGGAGACGTCGAGGCTGACCACTTCGTTGTTGGGCGCGTACTTACGCATCTCGGCGACGCGGGCTTCCCAGTAGTCCCTGCTCTGCAGTGCCGCGTACAGCTCTTCGGTGGTGTGCAGGGGGTAGCGAGCGGAGTAGTCCAGTCTGCGTGCCATGGCAGGACACGTTACGGGGTTGAGCCGGGCACTGACGTAAGAGGTGGGGATGTTGTTGAGGCTCCCAATTCGAGCGGCCGTGTTCGGCGTGCGGCGTGCCGAACTGTCGTCCCACGCCACCCCGTCGCTACGCCCCCGTCGCCACGTCGCGACCACGCCACGTCACGTCGCCACGCCACGCTGACGTACGCCATCGGCGCGCACCGACGAGGGCCGAGCGCCCGGCTCGGTTGTCCGGGCGACGCCGCGCCAGCTGGCTGCGTGTTCTACAGGGTGAGGCCGACCGTGACCGGCTCCGGCTCCAGGGTCACGCCGAAGCGTTCCTGGATGCCCGCGCGCACGGTGCGGGCCAGGGCGACGATGTCGGCCGCTGTCGCTGTGCCGCGGTTGGTCAGGGCCAAGGTGTGTTTGGTCGACAGGCGGGCGGCGGCGGTTTCGCCCGGGAAGCCCTTGGCGAAACCGGCGCGTTCGATGAGCCAGCCCGCCGAGAGCTTGGTGCCGTCGGGGGCGGGGTAGGTGGGGACCTTCACGTCGTCGCCGACGTGCGCGGCGATTGCGGCCAGAACCCTGGGAAGCTGGTCCTCGGTGACGACGGGGTTGGTGAAAAACGAACCCGCACTCCAGGTGTCGTGATCAGCGGGGTCGAGGACCATGCCCTTGCCCGCTCGCAGGCGGAGCACTTCCGCGCGGACCTGCTCGACGGGGCGCGTCTCGCCGTCGCCCGCACCGAGCACCTTCGCCAGTTCGCCGTAGCGCAGCGGTGCGCTCATCCCGCTCGGGTCCAAGGCGAAGTCGACGGCGAGGATCACGCCGTCGTCGGTGTGCTTGAGCACGCTCGTCCGATAACCGAAGCCGAGTTCGGCGGGCTCCGCCCAGCGCACCTCGCCGGTCTTGCGATCGAGCAGCTGGACCCGCCGCAACAGCGAAGCCACTTCCACCCCGTACGCGCCGACGTTCTGCACCGGCGTCGCACCGGCCGAACCCGGAATCCCGGACAGGCACTCGAGGCCGCCCAAACCGGCCGCGACGGTCGCCGCGACGACGGAATCCCAATCGGCGCCCGCCTCGGCCACCACGCCGCCGGGCCCGAGTTCGACACCGGTGGTCAGCACCCGGACGACCACTCCGTCGAAGCCCGCGTCGTCGATGAGCAGGTTCGACCCGCCCGCCACCAACAGCACCGCGATACCGGCCGCATCCAGGGTTTTCACCGTGGACACCAGGGACTCGGTGCTCGCGCATTCGGCGACCAGGGCGGGCCCGCCGACCCGCAACGTCGTCAATTCGGACAAACGCACCGAATCGCGGACCGTTGCGCCGGTCTCGGCAAGCAGGTCACGCAGCTGATCGGAGGACACCACCCGTGTTGTACGCACGTTCGCAGACGGTACCGTGTCGGGCATGGCTACACCTCTGGCGTTCACTGCCGGCTACACGCATTCCGTTGACGCGGTGCGCGCCGCGTACTCCGACGAGCAGTACTGGAAGGCCCGGATCGCCGAGGTCGGCGGCCCCGGTGCCCGCCTCGACTCCTTCGCTGTCGAGGGTGATCAGGTCCGTGTCCAGATGGTGCAGTCCATCCCGGCCGACCAGCTTCCCCCGGCCATCACCGCCGTTCGCCCCGGCGACCTCGTCATCCCGCGCACCGAGACCTACACCGGCACCGGCGGCATCTTCGAAGCCCACGTCGACGGCGCTCCGGCTGTCGTGCGCGGCACGGTCACCATGGCCCCCGACGGCGGCACCGGTTCCACCACCGCCATCGCGGGCACTATCGAGGTGAAGATCCCGCTGTTCGGCGGCAAGATCGAGGCGGCCATCTCCGAGCGGCTGATCGAACTGCTCGGCAACGAGGCCACCTTCACCGAGGAATGGCTGAACCGCCAGTAGATTCGGCGGGCACCCGGCGTAATCATGCAAAACGGCTCGTTCCAGTCAGAATTCTGATTCGAACGAGGCCGATTGTGTGATTACACCGGAGTCGGCTCGGGGCGACCCGCCTGGCGCGTGGCCGCTCCAGCCGCGGCGCGGCCACCGCGACGGTCTGCCGCGCCGGACGGAATCCGCGCGATCGACGAGTCGCTCAGGTTCGGATCGGTGACAGCGCTCACGAGGTCGAGATCGGTAGCTCGGCGTACATTCGATGCGTGAGCAAACTTTCGGTAACCGGGTTATTGCGCGCGCAGAAGGCCGCGCGGCGGAGTTCATCGGCGCGGGGGCGTGAAATGCGTGTTCGTGGTGGGCGTCCCGTGGTTGCGGTGATCTTGCTGGCGGTGCTCGTTGTGCTGACCGGGTGCACGAGCGGTGGGTCGGGTGGGGATTCCGAACCGGCTGGACCGGTCGCGAGGGTCACCATCGCGCCCGCGCCCGGCGCCACCGATGTCGACCCGGTCGCGCCCGTCTCGGTGACGGTCGCCGACGGCACGATCGACCAGATCGCGCTCACCAATGCCGCGGGCAAGCAGATCACCGGTGAGCTCAGCCCCGACCGCACGACCTACGAGGTGTCCGAACCGCTCGGTTACGGCGCGTCCTACACCTGGACCGGCACGGCCATCGGCACCGACGCGAAACCGGTCCCGATCGACGGCAGCTTCACCACGATCAGCCCGCAGTCGACCATTCCGGCCACAATCAACATCGGCGACGGCCAGGAGGTCGGCATCGCCGCCCCGATCATCCTGAAGTTCGCCGGGCCCGTCGCCGACAAGGCGGCCGTGGAGAAGGCGCTCACCGTCACCACCAGTCAGCCCACCGAAGGGTCGTGGGCGTGGCTGCCCGACGACGGTGGTTCGCGCGTGCACTGGCGGCCCAAGAACTACTGGACCCCCGGCACCACCGTGCACGTCGCCGCGAAGCTCTACGGCGTGGACCTCGGCAACGGTGCCTACGGCGACGCCGATGTGACCTCCGATTTCACCATCGGCCGCAGCCAGATCGTCATCGCGAACGCCCCGAGCCACCGCATGCAGGTGGTTCGCGACGGTGTCACCGTCTTCGACTTCGGGGTCTCCTACGGCGAAGGCAACGAACCGCGCAATGTCACTCGCTCGGGCGTGCACGTGGTCACCGAGAAGTACGAGGACTTCATGATGTCGAACCCGCCGTACTACACCAACGTGCGGGAACGCTGGGCGGTGCGCATCTCCAACAACGGCGAATTCATCCACGCCAACCCCGAATCCCTCTCGGCGCAGGGCTCGTCGAACGTCACCAACGGCTGCATCAACCTCTCGCCCGCCGATGCCCAGGCCTACTTCCCGACCGCCCGCTACGGCGACCCGGTCGAAGTGACCGGCACCTCGATCGAGTTGTCCCAGGCCGACGGGGACATCTACGACTGGGCGATCGACTGGTCGACGTGGCAGTCGATGTCGGCGTTGCCCGCCGGATCAGGAGTCGCGCAGCCGCGCTAGTCCTGACGACGCCCATGATCCGACCACCCGAAGTCCGCATGCCCGATGCGTGACAGGCGGCGTCTCAATGGCCGGCAAAAGACGCGGAGAGGTGGGTAGGCCAGCGGGGGTGGTTGCTGTCGATGACGTAGGGGTGGGTGTGCTGGTAGTGGCGAGGGCCGATCTTGATGGCATCGACCAGGATTGCCGGGTCCACCGAGCCGAGTTCGTGGACGTGGGTGATTTCCGCGGGGTCGTGGCGGGGCCAGAAGCGGATGGCGGCTGCGGTGCCGAGGGCGGCGATGGTGGCCAGGGTTGCCCAGGTGGTGGTGAAGCCCGCGGTGGTGGCGAGCCAGCCGGTGATCGGGTAGGTGATCAGCCAGGCCAGGTGGGAGAGGGAGAACTGGGCGGCGAACAGGGCGGGGCGGTCTTCTGGGCGGGCGGAGCGGCGTAGGACGCGGCCGGTGGGGGTGAGGATCAGGGCGGTGCCCGCGCCGATGGTGGCCCAGGTGGTGAGGGCGGCGGGCCAGTGCCAGGCGCCGGTCGGGAGGGTGGACAGGGCCAGTGCGGCGGTGAGGCCGGTGAGGAGAACCGCGGCGCCGGTGAGCATGACGGGGCGTTCGCCGCGGCGGTCGAGGATCTCGGGCAGGGTGAGGGCGATGAGCATGGTGCCGAGGCCGTTCGCCGCGAGCAGCAGGGCGACGCCGGACTGGTTGCCGCCCAGTACGTCTCGCGCGTAGTTCACGGTGTTGACCATCACGACCGAACCCGCGGCGGCGACCACCAGGTTCAGGCCGAGCAGCCCGCGCAGCCGGGGAGTCGCCGCGAACAGTCGCAGTCCGGCGGCGAGTCGTTCCTTGATCGCGCCGTCGCCGACCACCGCGTTCGGGATGCGTGCCGCCATCACCAGGGCGACGGAGACGGCGAAGCCGAGGCCGGTGCCGACGAACAGCCAGTGGAAGCTGATCAGGCTCAGGGCCAGTGCCGCGAGCATCGGGCTGAGCAGGGTTTCCATGGTGGCCGCGAGCTGGGCGGCCGAGAGTGCCTTGGTGTAGTCGTGCTCGTCGGGGAGGATGTCGGGCAGAACTGCCTGGTAGGTGGGGGTGTAGGCGGCCGACGCGATCTGCAGTGCGGTGATGAGCACGTAGATCTGCCAGATCTGGTCGACGAAGGGCAGGGCGAGCACGATCGCGCCGCGAATGCCGTTGAGCGCCATCAGGAATTGCCTGCGCGGGAGTTTGCCTGCGTAGGCACCCGCGATCGGCGCGACGGTCACGTAGGCGACCATTTTCAGCGTCAACGCGGTGCTGAGCACGATGGCCGCATTGCCGCCGGCCAGTTCGTAGGCGAGCAGGCCGAGCGCCACGGTGGTGAGTCCGGTGCCGAACAGGGCCGCGACCTGGGCGGTGAACAGCAGTCGGTAGTCGCGGTGGGCGAACAGTGAGGTGGTCATGGCGCGGCCCTTTCGATACTGCTTATCTGCGTATGAATGCAATAAGCAGCATAAGCCGTCGAGTATTCCCGTGCCACCGAGAATTCTTCGACTTGACCTGAAGGACCGTTGAGGTAGGACGGTGGAGCGCAGCGCGGCCCGAAGGGTTGCCACCGACGGACAGGAACGTCATGAGCGCCACGATCGACAACGCCCGCACCACCATTCGCCCGCTGCGGCTCGCGGTCGTCATCGGCAGCACGAGGGAGGGGCGGTTCGGCCCGACGGTCGCGAACTGGTTCGTCCGGCAGGCTGCCCTGCGCGACACCCTCACCGTCGACATCGTCGACACCCGCGACATCGAACTGCCGCACGCGTTCGGCGCCGTCACCGACCACCCATCCGTCGCCGCGGCCACCGAAAAGCTTTCGAACGCAGACGCATTCGTCGTGGTGACTCCCGAGTACAACCACAGCTACCCGGGCTCGCTGAAGAACCTGATCGACACCCACCACGCCGAATGGCAGGCCAAACCGGTCGGCTTCGTCTCCTACGGCGGCATCTCCGGCGGCCTGCGCGCCGTCGAACACCTGCGCCCGGTCTTCGCCGAACTGCACGCGGTCACCGTGCGCGACTCGGTCGCCTTCCCGAATCCGTGGGGCCGATTCGACGCCGCGGGCGAGCTGACCGCACCCGACGGCGCCGACGGCGCCGCGGCCACCATGCTGGATCAGCTGAGCTGGTGGGGCGAGGCCCTGCGCACCGCTCGCCTGGCCCAGCCGTACGGGAAGTGACGGCGATGATCACCACCGTCGAACCGGTCACTACCCGCAATCCGATGCGCATCGCGCTGGTTCTGGTGCTCGGCATGATCATGGCGACCCTCGATCAGACCATCGTGAACGTGGCCATCAACAAGCTGTCGGCGGAATTCCACACCGGCCTGAGCACGATTCAGTGGGTGTCGACCGGCTACTCGCTCGCCCTCGGCGCGGTGGTGCCGACCTCGGCGTGGCTGGTCGGCCGGTTCGGGGCAAAGCGGTTGTATCTGATCGCGATCACCGCGTTCGTGATCGGTTCGGTACTGGCCGGATTGTCGTGGAACATCGAGTCGCTCATCGCCTTTCGGTTGATCCAGGGTGCGAGCGGCGGGCTGCTGATGCCGGTCGCCATGACGATCCTGCTGCGCGCGGCCGGGCCGGATCGGCTGGGGCAGTTGATGAGCACGCTCGGATTGGCCATCCTGGTCGGCCCGCTGCTGGGGCCGGTGGTCGGCGGCTATCTCATCGACGAGGTGTCGTGGCGGTGGATGTTCTTCATCAATCTGCCGCTGGGTGCGCTGGTGCTGGTGTTGGCCGCCAGGATCGTGCCCGACGACGCGCCGGAACCGCCGCGTGCGCTCGATGTGCGCGGGTTGCTGCTGATGTCGCCGGGGTTGGCGCTGGTGATCTACGGCGTGACCGCGGCAGGCGAGAGTGCCGGATTCGCTACGCCCGCTGTGCTTGTGCCGTTGCTGGCGGGAGTCGGGTTGATCGCCGCGTTCGTCCGTCGTTCGCTGCGGACCGCGGCGCCGCTGCTGGACCTGCGAGTGCTCGGCAACCGGACGACCGGGACTTCCGCGGTGCTGCTCGGGCTGTTCGCCGGCGGTTACTTCGGGTCGATTCTGTTGCTGCCGTTGTACTTCCAGATCGTGCGCGGTGAATCAGCGCTCGTGGCAGGCGCGCTGGGTATTCCGTTCGCGCTGGCATCGGGTGCGACGATGCAGGTGGCGGGCCGTTTGATCGATCGGATTCCGCCCGGCCGGTACCTGCCCGTCTCGATCACGGTGGCGCTCACCGGTTTCGCGCTGTTCGTGATCCAGCTCGACGCCGACGCGCCGTACTGGGCGCTGTGCCTCACGATGATCCTGATGGGTGCGGGCGGCGGCGGGACATTGATGCCGGTGATGACCACGGCGACCCGGCCGCTGAGCCGCGCGCAACAACCCGTCGGTTCGACCGTGCTGAACATGGTCAGCACCACGTCTATGGCGATCGGCACCGCGGTCACATCGGTGACGCTGGGCGCGCTGCTCCCGGTGGCGGGCGGGCTCCAGGCGCTGCACGCCATGACCTCGGATCAGCGGGCCGAACTCGCGCCAGCCCTGGCAGACGCGTTCCAGCACACCTATCTGATCGCACCGATCATGATCGCGCTCGCGCTGGTTCCGGCGCTGCTGCTGCCGAGACGACGCGCGGAGTAGCAGCCTGGCCGGTGGACGCTGTGCCACCGGCCGGAGCGGCGGCTCAGGCTTCGACGGACTCGGACGCGCGTTCCTTGCTCAGTTCGACGGCCTGGTCGGTGGTCAGGCCCTGCTGCTTGGCGAGCAGGTCGCGGATCTCGATGAGCAGTTCGGTCTCGGTGGGCTCGGCGGCCTTGGTGGTGCCGAACTTGTTCTTGAGGGTCTTCATGGGCAGCATCAGCACGAAGTACAGCACCGCCGCGACCATGGCGAAGTCGATGAGACCGGTGATGATCGGGCCGACGGCGATGAAGGTGGCCGGCTTGTTCGCGACCAGCTGGAAGCCCAGGCCCAGCTCATTGGTCGAACCGAACACGGCGAGCAGCGGGCTGACGATGCCCTTGGTGACCGAGGTGACCACCGCGGTGAACGCGGTACCCATCACGACAGCGACCGCGAGGTCGATGACGTTTCCGCGCATCAGAAAATCTTTGAACCCACTGAATACAGACTTCAGACCGAGCATTGGACTTGCACTCCTAAGACTGGCTAACGGCAAACGGCCATGTTAACGGCCGTTCACGCGGCATGGCGAACTCGCGGCAATGCGTGAACGGGTCGTTGTCAGTATCAATTCCGGTCGCCGGCCTCGCCACTCGAACGAGCGGCAGCCCGGATTCGCCTGTCGCGTCCTCGAATTGAGCTTCCGGATCGGTACGGCAGGCGAAGCGGGTCGCGACGGGGCGTGAACACCAGAGTGTCGAGTGTCACGTTTAGGTGGCTGATTCAGCCAGGAGCTGGGGAAACAGGTTCAGGAGCGGCGGGCGAAGGAGCCCGGCCCCGCCTGGTCGCGGGGCTTCACGACGATGGTGTCGAGGTTGACGTGCGACGGCCGCGACGCCGCGAAGCCGACGATCTCGGCGATGTCCTGGGCGTAGAGCGGGTCGATGCCCTCGTAGACCTTGGCCGCGCGCTCGGCGTCGCCGTCGAAACGAACCAGCGAGAACTCGGTTTCCACCGCACCGGGGGCGATCTCGGTGAGGCGGACCGGTTGACCGAGGAGTTCGCCGCGCAAGGTGCGGTGGACGACGGCCTGGGCGTGCTTGGCGGAGGTGTAGCCGGAGCCGTTGTCGTAGGTGAGCATGGCGGCGATGGAGGTGACGGTGACGATCAGGCCGTCGCCGGAGGCGATCAGTTTCGGCAGCAACGCCTTGGTGACGCGCAGGGTGCCGAGCACATTGGTCTCCCACATCCAGCGCCAGTCGTCGAGGTCGGCGTCGATGACCGGGGCCAGGCCCTTCGCGCCGCCCGCGTTGTTGACCAGCACGTCGACGTGGTCGATGGCGTCGGTGAACGCGCGCACCGAATCCTCGGAAGTGACGTCGAGTTCGAGCGCGGTACCGCCGATCTCGGCCGCCAGACTCTGCACTCGGTCGAACCGCCGGGCGCCCACGTAGACGTGATAACCCTGCTTGGCCAGTTCCCGGGCGGTGGCCTCACCGATGCCCGAGCTGGCTCCGGTGACGACCGCGGTGCGAATGCTCATGTTTGTCGATCTTATTCGCCCTGGATATCCGGTCGCCATGGCTCGGATCACGGTGCCGATTAACCTGTCGGGATGGCTATTCGTGATGCTGTCAGCGCTGATGGAACGACGATCGTCTACCGGGTGAGCGGGACCGGTAGGCCGCTGGTGCTGTTGCACGGGTGGGCCGGGAATCTGCGGTGCTGGGGTGCGGCAGCCGACGAGCTGGCGCAGCGGTATCGGGTGATAGCGGTCGATCTGCGCGGGCACGGGTATTCCGACGATCCCGGTGCGGGCTACGACGATCCGAAGGCGTGGGCGGGCGATGTGGCCGCGGTGCTGGCCGCCGAGGGTATCGATGCCGGGGCGGTGCTGCTGGGCTGGTCCTATGGCGGGATCGTCGCCACCGATTACCTCGCCACCTACGGGACTTCCGCGGTCGCCGGTGTCATCTACTGCGGTGCGCCCGCCCATATCGGCCGGGATGTGCCCGGTGCGGCGCCCGGGCCCGCGATGGAGAAGGCGATTCCGGGTGTGTTCGACGAGGCCGCCGGGCGGGCGGTGCGCGCGTTCGCGGTGTTCGGCAATGCCAACACCGGGCCGGGTGACGACAAGGGTGTCGATGCGCAGCGGTTGTTCGGCGGCAGCCTCGCGACCCCGCCGTCGGTGCGCAAGGCGCTGTTCTACCGCACGATCGACAACACCGAAACCCTTCGCGCCCTTGATATCCCGGTACTCGTGCTGCACGGCACCAACGATCCGGTGGTTCCGGCGGTCAATGGACAGTACATTCTCGACAACGCTCCTGATGCTCGCGGTTCCTTCTGGGAGGGGGCCCAGCATGGGTTGTTCATCGAGGACCGGCCGCGTTTCGTCGCCGAGGTAGGCGCGTTCATCGACGCTCTGGGGTGAGATCGGCACTGAATCGGAACGCTTCCCCGAAGCATGTCCGAGGCTCAACGGACGGCGGTGCGGGCTCAGCCGGCGGCGCCTCGAGGCGCTGACCTTGTCGTTTCCGGTCGGCAAATGTATTCGCAAATCAGTTGCGCTCGGCTTTCGCAATTCATGGCATCGGATCCGCGGCCCTATTGGTCTGTTTACGCCGCCTAAAACTGCCAGGCGCGGCGGCCATGAAGGCAGGTATGGTTGAGGTGTCTGCGCAGGTGGGATCACCGATGTGATTGGTTCGCCGTGCCGACGTGATCGGGCTGTGATTGTTCCGGCGCACCAGCACCAGCTGCGGAAACAGGATTCCGGATAATCTTCTGGGAATCGTCACAGACTTATCGTGAATTCGTATGTAGCGTTCTGGAATGTCGTTGGATCGTAGACGGAGAAGAGGATTCAGCGTCGAGAACGGAGTTCGATGATGTTCGGTCGGGCAGTGGGCGCTCGGGTCGTAGTGGCCGTGTTGGGTTTGGTCGCAGGGGCTGTGTTCGGTGTGCCCGTCGGCGCCGATCCCGGGCAGGCCCGGATCGAGGATCAGCGGGTCGAGCCGGATCGCACCATCGATATGGGCGTGTACTCGCCCGCGATGGACATCGTCACCAGGGTGCGAGTGCTGCGAGCCGCGGATCCGGAGGCGCCCGCGCCGACGCTGTACCTGCTCAACGGGGTCGGCGGGGGCAGTGACGGCAACTGGCTCGATCGCACCGATGTCGTCGAGTTCTTCAAGGACAAACAGGTCAATGTGGTGATCCCGTTCGGCGGGGCGGGCAGCTATTTCGCCGACTGGCGAACCGACGATCCGGTGCTCGGCAAGCAGCGGTGGACCACGTTCCTCACCAAGGAACTGCCACCGGTGATCGACGCGGAATTCGACGGCACCGGCGCCAATGCCATTGCGGGACTGTCGATGGCGGGGACCTCGGTGTTCCAGCTCGCGCTCGCCGAACCGGGTCTGTACCGGGCCATCGGGTCCTACAGCGGGTGCGTGCGCACCAGTGATCCACGCGGACAGGCGATCGTGCGGACCGTGGTGGGCAGCAGGCTCGGCAACGCGGCCAATATGTGGGGCCCGCCCACCGACCCGGAGTGGTCGGCCAACGATCCCTACTTGCACGCGGAAGCGTTGCGCGGCACCGAGGTCTACATCTCGTCGGGCACCGGCCTTCCCGGACCGTACGACACCATCTCGGGAACCCAGGGCAACCCGATGCAGCTGACCATGCAGTTGCTGTTCGGCGCCGGGCTCGAAGCCGTCACCAATCTGTGCACCCAGCAGCTGCGCGATCGACTGCAAACGCTCGGCATTCCCGCGACCGTCGACATGCGCCCGCACGGCACTCACTCGTGGGGTTACTGGGAGCAGGACATGCATAAGTCGTGGCCGGTGTTCGAGGCGGCGCTGAACCGAGCATGACGGCTGAAATCCGCTCGCGCTCCGGCGCCGGATCCGGCAAGCTCGACGACGACGAGTACGTGAACTCACACGCGTTTGCGCTGTGACAGCCGTCACCGAACCCGGTAGGGGCAACGGTGGCGGCGTCGCGGCGTGCACACTGGAGGGTGTGAGCCAGCGTCGTCCCGATCTTTTGCCCCATCGCATCGCGGTGCTGTCGGTGCATACCTCCCCGCTGGCGCAGCCCGGCACCGGGGACGCGGGCGGGATGAATGTCTACGTGCTGCAAACCGCGCTCGAGCTGGCCAAACGTGGCACCGAGGTGGAGATCTTCACCAGGGCCACCTCCTCGGAACTCCCCGCCGTCGCCGAAGCCGGACCGGGCGTGATCGTGCGCCACGTGGTCGCCGGACCGTTCGAGGGACTCGACAAGCACGAGCTGCCCACCCAGCTGTGTCCGTTCACCGCCGAGGTACTGCGCCAGGAAGCGCGGCACCTGCCCGGCCACTACGACCTCGTGCACTCGCACTACTGGCTCTCCGGTCAGGTCGGCTGGCTCGCGCGCGACCGCTGGCGGGTGCCGCTGGTGCACACCGCGCACACCCTCGCCGCGGTGAAGAACGCCGCGCTCGCCGACGGTGACACCCCCGAACCCGAGACCAGGGTGATCGGCGAGAAGCAGGTGATCGCCGAATCCGATCGGCTCGTGGCCAATACCGGTGACGAAGCGCGGCAACTCGTCGACCTCTACGGCGCCTCGCCCGACCGCATCGACGTCGTGCCGCCGGGCGCCGACCTGACCCGCTACCAGCCCGGCGACAAGCTCGCCGCGCGCGCCGAACTCGGGCTGCGCGCCGACGAGCAGATCGTGGCGTTCATCGGCCGGATCCAGCCGCTCAAGGCCCCCGATGTGCTCGTGCGCGCCGCCGCCGAACTGCTGCGCCGCGACCCGAATCGCAAGCTGCGCGTCCTGATCGTGGGCGGACCCTCCGGTACCGGGCTGGCCAGGCCCGACGCGCTGATCGAACTGGCCGCCGACCTCGGCATCGCCGAACAGGTCACCTTCCTGCCGCCGCAACCGGCCGACAAGCTCGTCCAGGTGTATCGCGCCGCCGACGTGGTGGCCGTGCCCAGCTACAACGAATCCTTCGGCCTGGTCGCCATCGAGGCGCAGGCCAGCGGGACGCCCGTACTCGCCGCCGACGTCGGCGGTCTCGGCACCGCGGTCCGGAATCACGAATCCGGGCTGCTGGTACCCGGCCATCGCACCCCCGACTGGGCCGACGCCCTGGCCGCCCTGCTCGACGATCCCGGCCGGCTCACCCGCATGGGCGTCACCGCCGTCGAGCACGCGAGCCGGTTCTCCTGGGCGCACACCGCCGACGGCCTGCTCGACAGCTACGCTGCCGCGATGGCCGGATTCCGCGCCGAACGCGGTCCCATCGCCCTGCACGCGGGCGAGACCAGACAGGCCAGATCGCGGGCGCTGTTGCGGCGCCGGACGGGAGTGCGCAGGTGAGCGCCGTTTCGCAGACCATCGACGACACGCTGCGCGATCGCGAGATCGAATACACCCGCCATGGCGACGACACGTTCATCGTCGTGCTGCCGGGTGAGCGCAAGCTGAAGACGACCGTGATGCTGACCGTCGGCAAGCACGGGGTTCGCATCGAATCGTTCGTCTGCCGCAAGCCCGACGAGAATTTCGAAGGCGTCTACAAATACCTGCTGCGGCGCAACCGTCGGCTCTACGGCGTGGCCTACACCCTCGACAATGTCGGCGACATCTACCTGGTCGGCCGGATGTCGGCCGAATCGGTTACCGCCGACGAACTCGACCGGATCTTCGGTCAAATCCTCGAAGCCGTCGACAACGACTTCAACATCCTGCTCGAGCTCGGTTTCGCCGAATCCATTCGCAAGGAATGGAAGTGGCGGGTCTCGCGGGGTGAGTCGCTGAAGAACCTGCGCGCCTTCGAGCACCTCATCGACGAGGCCGACAAGGCCTGAAACAGATGATGCCGGACAGGAAAGTTCCTGTCCGGCATCATTTTTCGGTTCAGCAGTTCGTCGGCACCGGTTCACCGCGGAAGCGGGCCTCGACATAGTTCCAGGCATCGGGGAAGCCCGCCACCGCGGCGGTCATGTGCTCGGAGATCTCGACCGTGTTCAACTGCACCGGCGAACCCGACTTGCACCAGTGCGCGACGGTCTGGGCGACCGGCTCGTACGGGGTGAGGATGTCGTACTTGCCCTGCCAGATGTAGGTGGGTGCGGTCGGCGCGCCCTTGAAGTGCACCAGGCTGTTCTCGCGCAGCACGCCACGGGCCACCTCGCTGGTCATCAACTCGCGTGAGGCCGCCATCTGGTCGGCGTTGCGCAGGATGCCGTGGAACAGCAGGAAGCGGCGGCAGGCGTCCTTGGTGAACTCCCGGAACCACAGACCCTCAGGATTGAGCTGATCCGAGATCGGCAGCTCCTTCGGGTACTCGCGCTCCATGCCCATCGCCGCGGCGAAGGCAAGACCGAACCCGGGGTGCGGCGAGAAACCCAGTGCGTCGGCCATCATCTCGAGGTCGGCGGGGATACCGCCGGACACCACGGCCGCGAGCTTCAGCTCCGGTGCGTAGGTGGGCTGCAGTGCGCCCGCCCACGCGGTGGCCATGCCGCCGCCGGAGTAACCGGCGATCGCGACCGGCGAGTTGCCGACGCCGAGCTCGGTGACCTTCTGCACGGCCCGCACGCTGTCGAGGGTGACCATGCCGCTGAGCTTGGCCGCACCGTAGGCCACCGTCGGGCCCAGGTAATCGGGAAACGAGATCGCCCAGCCACGCGCCAGCGGCAGCATGGCGCCGGGCGCGTCCTGCAGCTCACCGTTGAACAGCGACTGCGACGGATTGCAGCGGGTGCCGATCGAGTTGATCAGCGCCTGGTAGGACACCAGCGGCGGGTTCTTCACGCCCACCGGCATCAGCACGGTGGTGACGCCCATGATCGCGTTGCCTGCCGAATTGGTGGAGCGGAACGCCACCTGGTGGCCTTCGGTGCCGGGGTACATCCACGTGTTGATGTGACGAGTACGCACCACGTCACCGGGTGCCAGCGCGCTGATATCGGCCGGTGCCGTGAAGAACGGATCCGGATCAGGCGTTGGATACAGCGGGTTCGCACCCACGGGAGCGGCGAACAAGCCCACCGAGAGCAGACTCAACACCAATACAGCTAGTTTCGACACAGCTTTCCTTCATCAACAGTAGTGCTGCCCAACCAAACGACCCGACCCGTGCTGAAGTATCTAACGAAACGGTGTGATTTGTACCGACCAGTAGTCAAAGTGTCGCGTGCCACATGTTGTGACTGTTCACATCGGTGACCGACACCAGGGGTGACGGTTCGATCCGACGCAGCAGACAGGAGTGGTGATGGCGATGCTCGCGCTCGATATCGGGGCGACGAAATTCGCGGCCGCAGTTGTGGATCCGCACTACGCGCTGCACGGGGTGCGCCGGGTGGCCGCCGCCTCGGACGACCCGTGGGCGGCATGTCGGGACCTTCTGGTCACTGTGGCGGGTGACAACGAGGTCAGCGCGGTCGGGATCGGGTCGGCGGGGCCGGTCGATGTGCCCGCGGGAGTGATCGAGCCGTTGAACCTCGCGGCGTGGCGCGAGGGGTTCCCGATCGTCGAACACGTGCGGGCGCTGTTCCCGGATGCGGTGGTGCGGTTGGCGATCGACGGTGCCTGTCTGGTGCTGGCGGAGCATCGAGTGGGCGGGTTGCGTGGGGTGGACAACGGACTGGCGTTGACGGTGTCGTCGGGGGTCGGTGGGGGGATCATCGCCGATGGGCGAGTTGTCGTGGGGCGCACGGGCAATGCCGGACACATCGGGCACATCGTGGTGCCGGGGGACGACACTGCTTGTCCCTGTGGGGGATTCGGGTGCGTGGAGGCGGTGGCGAGTGGAATGTCGTCGGTGCGGTGGGCGCGGGCGCGCGGCTGGGTAGGCGACACCGGTGTGGAGCTGGCCTCGGCGGCCCACGATGGTGACCCGATCGCGCTCGCCGCGATGGCACGTGCGGGAACTGCCCTCGGCCAGGGGATTTCGTCGGCCGCCGCGCTACTCGATGTGGATCGGGTGGTGATCAGCGGGGGGTTCGCGCATTCGGGGGAGCCGCTGTGGGGGCCGTTGCGTGCCGCCGTCGCCAGGCATGCGCGGCTCGACTTCATTCGAGAATTGACCGTGGAACTCTCGACGCTGAGCGAGGGGGCGACGCTGGTGGGGGCCGGGGTACTCGCGGTCGAAGCCGCAGCGCGGGGAAGGTCGGACTGAATCCCGGCCGCCCGGGGACTCTTCGGTCCGACCCCGGCGCGTTCGGTCGCCCTCGCCGCCGTCGGGCGTAGCCTCGAGCAGGTGGCTACCCACTACGTGCCGGGCGATGTCGTCCATATTCCGGAGGGTCCGTTCCAAGGGGTGTGCGCCGTAGTGCGCGAGGTCGACTCGGTGGCGTCCCGATTACAGGTCGACGCGCTGGTCAAAGGCGGGCCCTACGAGATCGTCCTCGGCTTCGACGAGGTGGAGTGGGCCTGACATCGCCGTGATGTCAGAATGGCCCCTATGACCTACACCCTCGTGCTGCTGCGCCACGGCGAGAGCGAATGGAACGCCCTCAACCTGTTCACCGGCTGGGTGGACGTGCAACTCACCGACAAGGGCATCGCCGAGGGTAAACGGGCCGGTGAGCTGCTCAAAGAAGCAGGCATCCTGCCCGACATCGTCTACACCTCGCTGCTGCGCCGCGCCATCAGCACCGCCGACAACGCGCTCGGCACCGCCGACCGCCTGTGGATCCCGGTCGTGCGCGACTGGCGCCTCAACGAGCGCCACTACGGCGACCTGCAGGGCAAGAACAAGGAGCAGGTCCGCGAGCAGTACGGCCAGGAGCAGTTCATGCTGTGGCGTCGCAGCTACGACACGCCGCCGCCGCCGATCCAGCCCGACAACCCGTACAGCCAGGAAGGCGACCCGCGCTACGCGGGCATCGAGGTCCCCAAGACCGAATGCCTCCTCGACGTGGTGAAGCGGATGGTCCCGTACTGGGAAGACACCATCTCCGCGGAACTGCGCACCGGCAAGACCGTGCTGGTCGCCGCACACGGCAACTCGCTGCGCGCGCTGGTCAAGCACCTCGACGGTATTTCGGACGAGGACATCTCCGGCCTGAACATCCCCACCGGCATTCCGCTGGTCTACGAACTGGACGAGAACATGCGTCCGGTGAAGGCCGCGGAATACCTTGACCCGGCCGCCGCCGCTGCCGGTGCTGCTGCTGTCGCCAACCAGGGCGGCAAGTAACCGTCAGCCTTTTCGGCCCCACACCGCGCGAACGGTGTGGGGCCGTTTTGCGCTGCTGGACGCGTTTCGCCGGCGCCGCGGCGTCGATCTGATGGTGGTGCGACCACGATCCGCAGGTCGGCCCGGCCGTGATGTCACACTCGCGTCGGCTGTGTCGTCACCTCTGTAGACGCCGCGAAAAACGCGGCCGCCGAAGGAGTTACGCGCATGAACACCGCCTACGTCATCGTCACTGTCGTCGCCGCACTGTGGGTCGGGTTCTCGGCGTTCTCACTGCTGCGCCGGGCCCCGTTCGTGGTGGAACCGCTGGTGGAATACGGCGTCCCGCAGACCTGGTGGACGCCGCTGGGCATCGCCAAGGCGCTCGGCTCGATCGGGCTGCTGATCGGGTTGTTCGTGCCGGTGATCGGGGTGCTCGCCGCGATCGGGCTGATCCTGTACTTCGCCGGTGCGGTGGTGACGGTGCTGCGGGCCCGGTCGTACAAGACCGTCGCGTTCCCGGTGCTGTACCTGGCCCCGGTCGCAGTCGCCTTGGGCCTCGGCCTCGCGGTGTGAACCGTTGCGGGCCGCCCGAGCCCGGCGTCATCACCCAATTCGCCTCGAAATAATCAGAAAACTGATTTTCGAGCGTCGTTTTGGACGATTACGCCGGGCCGTCCGTTGTTCAGGCGTCGGCCACGGCGAAAGCGGCCGACAGCGGCGGAAGCATGGCGCGGGCGTCGCAGCCCGCGAACCAGAGGCCCACGGTGAAGACCGAGGTCGCCTCCAGGTATCTGGCTCGGTGCAACCCGCCTGCCAGGAATGGTTGCAGGGCAAGCTCTTCGGCGAGTTGGGTGACTGTTCGGACGGCCTCGGGATGGTCGCCGCAGATCGGGACGGCCAGGCGCGCACCGTCGAAGACGCGGTCGGTACCTGCCCAGACTTCGGCGGCGAGCAGGTTGAAAGCCTTGACCACGTGGGCTTTCGGTGCGGCTGCCGCGATCCGCTCCGCCACCGCGTCCTCGCTCAGGACGAACGCGGTGACACCGTCAGGCGCGGATTCGTCGGGGAGGAACGCATTGGTGCAATCGATGACGATCTTTCCGGCCAGATCATGTGTGCTGAGCAGTTCGGTGAGAGCACTCACCGGTACCGCGAGCAGCACCACCTCGGCGAAGTCGATCGCTTCGTCGATGGTCGTCGCGTGCACGTCGACCGGGGCGGGCGTTCCGTTCGCGTCGACCTTCCGGTGGCCGTCCGGCGAGCTCCCGCCGCGTACCGCGTTGATCTCGGACGCGAGCGCCCGCCCCGAGTCGATCGAGCGGGCGCCGATCCGCACCTCGTGACCGGCCGCGGTCCAGCCACCGCCCAAGGCCGCCGCCATCGCGCCCGCGCCGATGATTCCGATTCTCATGAGAAATTTACTCCTGTCGCAGTGTCGAGCCGGGTGGCATCGACCACACCGACGCTAGAAAGGCCGAAAGGCACCTGCGGGTGCCTTTCGGTGGTGGCACGCTGGAACACGTGACCACCGCGGCGCAGTTCCCGCCCTACGGCGACTTCGAGGCCGACTGTCCCGCGCGAATGGCCGTGGACCTGTTCGCGAATTCGTGGCTGCCGGTCGTGGTGTACCTGCTTCGCGATGGTCCGCAACGTCACAGCGAACTTCTCGCCGGCGCGGGCGGGATCAGCCAGAAGATGTTGACCCAGACGTTGCGGCGGATGGAGCGGATGACGCTTGTACGCAGGCGGCGGTACGCCGAAGCGCCGCCGCGGGTCGAATACGAACTCACCGAAGTGGGACGCGATCTGCTCGTTCCCATTCATGCGCTCGGTGCATGGGTCGAGCGACACGGGCCCGCGGTGACCGCCGCCATGTACGGCGAACCGCTCGGCTGACACGCCCGGGGACGGTCTGAGTGCCCGCCGGGTGAACGGCAAGAGAACGCCGTGCCAAGTGCCTGTGACCTGCGCGAAACTTCGTCGACCCGGCGACGTTATGTCGGTCTGTGCTCGTACGATCAATCTTGTGAGTGTTCCGCAGGCAGTGCTGTTGGCAGTCCTCGCGGCTGTCGTCGGACTGGCAGTCGGTGGCCTGCTGATCCCGTTCGTCAACGCCAGGCAGGCCGCCCGGACCCAGGAAGACACCGGGCTGACGATGTCGCAGGTGCTCGACCTGATCGTGCTCGCGTCCGAATCCGGCATCGCCGTGGTGGACGAATACCGCGATGTGGTGCTGGTCAACCCGCGTGCCGAGGAACTCGGGCTGGTCCGTAACCGGTTGCTCGACGAACGCGCGTGGGCCGCCGTGGAGAAGGTCCTCGCGACCGGCGAATCGGCCGAATACGACCTCACCGCCAAGAACCCGCTACCCGGCCGCGGCCGGATTGCCGTGCGTGGCGTGGCCCGCAAACTCTCCCGCGAGGAAACCAGCTTCGTCGTGCTGTTCGCCGACGACGATTCCGAGCAGGCCCGCATGGAGGCGACGCGACGCGACTTCGTGGCCAACGTCAGCCACGAACTCAAGACCCCCGTCGGCGCGATGAGCCTGCTGGCCGAGGCCATGCTGGAATCGGCCGACGATCCCGAAGCCGTGCGCCACTTCGGTTCCCGCGTGCTGGGTGAATCGCGGCGTCTCGGCAAGATGGTGACCGAGCTGATCGCGCTGTCGCGATTGCAGGGCGCCGAGAAACTGCCCGATCTGGCCGTGGTCGACGTCGACACGGTGGTGCAGCAGGCGGTCGACCGCTCGCGCACCGCCGCCGAGGCCGCGGGCATCACCGTCAGCACCGACCGGCCGAGCGGGCTGGAAGTGCTCGGCGACGAAACGTTGCTGGTGACCGCGCTGTCGAATCTGGTGGAGAATGCGATCGCGTATTCACCACAGGGTTCGCATGTGTCGGTGAGCCGGTCGCTGCGCGGCGATCATGTCGCGATGGCGGTCACCGATCGTGGCATCGGGATCGCCAAGGAAGACCAGGAGCGGGTGTTCGAGCGGTTCTTCCGCTCCGACAAGGCCCGCTCCCGATCCACCGGCGGCACCGGGCTCGGCTTGGCCATCGTGAAACACGTGGCGGCCAACCACAACGGCGAAATCACCCTGTGGAGCAAACTGGGCACCGGTTCGACGTTCACGCTGCGCATCCCCGCCCATCTGGAAACCGATGGTGACGAGGACGCGGAACAGACGCCGGAGCCCACCACAAGAGAAACCACCGTCCCGCGCACTCTCGCGGGACGAACGAACGGTGTGGAGGCACGCAGATGACGAGTGTGTTGATCGTCGAAGACGAGGATTCGCTGGCCGAGCCGCTGGCGTTCCTGCTTCGCAAGGAAGGCTTCGACGTCACCGTCGTCGGCGACGGCCCGTCCGCGCTGGCCGAATTCGACCGCTCCGGCGCCGATATCGTGCTACTCGACCTGATGTTGCCCGGGATGAGCGGCACCGACGTGTGCAAGCAGTTGCGCACGCGCAGCGGCGTGCCGGTGATCATGGTGACCGCGCGTGACAGCGAGATCGACAAGGTCGTCGGGCTGGAACTGGGCGCCGACGACTACGTCACCAAGCCGTACTCGGCGCGCGAGCTGATCGCGCGCATCCGGGCCGTGCTGCGCCGCGGTGCGGGCGACGAACTGGACTCGGGTAGCGAGAACGGCGTGCTCGAAGCGGGCCCGGTGCGGATGGATGTGGATCGCCACACCGTGCACGTCAACGGTGGCCAGGTCACGTTGCCGCTCAAGGAGTTCGACCTCCTCGAATACCTGCTCCGCAACTCCGGCCGGGTACTCACTCGCGGCCAGCTGATCGACCGCGTCTGGGGCGCCGACTACGTGGGCGACACCAAGACCCTCGACGTCCACGTCAAGCGCCTGCGCTCCAAGATCGAAGCCGACCCCGCCAAGCCGGAACACCTCGTTACTGTGCGAGGCCTTGGCTACAAGCTCGAAGCGTAGAAACGAACGAACCCGGCATCGCTGTGAGGTGATGCCGGGTTCTGTTGCGTCCAGGGTGGACCTAGCTCAGATCACGCTCCACGCGGTGCCGAGCGGGGTTTCGATCTTCTTCAGGGAGACAACCTCCACGCCGTCGAACTGCTTGCAGTCGTAGATCGGCACGTCGGCGCCGTTGCCGCGGCAGCCGATGGGGGAGGAGGTGCCCACCGTGGAGATGATGATGTATTTGCCGTTCTTCGCGGCATCGATCGCCGCCGGGTCGTTGTAGTTCACGAAGTCGGCCGTGAAGTCCGCGTACGCGGCCGGGTCGCCGTTCGGTTCGGCGTTGGCCAGGCCGGTCATGGTGAGGGTGGCGCCGATTACGAGGGTCGCCAGGGAGAGCGCTTTCTTCGACATGATTCGGTACTCAACCCCATCTCGGTGTCGGGCGCATGGCGAGTAGGTGAACCGGACTGTTGCGAGGTTCTCACTCCGAGTGTTTCACCGTGTGAGGGTGCATCCGCTCGGCCTCGACCGTGGCCGGATGGACCGCGACCAGGCCCAGACCCTCGCGACGGCGGCAGTGCCGGGAGAGTTCCTCGTAGGCGGGCGCACCGAGCAGCTCACGCAGTTCCGGACCGTAGGACTGCCAGACCGGCTTCGCGCTGACGTGGGCGTCGGGGGAGCCGGTGCAATACCAGTCCAGATCCAGGCCGCCCGCGCCCCAGCCGCGCCGGTCGTACTCGGTGACCACGGTGCGCAGGATCTGCACGCCGTCGGGGCGTTCCACCCAATCCTGGGTGCGCCGGATCGGCAGCTGCCAGCACACGTCCGGCTTCACCTCGAGGGGTTCGATGCCCTTGCGCACCGCCATGATGTGCAGCGAGCAGCCGGGGCCCGCCGCGAAACCGGGGCGGTTGAGGAAGATGCACGCGCCCTCGAAGCGGCGGGTGCGAAGGGCCGGTTCGTCCTCTAGTTCGTCGAGTTCGAGGTAACCCTTCTTGACGACCTTGCCGTTCTCGGTGGCCTCGTCCATGTTCTGCCAGTCCTCGGCAGTGAGCATCTTCACCGCGGTCGACAGGCGCTTGCGATCGTCCTTGTCGGACAGGAAGGCGCCGTGCGAACAGCAGCCGTCGTCGGGGCGGTCGGCGATGATGCCTTGGCAGGCAGGCGTGCCGAACACGCACGACCAGCGCGACAGCAGCCACGTCAGATCGGCGACGATCTGGTGCTCGTCGTTTGCTGGGTCGGTGAACTCGATCCACTCGCGTGGGAAATCGAGCTCGACTTCCGGGGTCGGATCGAGCTTGTTCCCAGGTCGGAGCCCGGTCTCCGCGGTGCCAGCTGCGCCTTCGGTCACAACTCGTGACGCTAACAGTTCAGTCGCCTGGCCTGTTGTACCGGATCACCAAGTACCGTATTCGTGTGCGGCTAGGTGTTCTCGATGTCGGAAGCAATACCGTCCATCTGCTCGTGGTGGACGCGCATCGTGGTGGCCACCCGATGCCCATGAGCTCCTCGAAGTCGGCTTTGCGGCTGTCGGAGAGCATGGATTCGATGGGCCGGATCACCGAGGAGGGTGAGGCGCGGCTGATCGCGACGATCCTCGAATTCGCTGATCTGGCACGCAATTCCAAGTGCGTGGAGCTGATGCCGTTCGCCACGTCGGCGCTGCGGGAAGCGACCAACTCCGAGGAAGTCCTCGCCCGGGTGCGAGCCATGACCGGGGTCGATCTGCAGGTGCTCTCCGGCGACGACGAAGCCCGGCTCACGTTCCTCTCGGTGCGTCGCTGGTTCGGCTGGAGCGCGGGCCGGATCATCAACCTCGACATCGGCGGCGGCTCGCTGGAGTTGTCCAACGGTGGTGACGAGGAACCCGATGTGGCGCTGTCGCTGCAACTCGGCGCGGGCCGACTCACTCGCGAATGGCTGCGCGACGACCCGCCGGGCAAGCGCAAGATCGCGGTCCTGCGCGACTGGCTCGACGCCGAACTGGTCGCCCCGTCCAAGCTCATCATCGAAGCGGGCAAGCCCGACCTGGCCGTCGGCACCTCGAAGACATTCCGTTCGCTGGCCCGGCTGACCGGCGCCGCACCCTCGGCCGCGGGCCCACGGGTGCGCCGTACACTGACCAGCTCCAGTCTGCGCCAGCTGATCGCGTTCATCTCCCGGATGACCGCCTCTGACCGCGCGGAACTGGAAGGCGTGAGTTCGGACCGGTCCCAGCAATTGGTGGCAGGCGCATTGGTCGCGGAGGCGAGTATGCGGGCGTTATCGCTCGACAGCATCGAAATCTGCCCATGGGCGCTGCGCGAAGGCCTCATCTTGCGCAAACTGGATGCCGAGCCCAACGGAGGCGGACCGGTCGGTGTGCCGCCGGTGACACCAGTCGCGGAAGTGGAGTCGGCATGAGCGGTCAGCACCCGGAGGCGGTAGCGAAGCGTGACCACGGAGGGCGTCCGAGCATGCCGAACGTAGACGGCATGATTGTCATTGATGTGACTGCTTCGAAGGCGGTGGCTCGCGGCAGTTCGCGGGGCAGTAGAGCGTGCCGGAGGGACGCAGTATGAGTGGCGAGGATTCCAAACAGCTATCGGTGGCCGAGCTGCTGGCTCGAAATGCGGCCCAAGGTGCCGCGCCCGCGGCTTCCGGCGGTGGCGGACGGCGGCGGCGCAGTGGCCGCGGGGTCTCGGTCAACGATCTGACCGGCGAGAACGCGGCTGTGAAGCCGAATTCGCATGCCGCGCCTGCGCCGGAACCGCCGCCCGCCTACGTGCCAGCGCCGACCTATGCGCCCGAGCCGACCTATGAGGCGCCCGCGAGCTACCAGCCCGCGCCGTACCCGCCGCCCGGTCCGGCCGAGCCCGCGTTCTCGCCGATGTCGGGCCCCATCACTCGATTCGACCCCGATGCGGGTAACTCCGATCCGCTCGGACTCGCCGAACAGCGACCGACGTCGGATCCGTTCGGGCCCTTCCGCGCCGAAGCGCGCGACACCACTTCGCGCGGCGGCCGTGTGCCCGGCCGACTCGGTGTTCCCGGTGGTCCCGCGCAGCCGGTCGATCCCGGTATTGCCGAGATGTTCGGCTCCGGTGCGCTGCCCGCTGTCGGCGGCGGCAGACGGCATCGGCCGGAAGAACCGGAGGCCGCGGCGTTTGCCGAGCCGCCGAAACCGCCGCCGGTCACCGGTGGGCGCGCGGCGCGCAGGCGGGCCGCCGAAGCCGCGGAAGAGGCTGTGGAGCCGAGCCCGGCACCTCGTCCGTCGTTCGACGCGCCGCTGTACGAGGCGGGCATCGACGCGCCGCAGGCGTTCATGGGTCGTCCGGGGCAGTCTCGTGGGTTGGCCGATCTTCCCGAGATCGGTCCCGGGTTCGGCGATCAGCCGGGCTACTCCGAGCCGTCCTTCGACACTCGGCCCGCGCCGGGCTTCAACGGTCGACCGGGTGAGTCTTTCGACGGTAGGCCCGCAACAGGCTTCAACGGGCGCCATGGGGAATCTTTCGACGGGCAGCCCGTCGACGGGCGACAGGGGCCCGATTCCGCCCGAGGGTTCAACGGAGCGGGTCGTAACGGTGCTCCGGGGTTCAACGCGCCGGGTCGCGGCGAGTCCTCACCCGGGCAGCCCGCGCCAGGCCGTGGCGACGCCGCTCCCGGACTGAACGCGCCCGGTCGTGGCGATGCTGCATCGGGGTTCAACGGGCAGTTCGCGCCGGGTCGTGGGGACGCCGCTTCCGGACTCAACGGGGGTCGTGGCGACGCCACTTCCAACGGGTATTCGCCGAATGCCGAGGCCACTCAGGCCTACAACCTCGCGCCGGGTGTGGATGCTCCGCCCGCGCGCGGTGCCGATCAGCGTCCCTCGCTCGATCGCCGACGCGGCCAGCCGAAGTCCGGTGGGTTGCCGTCGTGGTCGGCGCGCAGGCACCGGCCGGACAAGACCGCGCCGGCGCCCGAGAGCGACGGTTTTCCGACGGCCGCGTGGTCGCCGGTCAGCCAGGAGCAGCCGCTGGTGGCCGGGCAGTCGGTGGCCGGGGATCTGCTGCGGCAGCGGGCCGATCGCGGTCCCGAGGTCGACGCGCGCACCGAGGTGCATCACCTGGGCGTCAGCCAGGCCGATGACGAGGACACCGACGACTACGCCGAGTCCGATTACGTCGACCGTGATTACGTCGACAACGACTACTCCGACGCCGACTACGCCGAATCCGAGTACGACGACGCGGCTTTCGACGACGAGTACGACGACGACTACGAACCGAAGCCGACCAGGGCGGGCAGGCGCGCCGCGACCAAGGCCGCCGCGTCGAAGCTGACCAGCCGGGCCAAGTCGAAAATGTCGCGCCGCGCGGACGCGAAGCCGGGCAGTCGCGCCGAGTCGAAGGCCACGGGTCGTGCCGGGGCGAAGCCCGCGAGTCTCGCGGAGTCGCGAGCCGCGAGCCGGAAGGCGGGCAATCGGGCCGGTGGATCGATGGCAGGCCGGGCCGCGCGCGTGTCGAGCATGGCGCGCGGCGACGACGACAACGCCAACCGCCGCCAGTGGATGATCCTGGGTGCGCAGAGCGTCGGCGCGGCGATCGCCGGAATGTTGCTGTTCAAGGGTTTCGAGACGCTGTGGGAGTCGATGGCGTTGGTGGCGCTGGCGCTGGCGACGGTCGTGATCCTCGGTCTGGTGGCACTGGTTCGCATCCTGCGCCGCACCGACGACATCTTCAGCACTGTGATCGCCGTCGTCGTGGGCGTCTTCGTGACGCTGGGACCGCTAGCCTTTCTCCTCAGTACCAGCTGAATACAGGGAGTGGGCTGTGGGGAACGCACGAGCGGACATCGCGATCGGGTTGTCGACGGCCTCGGTGTATCCGGAGAACACGCAGGCGGCGTTCCGTTATGCCGCCGAATTGGGTTACGACGGTGTCGAATTGATGGTGTGGGCCGAACCGGCCAGCCAGGACATCGCGACCGTGCAGTCCTACGCCAAGCGCTACGGCGTACCGGTACTGGCCGTGCACGCACCGTGTCTGCTGATCTCCCAACGGGTTTGGGGCGCCGACCCGGTGGCCAAACTCGAACGCAGCGTGCGCACCGCCGAGGCGCTCGGCGCCGACACCGTGGTGGTGCACCCGCCGTTTCGCTGGCAGCGCCGCTACGCCAGGGGCTTCGCCGATCAGGTCGGTGAGCTCGAGGCGCACCACCCCGTGAAGGTGGCCGTGGAGAACATGTTCCCGATGCGCGCCGACACCCTGTTCCGCGACGGCGCCGTCCGCAGGCTGGAACGCCGCGCAGGCCCCGGCCGCGCAGTGAGCGCGTTCAGCCCCTCCTACGACCCCACAGACACCGGCTTCGACCACTACACCCTCGACCTCTCCCACACCGCCACCGCCGGCGCCGACGCCCTCGAACTCGCTCGCCGAATGGGCGAAGGCCTGGCCCACCTCCACCTGGCCGACGGCCGAGGCGCCGCCCACGACGAACACCTCGTCCCCGGCGACGGCACCCAACCATGCGCCCAACTGTGTGAACACTTGGTGCACACCGGTTTCCGAGGCCACGCCGTCGCCGAGATCAACACCCAAAACGCCCGAACCACCGCCGAACGCTCAGCCCAACTGGCCCGCACCCTGGATTTCGCCCGCCGCCACCTCACCGGCGCCACCCCCGACCCCCAACCCCACCACGCCGACCTGCCGTAATCGAACGGGTCCAGCCAGCCAGTGCGAAGCGACCGTTGCTGGCACCCTGGGTCGGGGGCCAAGATGTGTAGCGACCGATGTCTACATCCTGGGTCGGGTGGATGCGTAGCGACCATCGATGTCCACCCCCTGGGTCGGGGGCCAAGATGTGTAGCGACCGATGCCTACATCCTGGGTCGGGTGGATGCGAAGCGACGATCGATGTTGACATCCTGGGTCGGGTCAGCGCCGGTGCGTAGCAACCAATTGAGCACGTCTCTGGGTCGGGTAATCACCAGGCAGTCTCTACCCAAAGGGGCCCGCCCCGATCTGGACTGACCGGAGGGTGCGACGAAGGAGTACCCGCAGGGAGGGAAGATCGGGGCCCTCCGGGGCCCCGCTCGAGCGCGCCAGCGCTCCAAAAACACAGCAAAGGTACAGCTGCCCCGGACCCGGTAAACCGCCAGGCAAACCACCCTGACCGAGCACACCTGCCTGCCACCACCCGCACCCGGAAAACCGCCAAGCAAAACCACGCCACACCCGCCACACCCCTGCCTCCCACCCTCCCACCACCCACCGCGGAATACCCGCGACCCCACCACACTTGTACGCTGTACGAACCGCTGCACCCCCCGACCAGGAGTGACGATGACGCGAGAACTCGCGACCGACGCCCCGTTCAGCCAGGTCCTCGACCTGACCGAGCTCACCACCACCGATGCCGAAACCGGCCGCTACACCGGCGTCATCGCCCCCACCTGGACCATCGGCCCCAAGGTCCACGGCGGCACCATGGTCGCCGCCACCGCCGCCGCGGCCACCCGCTGGCTCACCGAGGCCGACGAATCCCTCGCCCAGATGGCCCCCATCGCGGCCAGCACCGACTTCCTCGGCGCCCCCGACCCCGGCGAGGTCGAGTACGCGGTGCACATCCGCAAGAAGGGCCGCCAGATCTGCCTGGCCGACGTCGACCTGATCCAGAACGGCCGCACCCTCGTACGCACCGCCTTCACCTTCGGTCACCTGGATTCGACGGAAACCCGCTGGACCGGCCCCGATACCGACATGCCCGCCGAGCCCGTCGACGAGTCGTTCCGCTACACCGACGAGTCGCCGATGGGCAAGATCGTGCACGTCAGCCAGGGTGCGCACATGGTGATCGACCCGACCTGGGGCGAATTCCTGCGCGGCGAGACCGGCCCGCCCCGGCTGCGGCTGTGGATCCGCCCGTTCGACGGCGACGAAGCCGATCCGCGTGCCCGCGCCGCCTTCGCCATGATGGCCACCGACATCAGCCCGCCGGTGCCGATGAACCTCGGCCACTTCGGCTGGTCGCCGACCGTCCAGATGACCACCTACCTGCGCCGCATCCCCGCCCCCGGCTGGCTACGCGTGATCGCCACCGCCCGTGAGGTCGGCGAGCGCATGTTCGACGAGGACCACCTGGTCATCGACTCCACCGGCGCCGTGGTGGCCCAGAGTCGTCAGCTGGCCTTGATCCCGGCGGCGCGCTGACCCAGACCGGCCAACTAACCTTGTCCCCATGACGAGAATTGCGGTAGTCGGTGGCGGTCGGATCGGTGAGGCTCTGGTGGCCGGATTGCTGGAATCCGGTAGGGCGACCAAGGATCTGGTTGTCGTCGAGCCGCTCGCCGCGCGCGCCGCGCAGCTCGCCGAGCGCTTCAAGATTCGGGTGAGCGGTTCGGTCGCCGACGCGGTCGAGGGCGCCGACATCGTGGTCATCGCGGTCAAGCCCGGCGTGGTCGACTCGGTGCTCACCGACCTGTCAAAGGCCGACCTCGACAACGGTCGCGATCAGGTGCTCGTCTCGTTGGCCGCCGGTGTCTCCACCGCGCGGCTCGAGTCGAAACTGCCCGCCGGTTTCGCGGTCGTGCGGGTGATGTCGAATACTCCGATGCTGGTCGGACAGGGTATGTGCGTGCAATCGCCCGGCCGCTACGCCAAGGCCGAGCAGCTAGAGCAGGTCGGCGAGATGCTCGAAGCCGTCGGTAAAGTGGTGACGGTGCCCGAGGCGCAGATGGACGCGGTCACCGCGGTGTCCGGTTCGGGCCCGGCGTATTTCTTCCTCGTCGTCGAGGCGATGATCGATGCCGGTGTCGGCCTCGGTCTCACCCGCGAGGTGGCCAGCGAACTGGTTGTCCAGACCATGATCGGCTCGGCGGCCCTGCTGGACGAGACCGGTCAGAGCGCGGCCGAACTGCGCGCCGCGGTCACCTCACCCGCGGGCACCACCGCCGCGGCACTGCGGGAGCTGGAGCGCGGTTCGCTGCGCTCGGCCTTCACCGAGGCGCTACACGCAGCCAAGCGGCGATCGGCCGAACAGGGCGCAACGAACGAGTGACGATTGGGTACCCGGTTTGAAAACCGATTTCTCCCACCCGTCGCAGTAATCCCACTGGTCCCGCTAAGCTCGTAGAAGCACGTGCGTGTCTGTTCCGCTGGTGGGGAAGCCGGCGGCGCGGGCGTGCCGGAGGTCAATGGTGCCATGATGTCTGCGAACAGAATGTCAAGTAATCCATCGGCGTCGGGCGGTGGTTCGGGTTCGCCCGCACCACGGGTCGGCGCCACCCCGCAAACGGTGATCGGCGGTGGCACGCAGTTTCTCACCGTCGCCGAAGTCGCCGATCTCATGCGGGTGTCGAAAATGACGGTGTACCGGCTCGTGCACTCGGGTGAACTGCCCGCGGTGCGGGTCGGCCGCTCGTTCCGAGTGCACGCGAAGGCGGTGCACGACTACCTGGAGACGTCGTACTTCGACGCTGGGTGAGCTGGTCCGGCCAGGTGTAAGGGCGGTTTCGTTGCCGCGACGGTCCACCGGTAGCATGGACAACTGGTTCGTGTCCGCCTGCCGGTGGCACCGTTCGTGGTGTCCGGTTGCCCCGGCGGCGCGGGCGCCAAACGACGCACGTGAAGACCGCGTGTGTATGCCGAGTAGAGAGAACGCGAGGAAACCCTATGGGTTCTGTGATCAAGAAGCGCCGCAAGCGTATGTCGAAGAAGAAGCACCGCAAGCTGCTTCGCCGCACGCGTGTTCAGCGGCGCAAACTCGGCAAGTAAGCCTGCGTGCCTGCGATGGGCCCGTCACCGTTTCGATGGTGGCGGGCTCTCGCTGTGAAATGACCCGGTTTGTGAATCTTGCTGTGTGCGAATACCTCGCCAGTGTTAAAAGCTTGTAGATCGTGACGGTGAGTGGCGCGAATGCGGCTACTCTGGTACGCGAAACACGATGAGCAGGGGGCTTTGAGTGGGGTCAGGTTCGAGTTCCGACACACGGGAACGACACGCGCCGAAGGTTGTGCTGGTCACTGGTGCCAGCCGCTTCTTCGGTGGCAACGTCGCGGCACGCTTGGCTGCCGAACCCGGCGTCGAACGTGTCATCGCGGTGGACACCGTCACCCCCAGCCGTGAGCTGCGCCGAAAAATGGGTAGTGCCGAGTTCGTGCGCGCCGATATCAGAAACCCGCTGATCCGCAAGGTCGTCGAGAACAACGACGTCGACACCGTCGTGCACGCGGCCGTGCTCACCCGTCCGCCCGCCGGTGGTGGACGTGCGGTGATGAAGGATCTCAATGTGCTCGGCGCGATGCAATTGCTCGCCGTGTGTCAGAAGGCGCCGTCGGTGCGGCGCGTGGTCGTGCGATCGTCATCGGCGGTGTACGGCTGCAGCGCCAAGGATCCGGCGAAATTCACCGAGGAAATGGGCGCGCGCACCCCGCCCGCGGGATGGTTCGCGCGCGACATGATCGATATCGAGGCGCTGGTGCGTGGAATGGCGCGGCGCAGGCCCGATATCTCCGCATCGATTCTGCGTTTCGCGCCGATCGTGGGTCCGCGCCTGGCCGATCGGGGCGTGCAATACCTGCGTTCGCCGATCACCCCGACCGTCCTGGGTCGCGAAGCCCGACTGCAATTGCTGCACGAGGAAGACGCGGTCGCGGTGCTGGTGCACGCGGCGCAGCGTGCGCACGGTGGCACGGTCAATATTGCCGGAGACGGCGCGCTGGCCATGTCGCAGGCCATCCGCCGAGCCGGGCGCATCGTCGCGCCGGTGCCCTTTTTCGTCTTCCGCACGGTCGGCCGCTCGCTGATGGGCCCGATCATGCGCGGATTCAGTGGCGAACAACCCGACTATTTCTATTTCGGCTGCGGGCTCGACACCACCCGTATGCGTACCGAACTCGGTTTCACCCCACGCTGGACCACGGTCCAGGCGTTCGATGACTTCATCGCGGGCGCAGCGTTGCGGCCCGTCTTCGATCCGGCTTGGATCGACGCCGCGGAACACAAACTGCTCGGCCTCATCGGGGCCGGTACAGGAGCGCGTACATGAACGAGGGAGCGAAAGTCATTCGTCTCGACGTGAATGTCGAGACCCGACAGCGACCGCAGACCCGGCGATGGCCGGATCAGCCGATGCAGGCGATGCCGGTCACCTCCCTCAGCGAGCGTCGGCCCGGCATGCCCGCGCTGCCTGCGAAGTCGCTCACCGACATCGTGCGCGATGCCGTCGGCGAGCAGATCGAGAAGACTGCCGAGTTCGCGCGCCGCAGACTCACCGGCGACTACCAGGTCGACGAGTTCGGCTACGACCGGCACCTGCTCGAATCGGTCATCCTGCCCGCGCTGCGGCCGCTGTCGGACTATTGGTTCCGCGTCGAGGTCGCTGGCATCGAGAACATTCCCGCGGTCGGTGGCGCGCTGCTGGTCGCCAACCACGCGGGCACCGTGCCGATCGACGGGCTGATGCTGCAGCTGGCCGTGCACGACAAGCACCCGCAGCAGCGAGCACTGCGACTACTGGCCGCCGACCTCATCTTCGAGATGCCGCTGCTGGGCGCGTTGGCACGCAAGGCCGGGCACACGCTGGCCTGCCATCCCGATGCCGAGCGGCTGCTGCGCTCCGGACACATCGCGGGGGTGTTCCCGGAAGGGTTCAAGGGCGTGGGCAAGAGCTACGCCGATCGGTACAAGCTGCAGCGATTCGGGCGCGGCGGGTTCGTGTCGGCTGCGGTGCGGGCCGGGGTGCCGATCATTCCGGTGTCGATCGTCGGTTCGGAGGAGATTTACCCGAAACTGGCCGATATCAAGCCGCTCGCTCGTCTGCTCGGGCTGCCGTATTTCCCGGTGACGCCGCTGTTCCCGCATCTGGGGCTGTTGGGTGCGGTGCCGATGCCGTCGAAGTGGTACATCGAGTTCGGTGAGCCGATCGCGACTACGGCGTTCGAGCCGGAAGAGGCCGATGATCCGATGACGATGTTCGATGTCACCGACCAGGTGCGTGAGACCATCCAGCAGACGCTGTACAAGCTGTTGGCCAAGCGCCGGAATGTGGTGCTGGGGTAGGCCGTACCGAGCTGGGTTGATTGTTTGGTAGTACCGGGTTGGGTTGTAGGGCAAGGCCACAGAGGTTTGGTAGTCCCAGATGGGTTGTGGCAGGGGCTAGATGGGTTGTTTGGCAGAGCCTGGGTTTGAGTAGTCCCTGAGGTTTGACGCTGTGTTTATTGGAGCGCTGGCGCGCTCGAGTCGCGGCCCCAAGGGGCCGCCGGTTAGGCGCCGGTGCTTGCTCCTTCGTCGCCTACGCACCGGCGCCTAACC